>NZAS01000091.1 GCA_002686195.1 Candidatus Pacearchaeota archaeon | reverse complement strand
CGTGTTTATGTGATCGACCATAAAACGACCACTCGCATCATGGCATCACAGGCCAAATACTATGGCATCAGTGGACAGCTTGTTGGGTACGGGTACATGGCACATAAGATTTACGGAGAGCGCTATCATGGTGTGATGTTGAATCAAATCCAACATACGGGCACTTATAAATTCAAGCGCATTTCATTGCCTCCCGCACCGAACCTGTACCGGAAATTTCCTCAAACCGTTCGGGATGCTGAGGAGACAATTGAAAGGTTGGAGAAGAGTGGCCGTTCTCCTGTGGATTATCCCATGGCGATGAATGAACTGTCTTGCTACCACCGTTACGGTGCATGTTCGTTTCTGGATACATGCAAATGGGGCATGCAGACTCAGGTGTGAAAAAAACACACAAAAACCTTGACACCTGACAACCCGTGCCATACATTCTACACATCACATCACACATCGCATCACACTTAATGGAACACAACAAATGGAACACAAAACTGGAGTATATGACTCTCCTGTTATATGCATTTTTGGAAAATCAGGCGGCGGCAAAACATTAGATACGGGGCTTTCTTTCCCCTCATTTCTCTTTATAGCGGCTCCCGGTGCTCTTTCAAGCATTAAGAGAGTCGCAGGATATAGCCCCGCACAGCAACCAGCCTCTGATCTCGATGAGGCGTTGGCGGTCATCAAAGGGAATGGCAAGAATCGGAACGTAAACGGCATTGTCCTCGATGACTTTTGCTGGATTGGAGAAAATCAGAAGAAAAAGATCCAAGGAAACGGCCAAATGGATCAACGAAAATGGGGCGTTCTCAAAGAAAAAGTTGCTGCTGTTCGAAATGCTGCTCGTAATGCTGGATTTCCGGTTGTATTCAACTGTTGGGAAGCGGGCCCTAAAATGGACAACAAGACAGGACAGATCATTCGTGGTGGTCCAGACCTTTCAGGGAAAGGCCCCGAAAATCTCGCTGCTTTATGCGATGTTGTTCTGCGATGCGGTATCAACACAATGACTCCCAAGGGCCGATGGAAAGGAATCTATCGCTGCCATTTAGACAGTCAATGGATTATGAAAGACCGCTTTAACATCGGTGGAACAATGGAAGAACTCCCGCAGAACATAGGTGAAATACTTCGTGCTGCTGGATGGATCGTTTCTCGCCACCCTGACCTTAGCTGGCAAGAAGAGATGGTAGAAGCCCTCTCTGAGCAGTTTTTGCAGACTGATGCTGTCGGCTCTTCCAGTCTCTATTCTCAAACGCTTTCCGCCCTGACTGAAAAGGTCGGAACTTCGATCGCTTACTGGACCGTCAGGGATGGTTTCGATCGTTCAATACTCAAACGCGGCCTTGCACTCGCATAGCCCTTTACCCACACATCCATGGAGAACACAATGGATAGCAATAAAGATCAAAATTGGAACTTTAGTTTCGATTTCACTGGCGTTAACGCCGCAACCGGCAAAAGCCGACAAGCCCCTGAGGGCTATTATCAAGGCATCATTACTGAAGCCTATGTCAATCCTGACCGTCCAGAACGAGTTCTTTTCCGAGCTACTTTCGGAGCCGACTTTGTGGGGCAAACAGCATTGACTGGTTTGCGTATGCCTCGCGACCAAGACGACAAAGTCATGTATTACTGGCGGGGTCTTCTCGAAAGTTGCGGGTACACAGCAGACCAATTGGACCGTGGAGCCACTGGCATTGGCGCGAAAGTGTTCATTGACAAGCAAGCCACCTTCTATTTTCGTCCCGGCGACCCTGAAGCCATTGACGAATCCAAGAAGTACTCAAAGGTCCAATTCCTCGGCCATGGCGAATGGGCTCGCCAAAAGCAAGAATTCGACGCAAAGTCGAACCTTGTGGCCCCCTCCAACCAATCCTCCTCACTCGCGCCTCAATCCCCCTCCATTAGCGCACCTTCCAATGGCGCTCCTGCGCCTGCCGCGACTGGTTTCGCAGCCCCTAATACCAGCACCAACGAATTGCTGAATATGCTCAAATAGAGTATTTAACGTAGCAATCCCCCTGCTCGGAAGGGGGTGTGATACATGAGAATGAATGAGTGATGCTGGAGGGTGTCCGAGCCGCCCTCCAGTCCTTTCTTTTGGAGCTAAATCATGGAAAAATTACCGAATGGCATCATCATGCCCGGATCAGCACCTCTTCTTGGTGTGAAACCGTATGCGAAATACGATCCGCTCAATACACAACAGGTAACGGAAATTCGCGCCCAAGTGGTTCAAGCGGTCAATGCAGGAGTCGGTCCTGAGCAGCCTGCAGCAATCCCCACATTCGTCGTGATTGGTCTTCTGAGGCTTATTGATGTGCAAGCAGCCATGCTCCATCAAACACGATCCGAAATTGCGCTGTTAAACAAAAAACTCAATCCTGAGCAATGGGATGTGACTGTTACCCCTCATCCGGACGAAGACAATGGGACTTGAATGGTTTGAAGAGCAGAAATCTTCGAAAAGCCCCTTAATTGCAATTGAAGCGCTCCAAAAGACAGTGGAACGATCCAATCGGATTTACGGTCGTACTTGTATGGCTGACACGGAAGACATTGTAGCAGTGTGCAAATACGCCCATCAATTGGTGTCGAGCCTAAATGATCTCCAAAGCTTGGTGATGGTGCTGTCGGAGATTATTATTGCGTGTGATAGAGAAGGCGCATTCAACGCGGAAGCTTTGTCGCTTTACACAGAGTTTGTCAGGCAAATCAGGGAGCAAGCTGGTGAATCAGATCTTTTCAATGCCAATAGATCCGCCTGAGGGCTATAAGCCCATTGTTGCCCGTGTGGGTAAAATGAATTTCGATTTGAAGTCTTGTGTGCTTCATTATTTTGAACTGACCGCCAAAAAAGGCTTCAACGAAGATTGGAATGAGTTCTGTATTCATGTATTTCGTGATGTATCGGATATGGTGACCAGCTACACGGACTGCACACTTGAAGAAATTGAAGAAGATATGGACATTGCCCGAGAAATGATGGATTTTGTTTTCTCGGCCATAGGCACCAAGTTTGAGTGCGGAGAAGCGTAGGCAGTGAAAGCAGAGAAACAAGGAGCGAGGTGCCGAGAATGCCCGCTAAAAGAGGCGGAATACGTTCCCCCTGAAAGACACGAATCAGACATAGCGGCTGTAGGCAACTTCCCTACTGACCATGAAGTGAGAGAGGGTCGCCCTTTTGTTGGCCCTGCAGCGATGGAGCTACACCGTGTGTTGATGGACTGTGGGGTTCGTCGTGAGATGCTACACTGGACAACAGCCATTCTGTGTAAGCCTCCCGAGAACGACATGAAGCGGTTCAAGGCTGCTCTTCAAAAACGAAATCGGGCGATAAATAAGGAAAACAGGCAGAGAAAGAAAGACGGAAAAGAAGAGTTGGCAATCATTCCAACCCCTGAGGAGTGCTGTGCGCCGCGATTACAGAAAGAGTTACGAAGCTTCCCACATCTTTTGGCGTTTGGCACACAGGCGGCAAAGGCTGTTATTCATAGGTCTGCTACAATCATGGGCCTGCGTGGAGCACCTACGGAAGTGGAAAGGGATGGTCGTAAATTACGGGTCATGCCATGTCTCCACCCCGCCCAAGTCATGCGAGAGAAAAGGTGGACACATGTATTTCGATCAGATGTATCAAAAGCCATCAAGTGGTTCACGTCGGGGCTTGACTGGGTTCCGCCCAAAGTTGTCTACAATCCGTCAGCGGCTGAACTCAAAGCTTTTTTGAATCGAGAAGCCATCACCTACTATACATATGATGTTGAAACTGATGACATTGAATGTTTAACTGCTCGGATTCGCTGCATTGCGATTGGCGTTCCGAAGTATGTTCATGTAGTGGGTATTCTATCGGTGAATGGTCATGGACGGTTTTACACCCCGGACGAAGAAGTACGGGTAAAGGAAGTGTTGAAGGACTTCTTTATAGATCGACGGTATTTGAAGGCTGGGCATAACGCGGGCTATTATGACCGCATCATTGTCCAGAAGTGGTTGGGTGTTACACCTGAGCCCCTGATTGACACCATGTTGGTCCACAGGCTGGTTGAGTCTGAGCTTCCTCACAACCTTGGGTTTGTGGGATCGTTATACACTTCGGCCCCGTCGTGGAAAACAGACAGNGAAGGACGAAAGAAGGCGTATGGGTCTGAAACCGATTTCGAGTTGCACGAGTACTGCGCTTATGATGTTGCGGTAACAGCAGAGATTTTGCCTCCATTGCTCGACAAAGNGAAGTTTCGTGATCAGCAGAGATTGATCCGTTGTGATCACAAGTTGCAGGAAGTCTGTGCGGATATGCACACACTCGGGATGCGGGTAGATCAGAACAGGAGAAAGACCGCCGAGAAAAGTCTGATGAAAGAAATCTCAGAAAGGCGCATAAAGATACGAGAGATAACGGGCAATGAGAAGCTCAATCCGGGTTCAACCGTTCAACTTCGTGATCTGTTCTTCGACAAGTGGGACCTTATTGCTCCGTTAGATGAAAAGGATCGCATCACAGATACAGGAGATCCATCTACTTCGGATTTGGTGCTTCGTTCTTTGCTTACCCTCCCTGAACTGACCAAGCCTCAACGCGCTGTTGTCTCAGAAGTGCGTCTATACAGAAGAGCGATGAAGGTGCTTGGGACGTATGTGACCAAACTGCGATACTCGTCCGAAGAAGCATGGGGCGGATGGGATGACGAGGATTCATGGCTCGAAAAAGACTGGAGGGAACGGTATGGAGTCAAGAAGTTGGGCATTGTCGATCCAGCCACCCAAAGGATGTATCCNGGCTANNACGCNCATGTNACCAATACNGGTNGGCTCNCGTNNTTCNAAGCCCATCAATGCACAGAACTTTCCTAAGCATTTGAGAGCGCTGGTTATNCCNTCNGAGGGGAANGTNNTGGTGGGCGCNGACATGGANCAGTTNGAGTTGNGGATNGCNGCNATCAAATGGGAATCNGCNAAGTATTTAGAGGCGTTTTGGAGTGGAATAGATCCTCATTCNATGGTGACTGCGAAAGCCATCTTCGGTTCGAAGTTTATGAACGCAGAGGGCTGGCCTTCGAAGAAGAACAACTTTGAGTGGTCAGGAACAGCCTATAAGTTGAGACAGCTTGCGAAGATCGTAGCCTACGCATCCCAATATGCTGCAAGTCCCGAGACTGTGCATAAAGTGATTACGCAGACCGANATCNCNAATGGNGANGGTACGACNAGNTTGCCNTATCTNCATCTTTCTGTCCGNGAAGTNCGGGTCATGCATAAGAAATGGTGTGAAGGGGCGAAGTTTGATGCGGGCTGGAACCACGAAATCCAAACTTGGCGCGACAAGGGCTATCTGACCGAGCCTNTGATGGGTAGAAGGCGCGACTTTCTTGACGGAGAGAACATCAATGAATTGGTGAACTTCCCCATTCAGGCATCGGGCGCTTCTTTAATGAACATCGCATTGATTGGACTATATGAAGACATACCTCTTTATAAGTGGGGCCCAAACACAGGCATAATCAACCAATGTCACGACAGTATTGTTGTTGAATGTCCGGAAAAAGAGGCGAAAAACGTGGCAAAGCTCTTGGAAAAACATATGAATTTAGAGGCACCCTGCTATAAAGGCATGAAGTTTACCGCGAGTGCAGCTATCGGAAAAACATGGAAGGAGGTCGGATGAGTACGACAACAAAAGAAGACGGGACCATTGTATGGACAAATGACAANCTGTTTTCAAGCAAAAAACAAGATTGGGGAACTCCTTGGGATTTCTTCGCCAAAGTCAATGAAGAATTCAATTTTGTTCTTGATGCAGCCGCATCCGAAGAAAATCACAAATGTCCCCTGTTCTTGACTGAAAATTCGCTGGGCGTTTCGTGGTGGGAGGTTTCGCGTGGCGGGGCTGTATGGTTGAATCCGCCTTATGGAAGAGAAGTTGGTCGTTGGATTGAGAAAGCCTACTTGGAGAGCACTTGTGGCTGTGCGGTGGTCTGTCTCACATTTGCTCGTACGGATACCAAGTGGTGGCACGATTGGGCAATGCGGGCAGCGGAGATCAGGCTGGTTAAAGGCAGAATCAAATTTCAGGGCGCAGAGAATTCAGCCCCTGCACCATCTTGTCTATTGGTTTTCGATGAGACCCGCAGACGACCACAATTTACAACAATGGAAAGATGAGATGAAAAATAGAGGTGCTGATCCCGGACCAGTCTCTCTCCCCCAAGAGGGGAGGGCATGGGCTATGGCGGGTGTAGTACAAAGACCACTTTACCACGCCACAAGGAACGGCCCTTCTGTTATGCAGCACGGACTGTTGAGTCCTTTCCAACAAGAGAAGCAAGTAGGAAGCACTGTTACAGGATTAGGCCTCAGCATGGGTAACCCTCAATTTGTTTCCTTGACCCCGTTTCTGCAATCCGGACAAAGAATTGCTGCTCTATTTCAAGCACTAAATGAAGCCTTGGCAGCGCCCAGTAAGGTTGTGGAATGGTGGGAGTTAAATTATGGCTCTTTGTGTCCCGAGGATTGGGAATGGGCGCTTGCCCAGCACCGAGGATGGCGAGATAAAGGGGGTTCAAGTGCGGCAGGGCTTCTTGTTGATTTCATCAACGCCCTAACTCGGTGTACCGATGACATGACTGGTGTTTCTCCGAGCCTCTCTGAAGCGTTTTATATCCCCCCTGACTTTATAGGGGTGGTCACAGCATATCTGCATGTGGATGCACTGGTCCCTCGCGCAGATTCTCCCATTTGTCGGACTGGAAGAAATGAGAATTGGGCCGAAACCATACCTTATCAAATGGATGAAGAAGAATGGCTGGAGTATTACGGCCTGCCGAAGGGAACGTCTTTTGCTGTGGCCCGAGGTGGAGGCAGGACTTTAGATGCAGGGGAGGTTCGTGCCTGTCCCGAAGACTTAACGGCGGTCGCCTTTAGCCCCGTATTGGATTGGCGTAACATTTTAGACCCGCAATTCACAACAATGGAACGATGAGGATGAGATGGGAATGGGAATAACGAAAGATACGCATGAAACATGGGAAGAAGTGATGCTCATGCGAGCCCGGAAGTGGGGGATGGAAGAAGAGGTGAAAGCAACTTACGCAGAGGCGTTGGCTGAAGGCAAAGAGCCGCATGATGCTGTTTGGTGTGCCCTGTTTGAGTGGGATTTACTCGATTTAATTCCCTCCAAACAGGTCAAAGCCTCGAAACGGGTGCCTCGGTGGGTGCCGAGAGAGGAACAAGACGATGCCGGAGAATGAACGTGATCGGTATTATGGGCATACTCGACAAGAGTGGATCGCATTGAGTATTGCCGAGCAATTGGATGCCATGTGGAAAAGTCCTATGCCTATCGCGCCGAAACGCAAGGAGAAGAAGGATGAAAATCAATAACGCACAAATCTATATGCTTACTTCGATGTGTGTCCGGTCTGGTCTCCAAAGTTGCAAGACGTATGAAGTGGTCGAAGTCTGTGCGTGGGTGAAGAAGGTATGGGCTGGCATGAGGATGGGAGAGAAGGCCTTTGTTATCGAGCACATTCAGCGCTCCCTCAAACAAGATGTGCATCTGCCCAACATCCGCAAAGAGTGGCGGCAACTGCTGAAATTTTGCATGGTACATGATTGAATTGTCACTTGACACGAAACCGTTGTCACGTTACAGTCGTGCATAAGAGGAGAGAAGGAGATGAGTGTGAGTGTCTTAATTATCACGCCCCGTCATGCTGACCCTACAACCATTGAGCGTTTGAAAGAACGCTTAGCCCCCTGTAGTGTTTGCACGACCTCCGAGGAGTACGACAGACGCTTCATGGATGCGGGATCATGGTCGGCATGGATTCGAATTCTTGCACAGGGCAAGGACCTGTACTCACAACAACCTCTTTTCGATGAGTTTTATTGCCTGCATTTAGACCTCGGAAAGGTCAACGCAGAACTTGTGAACCGGGCTTTGCATATCGGCAAGCCTGTGCGCTACATTGACAAAAATGGCACATCCCGCACCGTTTTCTCGGTCGAAGTAGTCGACCCGGAAGACTGGGCAACGGGCTGGACCATCAATCACGACTAAGGAGACCGGCATGGTATCAGATAAATTTCGCCAGAAGCAGCAAAAAATGGCTGAATTAGCCAAAGAATGTATTACACGCTTACATGGCATGGGCTACTCGATCAGGGACATAGAAAGAGAATTAGACGGGAGGGTAACGTGGCGCACCCTGTACCGTTGGCAAAAACAGGAAACACCCCCTAAACGGGAAGGCGATGTGTTGGCCCTTAAAGCCTGCTATCTACGCATTGCCGGAACCAAGGAGGTTCCGCAAACCGGAACCATATAAAATTTCACATAAAAAAATCAGGGAACACATGTATATCACACACATTGAGTCAACTGTTAAGGTTGGCATTGATGCCCATTTGGGCAAAAAAACGATTGTAATAGGGAAAAACGGAACAGGAAAAACTGCATTGCTCAACTCTATTGAGTTGGCGCTGTGTGGCTGGGCATCCGATTATCGGGGGAAAGCACAGATCAAGCGTCCGGCTGACATCATCAGGTTGGCGCAGGACAAGGAGATCACGGTTGCTTTGACGATGAGCAATGGCAAGACCCGAACCTACCATACAAAGAAGCGGGGGAAAGGAGCGACGAAAGCCAAAACCACAGGCAGGGCGATCACGACTCACTTTCCGCACATTGAGATTCAGAAAATACTTTCGGGCTCTGCAGAGGTCATCAAACAGTGGCTCATGCAGCATTGCGATTCTGAGTCCGAAGGTGAGTTGCGCAAAATACTCGGGAAGAGGTATGAAGATTTGAAATCTTTTGCAGATCGACGCAAGTCAGACCCTGCAGCGGTGCTCGAAGCCTATATAGATGAGCAGAAAACCGTGCGGGGGGATTTGGTTTCTGAGATTGATGCGTTGGAAAACGTAATTGATATGTTGGGTTCTGAAATACCTCCCACGCTACCTGCGGAGAGACTGCAAGAATTGACTGCCAAAGTTCAGGATATGGAATCCGTTATTCGTGATCACGAGATAAAGACGCGCACTTTTGAGCAGCTTCAAAAAGAAGAGGTGAAGGCGAAAGAAGAATCACAACTTCTATTTCAGGCGTATTCTGAAGCGGTTGATGATGAAAAAGAGTGCGGAGTGGTAGCACCAGTGCCTCAACGAGCAAAGTTCCTGTCGGCATTGAGAGATAAGCTCATGCAGCTTTCTGAGGTTCATATCGCCTTGGGATCTGCTCAGTGTCTCTTGTGCGTGAATGATGCTCCTGTGGATTTCAATTCACGGATTCAACGATTGTCTGCTCAAAATGCAGTACACAGAGATGCGTTAGCGGGCTCTGTTCGAAAAGAGGCTGCAAGTCGCCGCGTACAAGAGCTTCGCGTTGAAGTAGAGAAGTTTCATGGACTTGCGAATGAAGCGCAGCGTCAACGGAGCGCATTGGAAGGAGAACTTCAGCAGTATGTTCCGAAAATCGTGGAAGAGCACACTCGGCTTGTAAAAGAGCTTGATGATCATGCCCACGCGACCCGTCAGTGGAGGTCTGTGCAGGCAAAAAGAGATGAGAAGGACGAAAAAGAAGAGCAGTTCGAAGGAGTAAAGGAATTCATTTCTCTTCTTCGTCAGGCGAAAACCGCAGTCGTGTCCGGAGCCAAAGATGCGTTTGTCGAGAAGGTGAATCAATTTCTACCCGAATCAAAACACTTCTTTGTGGAGTTCAACGACACACAGGCCGATTACGGATTCGAGGTTGATGGGCGGAAACATTATGGCCTCTCTGGTGGAGAGATGGCTCAACTCACCATTGCTCTTGCGCGAGTGACTGCGGATGAGGAATCCTTCAACATTTTCACTCATACAGACAAAGCTCTCGACATCGACACGTTGGGCTTTTTGATGGAAAACTTGTCAGTTGATAGCGGTCAGATTATTCTATTCTCGGTATTCGAGCCGAGTTCGGTTCCTGAGGATTGGACGGTTGTTAGGTTGGATTCATAAAACCTCGTGAAACAACGTCGGGTGTTGTAGCACCGGACCAAGTATGTGGTTTTGGGGGGGCGTTTTGCCCCCTTTTTTGTTATTCTATTTTTGGGAGCGAAAGGATAATGGCGCTTTACGTTCAATCACCGTTGTTTGCTGAAGAGAAGTCTCTGGCTGTGTCGGGAGGCATCAACCAAGTAGAGGCGGCAAGTCTTGCCGATAACGCAAATACGTTCATCGTCTACCATACCATTCAGCAAAGCGGAGTTGATGCAATGGTGAGACTGCTCTTTCTTGCGGCAGGGGTGTCTGTGACCCCTCTTCCCGCAGAGGGTGGAGGGATTCACCTTTTCGCCAACACTTATTATACATTACCTATGGAAACGAGTCAGACGCGGCCCGGTGGATCGAGACCTGTTTTCACCATCAACAATACTACAGCTTCTACAGGCACGATTTACATCTCTCAGATAATGGAGACAAACGGTGGCTGAATACGTCTTAATGCCCATTCACTCAACATTCCACACCCTTGGCGCGGGGCAGAGTTTTACTTTGGAGATGTTTGGAAATGTTACCTATCTCAACATTGCCACCCAAGGAGGTAATGTCTTGATGTATTCGAGTAATTTCGAGCACACAGGATCACTGGCAGCGATAGAGGCGGATTGTGTAGTCTTATCGCCCAACACCACCTACCTTCTGGACATTCCGGCATCCATTGAGCGTGTAGGCGATTCATGGCTTAAATTTGAACACTTTTCGGGCACTTCTGTTAAGATCAATGTAGCGCAATTGTTAACAGCAGAAAACTAATGGCCAATGTTCAAACAGGGAAAACATTCTTCGCCAAAAAGATTACACTGACAGCCAATACGCCCCGCAACATCATGGGTGGAGTGTCGGCATCAGCGACTGATCTTCTTTTTGCTCAAAACTGTTATTCATTAACACTTATCAATGAAGGCACTGTAGACATCTACATGGACTTCTTTCCTTATGGGACAGTTCCCGGCACGATTAGTGCTTCAGACAGCCTGATGATTCCGCGTGGAATTGCGGTAACGCTAAACACTGGAGTCTCTTCCGAGCGTACGGGCTATCAGAATCCGTGGTTCATGTCTACAGCGATAGGAGGGGTTTTGCGAACTCTTCAAATCTGCATGAACAGGATGTGAGATGCTCTATACCATCAAGACTATGGCAAACAATCGCTACCTGTTAAATAGCGGCACTCCTGAAAGAACAGTAAACCTTTACGATAATACACATAATGTGATCTTTTATAACGAAGGAACAGATTCTGTTAAAATACTTTTCGGGATCCAAAGCTTTGGAGTGTCTAATTTTGAAACCCTTGGGGTGTCATCTTTTTTAACAGTAGAAACTCGGATTGCTGAGATGAATCCCAGTGAACGGAGTTTCAAGCTGCGGCTTGTAGATGCCAGTTCATCGGCTTATGTTAGGGTCCATCAATTGGTTACAAGTCGCAGATGATGAGAAACAATGAGAAACAGCCGTCCAGTAGATTTTCGCACCTTTGCAATCGTAGGTGGAACTCCTCGAAACACTGAAGGCACCACCAACGCGGGGGTGGGTTTACCCGACAACTGTCATTCTATTCAAATTGAATCAGGAAGTCATTCTATAAAATTCAAATTTACCGGGGCGAATGTTATTCCCCCTGCATTTTTCTCCGCGACAACTGCCTCGTATCTTCCCGCTTATCATTCGGTACGCATTCATGTCGGCATCTCTTCTTTTCGGGTCGGATCTTCTTATTTATGGTTTGATCGGGCCAATGGATTGAGTGCAGCGCTCAAATTGACTCTCTTTATGGAGGCGCGGTCCTGATGGGTCGCCAGAGAGGGTCCCAATTTTCAACGACAGTCGGCGCGACCACAGTAGTAGGGGGCTCCGGTTCTGGCGCAGCCACCCAAATGACAATAAAAGATGAAGGTGTGGATGTTAGCACCACTTGTGACACCATCGACTTCCGAGGTACAGATGTTGAGGCCCAACAAGGTGCTTCAGCCAACATTGTAACCGTATACATTCCCACACCAACTTATGCATCGCACTGGAACCAAACAGATGGAAGCACGACCGGCACAGTTAGTGAAAGCGGGATTAGTAGAAGCACTGCGCGTATATCTACTCCTACGTCTGAGGGAAATCCTTTCGGGACAGGCGGCTGGGCAGCGTCGAATCAATCCGCCACGCTAAACACCACATCTTCTTATACATCTGCTGGCGATGTCACGGGGTTTGGAGGATCAGCTAATTTAGTAGTGACCGTGTATGACGCGAATGGTAGTTCTGCGTTAGCAACTTACACCACTCCCGCCATCACAGCAAACGCGACCCACACTTCTGGTTCGGGCTTTATCTCGGTGGTTATTACCAACTACGCAGCCGATACCAACAAGTTCAAGTGCAAGCCCACCGTGAATGTGCAGTTCGGCAACATTTTGAATGCAGCGGGCAGGCAAGGTGGGCGATTCAATGTAGCGGTGGTAAACAACACGGATGATGGGACAGGACCGTGGACTTACACATCCACTGCTGTGTTCTTGGATACCAATCCTTCTACCCCTTCTATTTCGGGCACCGTTACTTTTGCTGAAACGGGAGGAAGCGTAACAACAAAGCACCTTTCAGGGGTTGAGTACTATGCCACCGGATCTCAGTTCACGGTGAATGTGACCGATGTGGATAATTTGAATCGCAATACCGCTCGAACCAGCGCCAACCTCAACATATCAGCAAGTGATTATGGAGTGCCTTCTCTGGCCCAGTCCCCTTTTGGTTCAGGTTCGGGCAATTTTGCTAACTGGACCAATGCCTTTGACAACACAGGCACTGACTACAGCAAAACCGACTATGCGATTAACAGCAGCAACTACCGGTTTCGGGGGTCTGCCTCTCGCGCATCTGCCTACCCTCGGGACACATGGGCAAATGGGTCCACAACCAATTCTTCTACTACCGCGATACTTGTGGATACCTATGGAACTACTTCTTCGGACTTGGTAGAGGCTTTTGACGACGAAAACCGCAGACAAACGTCTAATTGGAACGGAGGGAATACGGCAGGTAACTGGACCAGTACCAATGCGTTGAGCGCGGGAGAGGCCCTTGTTATGGGAGGAGAGCTTCTTGTTCCCAATCAAAGTAAATTAACCAGCGGGGCCAATCAATCAGATTGGGCTCTTTACAAACCCAATGTCGGGGGCGCGAATCCTAACTATTCTGGCATAGGAGCCCCTGTGAGTTACTATCGCACCATTGTAGATACGGCCGGGTCCGGGCGAGCCAGTTTTTCGATGGTGTTCAACGGCACTTTTGTTTCCAACGCCACCAATGATTTGGCCAACCAACATCTTAAAATATATATCTCACGGAGGGCAAGTACAAATGGAGGAAATTCGGGTCCTACAAATACTGATCTTTTGTTGTTGCATGGAAGTCTGTATAATTTTGCAACATTTAATGATGGTGTAACAGACGGGCATATCCGGGAAGGTAGTTCGTCTGGAAACACAGTCAATGGTACGTTTGGAGGCTTAACGTGTCAGAATGGTTTTTTTATTCGTGTGGAGATCGCAAATACTGCTATTAAAATCAGTCGGTTCGAGGTCACGTTTTTCTAATGGGTTTTTTCTCCGACATCGCACGAGTAAAGTATGTGGCTGAAGTTAATGCCATCCGCCTTTCTTTGCGGACAGATGAGTCGACTGTCGAAGAGTTCCTTCTGCCTTTGGCAGACATGTATAGTTTTGCCAATACCGACCTTGATGAGTTCAAATGGGTTGGCGATGGATGCATTCAAGGAAGGAGGGACGCGACTTCGGGACTGGTGAGGATTCAGGTAGACTTCAATAAACGGTCTCTTTTTAGGATGCCTCGCAGTTCTTTTGACTTGATGATGGCCCAAGTTCGGTCAGAGGTTGTAAAGGGTGATCTTGATGGAGCGCGTCTGGTCTTTTCACAAGTGCGTCCGCGCATTGATGCAACTGAACTCAAAGACAAGATTCAGGAGAGCTTGGATCTTACTCGGTTCCGCGCTGAACTTCTGCATGATTTAGAGGTTCTAATTAAAAGGTATGTGGGGCAGACTACTGTATTGCCGGTCTCACAGCAAGCAAGCCCTGTATCGGTTACCCGTGTAGAGATAAAGCGCTCCGAACCCCGATTCATTCCGTCAGATTTGGGCAAGAAACAAATGCAAGGAACGGTTAAGATTACCCGAACTGCGTCAGAGTCCTCAATGGACGAGGCCGCAGAGCTATTGAAACAATCCAAAAGGAGTAAAAAATGAAATTAGGAGTAGGAATGGATGTGGGCACTATGAACTTAGTCGCCGCGCGTTCGTCAGAAGAGGGAACAGAGTTTTCGCGCATTCGTGATGCATTTCTGGATGTGCCGTTGGTTTCAAAAAAACTATTGAGACTTTCAGGGGTGGATTTTATTGAGCGAGATGATGAACTTTTGATTCTCGGAGATACTGCAATGGAGACAGCATCGGTTTTTGGGCGTGAAGCACGACGACCGTTAAAGGCTGGTCTGGTTTCTCCTTCTGAAATTGATTCCATTGAAGTGTTGGGCTTTCTCTTACAGAAGGTTCTCGGTGAACCGAGTGAGGCGGGAGAGTATTGCTATTTCTCGGTTCCTGCTGAGCCTGTAGACCAACCCGAAAAGGATGTCATCTATCATAAACGGGTGTTTGAGAAGATTATCTCAGATATGGGCTATGAAGCGATTCCCAGCAACGAAGCGATGGCAATTATATATGCGTGTTGTGCGGAGGATCGCTTTACGGGCCTCTCCTTTTCTTTTGGGAGTGGAATGACTAATGTGGCTATGAGCCTGAATGCCATTGAGTGCCTTTCCTTTTCTGTGGCTCGTGGAGGGGACTGGATTGACCGTGGCGCAGCCCAATCCCTTGGAGGCACCCAAGCTAAGATGTGTTCTGTAAAAGAAAAGGGCATGGACTTGATGGATCCGCAAACACGCGAAGAAGAGGCGTTGAGTTTCTATTACAAAGAACTGATCTCTTATTCTCTCGATCATGTATTGATTGAATTCAACAAGATTCGCTCTCAATTCAACTTGAATGATCCTCTTCCTATAGTGGTGAGTGGGGGAACCAGTAAAGCGGGAAGCTTTCTCGACTTCTTTAAGTCTGTCTTTGAAAGAAAGAGACGGAAGTTCCCGTTTGAAGTGTCTGAAATTAGAGCAGCCGAAGATCCGTTGAATGCAGTAGCCCAAGGATTGCTGGTACAGGCCCGCCAAGAATACATCTGATAGGGCAGCTAAATGGGTTTTTCGAACCAAGAAAGGATTAATTTTAACAGCAAGGCATTGGCAGCATCCGTTGTCGATGCCAACCCTGTTAGCCAATGGTATGAAACTCGAAACCCTTTTGCGTTCATGCTGGATGGCAAGAAGATCCTCTTGCAGCTTTCTTCTGTTCCAGCGGCTGCAAGTCTCGCAACAGCGCGCACCAATGCTTCGAACAATCCCACAATCATTTCAGACTTATCTCAGAATGCGAGCGCTGTTCGTTTGACTCTGGTTAGCGGAACAAACAACTCTACTTATATCTCGTATACGACATATAACGATACAACTTCGCCTGTATTAGACAACTGGCTACAGCCTCAGATGGTCCTGCAGAGTTCGGGGGCTGCTTCAATTGGATACGCTATTCAATTATATGATGGCGTTCCCGGGAGTGGAGGAACGCTTGTTACAACAACAGATGGCACTACTGGGACAGGACAGAACAAATCTGTAGGATGGATCTGGAATTATGCTTCGGGCCTTTTGTTTTTGTCGGATGATTTCAAATCCAACATCTCCAATCCCTATGTTGTGGGTTTTCGTTATATAGGAACCACGGCTCTGGATTCTGGAACAGGATCGAACATTGGAGATGCTTATACGGCAGACGAAACGATTGTGGCCGGAGAATTGGTGCGTTTTGTGACCAGTAGTGATGGAGGGGGATTAACTCCCGGTCGGGTGGTTAAAGCGAATGCTTCTTCTATGAATGGAGCAGGGGCCATGGGCGTGGCAACCTCAGGAGCAAGCCAAGGAAATTCAATAAATGTTGCATATGAAGGCAAAAGCGGTGTATTATTTGGATCGAACCCAGCCGCCTCTTCAAATGGTCAACGAGTTTATTTGTCAACAACATCAGGGAAAGCTACTCTTACCCCCCCAGCAAGCAATGCTTCTGTGGTAGTAATAGGAAGATTACAGGGCGCAACGGGATCGACTAATACACCAAATGTTGTGGTGAACATCACAGAACTTGTTACACTTGGATAAAGTTTTATTTTGCCCTTTTATCATATTCATTCTCGGAGTAAACCATGGCAACTTATAAAGGCATAGGCTACGATACCACCAATGGACGGACCCGTACTGGCGCAGCCGCCGATACCGTATCTTTCAACGGACTCGTCGACGTAACGGGAGATGCCTCTGTTGGCGGCGACCTTACAGTCACAGGTGACATTGTCTCGCGCGGAACAAGCGATCTGCTCGTTCAAGACAACTTTATCGACCTGAACCAAGGAAACACGGTTACAGCAGCGCTTGCTGGCGGGTATACGGTCCAGATGAATCGTAATGCGTCTTTTACCGCCAACAACGTCCAGTCTTTCTCGGCTGGGGCAGCGGGCGATCAGGAAGCGACGAGGCGTTATGTCCTTTCAGGCGTGCCTGCCAATACTGAAAGCATCACGTTGACTCACAAGAACATTGCAGGGGTTGCGGTTACCTATACGATCAACTTCGTCAATGCGGGATCCACCTCCACCGTCTTCAGTAACGGGCAGGGAGTCACGGGGACTGCGAGTATCAACCGCTCTGCAATGAACGCCGAGGATGTCAATGATGCATTGCTGGCGCTTTTCCAGACGCTAACTGACTACTACACGGTCACCGAACCAGACGCTCAAAAAGTTCTCCTTACGGGAAAGAACAATTTGGGCACTCTCGATATGACAGTGGGCGGATCTGCTACGGGTCTCACCTATGACACAATTGAAACAGGGAACGGAACTGCAGCCAGCTTTGTCGCTACAGGTGGTACGGCCTTCACCACTGGCGAAGTTGCTGTAATCAACAATGCGGCCGATTCGGGCAACGATGGCTTCTACATTGTGTCTGAAGCGAGCGGCACGACCTTCTTCATCTACGGGACAAATGGTTTTACCCTTCCCGGAGCGGCAAAATTCGCTCAGACTTCCTTCGCTGCGGACACCACCGTTCAAGGTACAGCTTTCCAGCCTGATCTCTATATCCAAGCTGTTTCGGATGGTTCGAATTTCAACACTCCAGCAGAGGCCAAGGGTGTTCTTCTCGACACCTACGACGCTGCTGCTGAATTGGGTGACTACACAGGTGCTGCTTCGTGGGCCGTTGTCGGTGCTTCCGCTGCTGACACGACCCTGCAAGAAGCATATGATGCTGGTGCGACCATCACGACGGATGCCACTGGTGCCATCGCATTCACCTTTGATACCAATGCACGCGGCTTCACCATGGACGGTGATGCGGCAGGTGTTGGTGATGTCACCATGGGTGCGACCACCACCATCAACACTTTCACTGTTGATGCTGCTGGCGCGATCAGTCTTGATGGGGCCGCCGCTTCCAACCTCGCCACTACTTCGGGTGCGTTGACCCTGACAGGTGCTGCGGCCTCCACATGGTCTACTACGGCAGGGGACATCACGGTCAGTGCTGCATCGGGAGCGACAGACGGGACCATTACACTCAATGCAGGAACTGGTGGTATCGACCTTGACATTACCAGTGCTGGTAGTGGGTTCGGAAATGGTGCTCTTACCGTAAATGCTGCTGCTGCATCGACAGTCGATGTTGCAGGCGCAAATCTCACTCTGTCGACTTCGACTTCAGGAACTCTTGCTGCCACGTCGGCAGGAGCGCTCACACTTACAGGTGCGGCTGCTTCGACATGGTCCACTACAGCAGGCGATCTTACTATCAGTGCGGCATCGGGTGCCACAGATGGAACGATTCAACTCAATGCAGGTTCGGGTGGTGTGGACATAGACATCACTTCTGCTGGTTCGGGATTTGGCAATGGTGCATTGACCGTAAATGCAGCCGCTTCGTCAACTGTCGATGTTACAGGAGGGGATTTCGACCTTTCGACAACCACAAGCGGCAGTATCAGTGTAACTGCTGCTCAGGACCTGCTGTTGTCACCCAGCCGTGAAGTGTTCTATTGCATTGGAGCTTTCGAGTCCGGGGAAAATTTGGTAAAGGGCAATCCTCTCTACATGGAAGCTCCTACTGCGGCATCTACGGGCAACATCACGTTCACCGCTGCGAACCTTGTCGCTGACAATACAATGCTTCTGCGGGATTCAGCCGACGCGAATGTGACATTCACCTTCACGGCTGCGGCTTCCACAGCAGACAACATCGGAATCGTGAGCAGTGGTCTCAAAACAATCTCCATCAATGCGGATGGAACAGGCTATTCAACGGGCAATGTCACGCTGGCTTCTGGAAACGGCGTTATCAACATCACCAGTATTGGAGGTAGTGGCGAGATCACAGGTGTGTCAATCGTGTTTTCGGGATCGGGTTACAGTATTTCGACTGGCGTAGCAGTACCGGGTGGTGGTGGAAACGCAACCATCGACATTGATGCAGTCCTGAATGCGGCTGAAAGCAACAACACGCAGGCTGAAGAAGCGAAACTGCGGATTGAGTCCCGTTCGGAATTCTCCGCTGTGCGAACCGATGATGATGTCGTCGTCACCCAAACCACTCTCGGAGATGCTCCTGCCAGCGCCAACACGGGATCGGCTGGTTGTGTAGTTACCAACTTCTCAGGTGGCAACAACACCCGTGTCAAGAAGGCGGATGCTTCTGCTATTTCCACGGCCCGTATCATCGGATTTGCACAAGCTGCAGCTACCAGTCCAGCCACTGTTAAAGTAGCAGGACCGGGAAGCCTCTTGGCGGATGCCGCTGCCATCGGGGCTCCTGCGGCTGCTAACATCGGGGCGGCGGTCTACCTTTCGGAGACAGCAGGCGCTGTTACCGTGACTCCTCCTACAGCGACCAACGCGGTTGTGTATCAGGTCGGTTTTGTTGTGGGTAATACAACAGGTAGTTCTATTGGCTATAGCTTCCAGCCCCAGTTCGTGATGGAAATCGGCTAAACACCGTAATCTCCTTATATATAGAGGCAGTTTTCGGACTGCCTCTTTTTTTGCTTGCCATTTAAGTGACTTCTATTTACATTGGCCTTTTCCATCCGTCTTTTGACAGTGGATTACACGAATGAATGATATAAAAACACTAACAGAGAATCTTCCTATGACATCCATTTATATCGGCGTTATTTGCTTTCTTGTTGGTGGGCTGACCACGGGCGGCACCATGTTCGCCATAGACAAGCGGAATCAGCAGGTGGATTCATCTTCAGCAGAAATTATTGGAGCGATTGCAACTCTCCAAAACAAGTTGGATGAAGCAAATGCGAAGGCCAAGGTGAGTCTGACTAACACCGACCTTCTTGGAATTCCCTGCTCTAAGGAATACTTGAATGCCCATGGCGAGAGTTTGTGCCGTGAGATGTTTTGTCGCATGAATAAAGTTCAGGGGGAAGGGTCTACTTCTCAGGAATGCGACCAGATTGCCAACAGTTTGAATTCTCAACTCATCATCGACTCCTGTATGGAGTATTGGGCGGAAAGCACTACTACCGAACGTGGATTGAATCAAAATTCCCAGTACGCACAATGCATTGACATTTTTGGGGATCGTAAATGACCGTTAATTTGGATTCAATACTTAAATGGGTGTCATTGGTTTTGAGTATGTTTGCGATTCCTGCATTTAAGTGGTCGTGGTCAACGCAAGAAGCAATGACGATTATGAAAGTGGAAATGGCACATCAAGAGCGGCAACTTGATAAGCTTGAAAATGTCAATGCCGACATCAAGGTTATCAAGAATGAAATACAGACAGTGGACAAAAAGTTGGATAAAATGGATCAAAGGTTTGACGCTGTCTTCACCGAACTTGACAGGATCAGGTCCCAATGATGCCTCTTCTCATAATTGCCTTATCGTGCGGAGAACCGCCATCAGACCATAAAGGTGCGGCGTGGGGCGGAAAGCCCGGATTTCCCGCTCCTTCTGTTGTGCTTATTTCTGCCGAAGCTGTTGCAGACACCACTGTAGAAGAAGATTCTGCTGCGGTGCAATTACAGGTGAAAGAGATGAGCATTCAGGCTGATAGTCAAATTAAGAAGATGGACAAATTGATCGCGGAACTGAAAAAACAATAAAAAAGCCTTGTCAACATATGACTTATGACATAAGTTATCAATGTGTTCCAATGCGATGTGATTACGCTTTTAGGGGGAGTTTCGACTCCCCCTATTTTTTTGAAAGTTTGGCTGTGCCACGTTACACTGTTTTGAGGAGAGTGTGAATGACCGTCAAAAGTTTCAGGGCGAGCATGCAGGTAGGGCTCGGGGAAGCCATTGAACGTCTTGTTAGGTTGGACGGAGCCCTTAAAGCCGGTATCGCCAATGATGAGCAGAAGGCAGAACGCAGGTTGTTGTTTGAAGCCCTCAATGAGATCAGTATTGATTTGGGTTTTGATTGTGATGGCGATGGTGTGCCCGATACTGCAATGGAAGTATTTGCCGCGTCTGCGTCCACCTCTTGTTGTCGTCTTCTTCCCTTAGAGGCAGCAAAAAGAACCAAAGCTCGCCAAGTTGTCAGTAAGCCTCGGCGCACTTCTCGGAGATCCTGATGACCATATTTGTTTTCCTGTTGTTGTGCTACGGCATCTGTTTCTTCGTTCAGCACAAGATGCCTTTTCTGCATGGAAAGCATGAGTTGCTTACCAAACTGTTGATTTGTACCTACTGTTTAGGCTTTCATTGTGGGTGGATCTCCTATCTCTTGATGGTATGGGGAAAGGCATTCGAAGAGATTTCTCTGCCGAATCTCCTGATTTACTCTTTTGTTTCAGCATCTTTTTGTTATATTTGTGATGCAACAGTACAATACCTCGAAAACAATTCTCTAAAAGGATAGAATCATGGCCGCAACAGGACAAATTTCTTCTACCTTTCATTTTTACATCACCAATGATAGCGGAACCGCTTTTACTGTTACCAATCCCGGCCGGACATTTACGGTTGTCGCCGTAATGGTCGCCAACAGCAATGTCGCAGCCCGTACGGTCCGCATACGCAAGAACAACAATGCTGGCGACGACCTTTTGATTGCCACGGGTGGAGGAGCAGGATTGGTGGATGTGACAGCCAACACCCAGCTTCTTATCATGGGCCCTAATCAGGGTGGGGGAGCAGTTGGGGGACTCAATGTGGCGACAGGTATCAACTACACCGCTTCCGACAACTTCTGGATTGATCCTGAAGATGCAGACGTTTCTCCAATCATCATCTATTGTCAGGGCAATCCTGCCAAGAATCTTACTGTGAGCTAACATGCCTCTTTACGAATACCGCTGCAAGGAGTGCAAGCACAAGTTTGATGAGATTAAGCGTTTTGATGATCCGAACCCTCCTTGCGCCAAATGCTCTTCTCTCAAAGTCACCAAACTCATCTCTCAGACCAGTTTTGCTCTGAAAGGTGGTGGCTGGTATAAGGACCATTACGGTTTGAAGCCATCAAAGAGTCCGAAACAAGCCAGTGCGTAATCAGCGCGAGGAACTCAAAGCCACTTTGGAGAGAGATCCTGAAGCATTGGAGCACGCCAAGAACCTGCTACCTGTGCGTGATCTCTATAAGCAGGGATTAATTGTTTGCGCTCATGCGAGCGGTCATCCAGTAATAGTAGACGCTCATTCTTCTTCCAGAGGGATGCGCGTTTATACTGATTACGGTCATATCATGCCGCTTTCTGGTGTGTTTTCGACATTTTTGTGCCCTATGGGTTGGCAAGGTTTTCTTCATAATGCGCTGGTGAGCGCTTATACGGGCGGGTATGGGTCCACTCCTCACTTAACCGCTTCATACCATGGTCCTTTATATGTGATTATGGCTTATGCTGTGGACCTTTCAGCGCCAAGAGGAGCGTTATTTCCGGGAGGGCCCTCGCAGCGGGATGTGCTTATTATGGCGGAAGGCAAACCCGACCGGTGGGGTAAGATGAATAACAGTATCGTCCACGGTAAGTTTATCTTTGGTATCTACGATAGTCGCACAGGAACGTGGGCATTCAATGAAGACTTTGAGCCCCACCGCCCCACTGCTGCGGGGTTAAAGATGCAGGAAAATTTAATGGCTCCACAAAGCCATGATCCCCTCGGGCGTAATTATGTCAGACCGTGGGGCCCTCCGCGCAAGCCGGAACGCACTATATCTCTCACGGCCCCGCCCAACGAAGTATGGGATGTAGAAGATGACAGTGAGGAGTAGATATGAGTGACCCCCTGATACAACGTGGGTTGAATCATCTGGAGCAGATGGAAGCGGCGAACCATAAAGTCAGCTTCCAGAGCTTTCAGAACTTCATGCATGCACAGGGTCATTGTGCAAAATGCCCCAAACCCGTGTGTTCGGCTGCCCCCTTATGCATGTGGACCCATGAAATTTCAAAAAAAGTATGGGCCATGAGCACCGTAGGCAAAGAAGAGCCCGCATATACGCAACTAAGTCTATTCCGTTAGACCTGTTTCTCGTCAAGAAGCAATGTGAGAATAGAGATAGGTAGTTGTTTTCGTTGTTCTGCAGTGACACGCTCATAGGATAATTCATATCCCCGTTCTACACAGCCGCTTTTGAAGGCTTCATAGCGCCTGTAGATCTCGTCAATCTCTACATCCAGCTTCTCGCAAAAGGATTCCATGTGAAGGAAGTGTGTAACGACGACCCCCGTCTCCATTTTGGCGTAGCCGGATTGGCCTGAGTGGAGAAAGCCTCCCACTTCGGTTTGGGTAAGCCCTTTTTCTTGGCGGATGGCCCTCAGTACGGCTCCGAAGATGACAGAAACTGGTATGGGTATGTCGGTCGAGAGGGGCATGTTTATGCTTCGACGGGTGGTTGGAGTAGATCCCCCTTTCCAAACATGATTGCGAGAAACTTGACGCTGTGTTGTATTTCGCTTTTACACTTATAGAGTTCAAAAAGCGTTCCGTCACGGTCTTGTTTGATTTGATCCTCGACTGCCCCCCATGCTTTTTGGCATTTTTCCACTTCAGTGGCGCTAAAGAACATCTTTTGGTTGCATTCTCCTAATGTACAGTGTGCGTCGACAAAAATTTGCATGATAATCCTTATAAAATGTACCCCCATATAGCGAATAGAATTGTAAAGGGGGGTGACGGTTTTAGAGGGGGGTGTCTCCAATGTTACGATAATATAGTATTAACGTAAATGCAAGCAAAAAACGCTTACTGCGATGCAGTGAGGGGGTTTTTAT
>NZAS01000090.1 GCA_002686195.1 Candidatus Pacearchaeota archaeon | reverse complement strand
GCTGCTTCTCACTTTATAAGAATGAACGGCCCAGTAGTAATATCAAGATCTGGTAGTGGATATGCAACACCATTGGGTTCTAACTTTGGAGCTGTAACAGACGGTGAATCCGCATTACAATTATCAGGTAGTTTATACTTAGAAGGTGATATAACAGCATCAGCTGGTCAAAATGCTCTAGGTAATATAAGTGCAAGTGGAACTATAACAGCATCAGGATTTTTAGGAGATGGTTCTGGACTAACAGGTGTAATAGCAGAATGGGATGGTACTCATAATGGTAATGGCGAAATTACTGGTTCTCTAATTATAAGTGGAAGTGGAGATACAAAATTAACAGTAGAAGGAAACATAACAGCCTCAGGTAATATAAGTGCAAGTGGTAATGTAATAGCGGCAGGAGTTCGTCTACCAGGTGCAGGTATAATATCCTTTGATGATTCATTAGACGGAACAGACCAATTTATTAAAGGTGGTGATGAGTATATAACTATTGAAGGTGATGAGGTTATAAAATTAAGAGCAGATGACGAGGTTAGATATCAAGATAATACAGGAAAGGTTTGGGCAACAATAGATCCTAATGATGGTGATATATACACATCAGGCTCTATTACACAAATTACTCACGTAACAGCATCAGGTGATATAAGTTCAAGTGGAAAAATATATTCTACAAATGAAGAAATATTACAAACCAGTTTTAGAGCTAATATGTCTAGTACAAATTATTTTGGACCAAAATCACAAGGACCATATCAGAATGCTTGGACGGATTTGGGAGATGCAACAGCAGTTGCAACATTAAATAAAACAAATTTCAATTCAGGATTTATGGTACCTTATAGCGCAAGTTTAACAGGGTTTTCTTGCGGGTTAGTAAATAAATCAGGAGTAACGAATATAATGTCAATGTCTTTATGGACAGGACAACAAGTAAACGATAGTAATAGTGCCGTTACACTAACACGTCAAGTAACAGGAGCTACATCAACCCCAACATCAGCAAATAGATATTATACAATTGATAAAAGAGATTCAATAGATGTACACGTAGCCCCTCTATCTCATGTATATCCAAGAATAAATTTCCATTCAGCTGATACTGGTAATGTAGATGGAACATTTACTCTTTACTTCAAAAGGATAATAGAATAAAATTATGGCAAATATAAAAACAATAAACGAAATGGTATGGTCAGGAAGTAATGATTCTACTTTCCAAACAGCTTCAGGTTCTTTATGGATAGAAAGTAGTTCTCTATATACTAATGGTCCTTCAGAACATGAAGCATTACAATTAATAAGAAAAAAAATAGATGAACTTGTTGAAGAAGTAAACAACCTTAAAAACACATAATTGATATTTATATAAAATGAATGGATTAAGTAAATATTTAGCAGAACAGATACTTTTTGAAAAAAAGGAGATAAAAAAGGTTGTCGCAATATATCCCGGTCGTTTTCAACCAATGGGTAAACACCATGCCCAAGTGTACAGCCAGATGCAGTCTAAATTTGACGAGGTATGGGTTGCTACAAGTGGTAAAGTGGATTTACCAAAATCTCCATTCACTTTTAGTGAAAAGAAAAAGATAATAAAATCACATGGAATTTCAAAAGTAAAACAGGTAAAAAATCCATATAAGGCAGATGAGATTCTAAAGAAATACGATCAAGAAACAACGGCTGCAGTATACATTGTTGGTAAAAAAGATGCCTCAAGACTTGGTGGCAAGTTTTTCCGTCCTTGGAAAGGTAAGGCTGAAGTAGGATATAAAGATGGAGCATATACATATATAGCTCCACATGTTTCATTAAAGGTTTCTGGATTTGGAGAGATGAGTGGAACAGCTATTCGCAAAGCCTTAGGGGACCAAGAATTAGATAAGAAACAAAAAACTAAATTATTTAAAGGAATTTTTGGAAATACTAAAAACTATGACCTTATAGTAAATAAGCTAGAAAAGTTAAATGAAACCATAGAAGAATTTTGCAAAAATATAAATTTCACAGAACTAATTAAAGAGGCATCATCAGTTTTAAATACACAAGGAGGTCCAGATGCAGATTCAGGACCAAGATATTTCTTTGGAACACAAAAAGCATATAGAAAATCAAATAAAGATTTGGCAGAAAGAATGGGAATGGAAGTTATAGATTATATTTCTGGAGAAGAAGAGTTCTTTAATCATAACACAGCATTTCCATTTGGACCTACAGGCGCAGTATCATATTATCCAGTTGGAGTACCTGGCACTGCAGGCTCCGGAACAGATTATCTAAAGGACAGAGTAGGCCGTAGTGCGTATGATAGATGGAGTCGTTGGGCAAAATATCTTGCACAATCTACCGGTTGGAACTTTATAGATTATCTTGGCGCTGAAATATCAATAAAATCAACCAAAAAAGAACCAAAGAAATTAGATAAAGAACTTAAAAAAGTACAAAAAATTCTTAAAAAACAAAAAAGGCCTAAATTTGATAAGCCACTAGTACTTAAAAAAGATTTGGCTATAAATGCAATAGAGGAAAATTTAGGACAATGGTTAGCCGATCAAATATTATTAAGAGAAGGTGGAGCTTATGGTCACATGGCACATCCGTTTGATGATAGAGATTTAACATTTGGAGATTTCAAACAAATAATAAACCTCTCTTTACAAGGAAATTTAGACCTCGAAAAAGCAGCAACAGAAAAAACAGATGGTCAAAATTTATTTATTACTTGGAACAATGGATTGAAAGCTGCAAGAAATACTGGTGATATTAAAAAAGGTGGAAAAGATGCAAAAGCAATTGCAACAAAATTCAAGGGTAGAGGTAATATTGAAAAAGCTTTTAATTTCGCTATGAAAGATTTATCAAAAGCAATTGGAAGTATAAATGACAAACAAAAGAAACTGATATTTGATGATGGCAATAATTGGGTGAACATGGAAATCATGTTCCCAGCTTCAGCAAATGTAATAACATACGATGCACCACACCTACAGTTTCACAATGTCCTGCAATATAAAGACGGATCGGCGATCGGATCGGTACCCGGCGGTGCTAGAGTACTAGCTGGGATGATAAAGCAAGTAAATGCAAACGTTCAAAAGAATTTTAGTGTAATTGGTCCCAAGATATTAAAGGTTAACCCTCACCAAGATTATTCAGCCAAGAAACCATATTTCATAGGAAAATTAAATAAACTAATGTCTAAATTTGGAATGAAAGATTCAAATACATTTAATGAATACCACCAAGCATATTGGGAAGATTTTGTTGATAAAAAAATAGGAAAAGTTGAAAATAGAATTAAAATGGGATTAGTAAAACGTTGGGCCTTTTTTGACAAATCATTTAGATTAAACAAGAAAACAATATCAGATGAAAAAATTCTTGAAAAGGTAATTAAAATTGATAAGCAAAAACATGAAGCACAAGTAAAAAAGAATATGCTACCATTTGAAAAATTATTTTTTGAACTTGGAGCTGAAGTACTTAAAAATGCTGAAGGTTTCTTAGCCGCAAACCCAGATAAGGCAGCACAAAACATTAGAAAACAGGTTGCAAAAGCTATTGGTGATGTTAGAAAAGGTGGAGACCTTAAAAAATTAAATAAGCTTACGCAACAACTAAATAAAATAAAATCTATAGGTGGATTCAAAACAATTGTACCATCAGAAGGATTAGTCTTCATATATAAAGGAAACACATATAAGTTAACAGGAGCATTTGCGCCCATAAATCAAATTACAGGCATGATGTCATTTTAAGGAGAAAAGGTTATGAAAAAATATATTCCAGAACACAAGGTTAAAAGGATGAGAAATCTTGTCACAAAAAACTTTGGAGAAAAAACAAAGATACAGATAGGATATGGTAAGAATGAAGAAGACCATAAAGAAGGTGATATATGGATCGAAGGCAAAAAGACTTGGACAATAAAAAATGGAATAACTCAAACATTGACAAAATTAGATAATATTAGAAGATTGGTTTATATGCCATTGACATGTCCAAAATGTAATAATAGAGTAATGAAAGGAGACTTAGATAAGCTTTTTTGGAGACTATATGGAGAATGTTCAGATTGCAGAATAATGTACGAAACAAATCTTAAAATTTCAGGAAAATATGGTAATTATGAAAAAGATATAAAAACAAAAAACCTTAAATCTTGGATAAAAGATTTGCACAGTGCAGCCGAAGATTTTATTGAAGAAACAAATAGGAGCGGATATATAACTGAAACAGGAAAGATAGAAGATTGGAGTAAACAAAATAAAAAAGAATTATCTAGTATTATACGAAAAAGGGTAAAAAATATAAAGGAAAACCTAACTAAAAGGTACGAAAACATGAATAAAGAATAATATATCTATATTTATTATATATATTTATACATTTTTTGGACAATATTATGAAATTATCAAGATTAAAAGAAATAATAAATGAAGAATTAGTGTTAATGTTAGAAGCTTCAATATCGCGCAATTTTGTAACAGCGGTAGAGGCACTAAAAGAAATACAGTTAAAACAGCAAACACTAAGAAAGAAATTTGTTTCTGAAAAAAATCCAAAAAAGAAAGAAAAATTTAAGAAAGATTTAATAAAAATACAAAAATTGGTTCAAAAAGCTGAATCAGATTTCAATAGAGCTCTACAAACAGAGCCCATTGAAGGAGAATTTGATTAATGGAGAAAAAGTTATGAGCATACTAACAAATTTATTTTCAGGCGGAGCAGCCGACTTAGTAAAAAGTGTAGGTGGAGTTATAGACAACCTACATACTTCAAAAGAAGAAAAATTAGAAGCTGAACAAAAAATACAACAGCTAATATCAAACCATCAAGCTAAGATGGAACAAAATATAACTGATAGATGGTCAGTAGATATGAAGTCTGATTCATGGTTATCTAAAAACGTAAGGCCTCTAGTACTTATATTTCTAGTTGTATGCACAATGCTGATGATATTCATTGATGCAGGCACAATTCAATTTACAGTTGAAGAAAAATGGACAGATTTATTACAGTTAGTTCTTATTACGGTAATTGGTGCTTATTTCGGCGGAAGAAGTTTAGAAAAAACTAAGAAGTAAATCACACTTAAATCATCTAAAAAATATATTTATATATATGAAGAAGACAAAATCTCTTAAACATATAATAAAGGAAGAATACCTAAAATGTGTGCAAGACCCTATTTATTTTCTTAAAAAATACTGCCAAATCCAGCATCCAACTAGAGGCAGAATTTCATTTAATTTATATACTTTTCAAGAGCGTTGTCTTGAACAATTTGAACAAAAAGACTACAATATTATATTAAAATCTAGACAGTTGGGAATATCAACAATATCGGCTGGATATTCTCTTTGGATGATGCTCTTTCATGAAGATAAGAATGTTTTAGTAATTGCAACAAAACAAGATGTAGCAAAAAACCTTGTGACAAAGGTTAGAGAAATGCATGCCTACTTACCAAGCTGGTTAAAGGGAACAACGGTTGAAGATAATAAACTTTCACTAAGATTCAAGAATGGCTCACAAATAAAAGCAGTTTCTAGTTCTGGAGACGCAGGACGTTCAGAAGCTCTTTCATTGTTAATAATAGATGAAGCAGCATTCATAGATAGAATTGATGAAATATGGGCTTCATCTCAACAAACACTTGCAACTGGTGGTAAAGCAATAGTGTTGTCAACACCAAATGGTATAGGTAATTTCTTTCATAAATCATGGGTAAAAGCAGAAGAAGGACAAAATGATTTTAATACTATTAGATTGCATTGGAGCATGCATCCAGAAAGAGATAAGGCATGGAGAGACTCACAAGATGAACTATTAGGACCAAGACTTGCTGCTCAAGAATGTGATTGCGATTTTATATCTTCTGGCCATAGCGTTATAGACCCATCAATAATTGAATGGTATAAACAAACCCACATGAAAGACCCAATTGAACAGAGAGGATTTGACGGAAATTATTGGATTTGGGAACCTTGCGATTACAGTAGAACATATATGGTAGTAGCTGATGTCGCCAGAGGAGATGGCGCTGACTTTTCAGCATTTCATGTAATAGATATAGAAACAATCACCCAAGTCGCAGAATATAGGGGCCAATTAACCCCAAAAGATTTTGGAAATATGTTGGTTGGTGTTGCAACAGAATATAATGACGCTTTATTGATAATAGAAAATGCAAGTGTTGGTTTTGGAGCAATCCAAAGTGCAATAGACAGAGACTATAAAAACCTATATTACACGTATAGACAAGAAGGTGTAGTGGATGCAACTACCCAATTAACAAAAGGATATGACTTAAAAGATAAAGGACAAATGACTCCAGGATTTACAACATCTTCGAAAACAAGACCACTTTTAATATCTAAACTTGATATTTATTTAAGAGAAAAAGACTGTATAGTACATTCAAAAAGATTGCTAGAGGAATTAAGAGTCTTTATTTGGAATGGTAGCAAGGCAGAAGCACAACGAGGATATAATGATGACCTTGTCATGTCTTTTAGCATAGGAATGTGGGTAAGAGATACAGCATTAAAATTAAGACAACAAGGCATAGAATTAGATAAGCTTGCCATAAATAAAATTGGAAAAACACAAGACATATACACAAGCCACCCAGAAGGCAACCAATGGAAAATGAAAATCGGTAATATAGATGAAGATTTGACTTGGTTAATAAAATAGGTTATAGAGGAAAAAATTATGGCAGATAAAACATTTTTTGGAAGATTAAAAAAATTATTTTCAACAACAACAGTAGTTAGAAAGATTGGTGATAAGGGACTAAGGGTTGTAGATACAGCTAGACTACAGTCATCAGGTAATTTGGCATCAAATTCATTGGTTGACAGATACAATAGAATTCATATGTCAAAAACAAGCGGTGCATATAATCCTTCAACAGCATTTGCACAGCTAAGATTAGACCTATTTACAGATTATGAGTCAATGGATTCAGATTCTATAATTAGTTCAGCGCTAGATATATATTCAGATGAATCAACAATGAAGAATGAGTATGGCGATGTATTACAGATAAATAGCAGCAATCAAGAAATACAAGATGTTCTTTATAACCTTTATTATGATGTATTAAATGTTGAATTTAATCTATGGCCATGGATTAGAAACATGTGTAAGTATGGAGATTTTTATCTTAAGTTAGACATATTAGAAAAGGTTGGAGTAACAAACTGCGAACCATTATCTGCATATGAAGTAATGAGAGAAGAAGGTCTAGATCCAGACAGACCCGAATACGTAAGATTTTTGCATGACCCATCATTTGCAGGAGCAAATGCATCAACCGTAAATATGTCCTCAACTGCTAAAACATATTATGAAAATTATGAAATTGCTCACTTTAGGATGTTGAATGACACAAATTGGTTGCCATACGGAAAATCAATAGTTGAACCTGCAAGAAAAACATGGAAACAATTAACTCTTATGGAAGATGCTATGATGATTCATAGAATTATGAGAGCTCCATCAAAGAGAGTATTTAATATTGATATAGGAAATATACCGCCTGCAGAAGTTGATACATACATGCAACAAGTAATAAATAGAATGAAGAAGACTCCATATATGGACCAAAACACTGGAGACTATAATTTGAAATTTAACCTTCAAAATATGCTAGAAGATTTTTACTTACCAACTAGGGGCGGAAATAGTGGAACAAGCATAACTGACTTGGGAGGATTAGAGTGGACCGGAACAGATGATGTTGAATACCTAAAAAATAGAATGATGGCTGCTTTGAGAATACCTAAAGCATTTTTAGGATATGAAGAAGGAGTTGAAGGTAAAGCCACCCTTGCGGCATTGGATGTAAGATTTGCTAGAACAATTGAAAGAATACAGAGAATATTTGTATCTGAGCTTGTAAAAATAGGGCTAGTACACCTTTATTCACAAGGATATAAAGATGAACAATTAGTTGATTTTAGCTTAGCACTAACCAACCCATCAACAATATATGAACAGGAAAAAGTTGAATTATGGAGTTCTAAAATGAATCTGGCAGACACAGTAAGGCAAAATCAAATGCTATCTGAAGATTGGATATATGAAAATATATTTAATTTATCAGCAAAAGAGGTTGAAACAGAAAAAGCAAAGGTTGTAGAAGATACAAAACAAAAGTTCAGAAAAAGTAGTATAGAAAATGAAGGCACAGACCCAGCTGCAGAGGTTCAAACTGAATCAAAGAAAAAAAATAGACAAAGGCTTAGAGCAGCCAATGATACTAGAAAAACTAGGGATGGGGAATCAGATAAAGGTGTTGGCAGACCAAAGGAAAACAATTATTATGGTACAGACAATGGTGCAAGAGGAAGAGACCCATTAGGAAATGAGAAAAGGAAAAGAGATGTAAAGAACAGGGATAGGTCTATAAAGCACAAATATAATAATAATAGTCCATTGGCAAGAGAAATAGCCAATTCTATGAATCTTTTTAAGAATAAAAAATCAATACTTAAGGAAAAAACAGAAGGAATGATGGATGAGTCTAATTTAATAGATAAGGACTTAACATAAGAAAGATTTCTATATATTTATATATGAATATAAGTGTAGCAATCAAGACGGGATAATATATATGGCCAAAAAAATAAAGCATTCAAAAATAAAAAATACGGGTGTGTTATTTGAATTGCTGGTTAGACAAATGACTAGTGATACCTTAGCAGGTTCAGAAAATTCTCCAGCATTAAAAATAATAAAAGAATTTTTTGGTAAAAATACAACCATAAAAAAAGAATTATCATTATATAATTCCTTACTGAAAGAAAAATTTCAGACAAAGGATAGATGTGAAAGATTTATTGGCGCTGTTTTAACTGAAAGGTCAAAGCTATCAAATTCAACGATAAAAAGGCAAAAATATAATATAATAAAGGAAATACAAAAAAAATACGATTTAAGTGAATTTTTTAGGACTAAGATTTCCAATTATAAGGTTAATGCCTCAATATATAAGCTTTTTGAAGCGCATACAAATAAGGGAATAAATAACCCAAAAGAGGTAATATTTAGTAGAGATACAGTATTAGAACATGTATCTAAAAGACTTAAAAAAAATAGTGGCGAAAAACTAATTAAAGAATATTCCAAACAGGATAAATCTATAAGACTACTTGGATATAAAATTTTATTAGAAAAATTTAATTCCAAATATGGAAAAGATTTGAATTTAAAACAGGTAGGACTGCTAAAACAGTATATAAATAATATTTCAGACACTAAAAGTCTTGTGGAATATGTTAATAAAGAAGCAAAATCTTCAAGAGCAAATATATTAACTTTTGCAAATAGAATAAATGATAGGATAACTTCAATAAAACTTAAAGAAGTTTCAAATCAATTAAAAAGGATAGAAAAAGCAAAAACAATTAAAGAATCATATTTAACAACCATGATGAATGTTTTTGAACTAGTGGAGGAGTGTAAGAAGTGTCAATAAGTGAAAGATTAAATAAAATTATTGATGAGATACTTGAAGAAGAAGATTTGGATGAAGCTTCTACAACAAGTAATGTGGCTGGATATCAAACACCAAAAGCTTTTTCTGGAAAACGCAAAGTGGATGATGATAAAGAAGAAGAAAATGCAACAAATAGTACCGGATATAAAATAGTAAAAGAAATGTATAACCAAAATTATAAATCTTTTAAGACGGATGAAACAAAAAATTCTAAACAAAAAGTTAATGGAGCCATAAGGGAAATAAATAGAAGACTTTTTGAAATAGAAAGAATAATTGGAAGGGCATCAAAACTAAAACAAGAAGCAGGAGTTTCATCTGATAAATATTGGAAATCAACCCGGCCAAGGATGACAAAAATAGCTGAAAGATTATTAAAAGTATCACATAAATTAAGAGAAATGGCTTCGTAAACAACAACAGGGGAAAAACAATGGCAAAATTCGTTAGACAGAGCGTTTATGGTTGGCAACAATACAGAAACGACATTAAGAAAAAGAAACATGTATTTGAGGGAAAAGAATACACTGGATGGGATTTACCCATGCACGAACAGATAAGGCTGTATAGGATAGCGGAAGCAAGAATAGTTGAAGTAGCAAACTTCGCAAACTTTGCTGACACCCCTCCAGCCTCTCCGGCAGCAGCAGGTGGACGTTCACTATACAAAAAATCAAAACCAAACATTACGAGTTCATGGAACTTTCAATTTGCTACCGCAAGTGTAGCTGGAATGACTGGCTCTGTAGCTGGAAATACATCTGCTAGAACAGGAGGACTTAGTGGTCACTATATTGACCTAAGTACTGGATGGCTACACGAAAAATTTGGAAATAAACGATTTAGACTTTCTTTTGAGTCTTCTTCTGCAGGAGTGGATCGTGGTACCATTTCAGCAGGAACAACGGCGGCAAATATTGGAGGGCCAATACGATACGAAATGACAGGTGCGCTGGATCTTACATCACAATTTGCAGCTGCCCATCCCAGAAATTATGATTCAACTGGTTCATTATGTAAGATTTTAATGCAAGCTGTAAATAATAATACAGTACCAGGAGGAGCAACTGGTGATGGAACAGCTATGAGCACGTATTTTACGGCCAGTGTTGACAGTGGTAGTACTGGAGCAGTATTACACATAATGACAAGACACGCAGGAGCTATCGCTGAGGCAACAACAAGTATGATTTCTACTACCGCATCAGTTACAAGAGTGCATAAGGGATTGGATACTTTATGTGGACCAGACGGAGCAACATGGTCTACTCAAACATTCGGTGCTGAAGGCTATCAAAATGTTGTAAGAATTAAAGCGTAAGGGATAATATGTCAAAAAGCTTACTCATAGATTACACTCCCTTTGAGGTTTCCCCTCAAATGATTACCGAATCTGAAGCCAAAAATAATGGCAGGATACTGGTGACTGGTTGTCTTCAAAGGGCAGATGCAAAAAATCAAAACGGTAGAATATACCCAAAAGATATACTAATGAGAGAAGTAAAATCTTACAAAAAGGTTCAAATAACAGAAAGCAGGGCTCTTGGAGAACTGGACCATCCAGAATCAAGTGTGGTTAACCTACAAAATGTATCTCATAACGTTAAGGACGTATGGTGGGATGGAGATAATGTAATGGGAAAAATAGAGGTACTTCCAACCCCGGCCGGAAACATACTTAGAGAGTTATTGAAGTGTGGAATAAAGCTTGGAATTAGTTCTAGAGGTCTTGGTAGTGTAGAAGAGCTTTATGAAGAAGGAGATAGCACGGTAAAGGTAAAAGATGATTTTGAGTTGATATGCTGGGATTTCGTAAGCAATCCTTCAACACAAGGAGCCTTTATGGCGCCTTCAAATATGAATGAAAGTGTAAATAAAGCTTCAATTAGGCATAACAAGTACAATAAAATAAATAGCTTAATTTCAGATATTCTTTGCGAGATGACAGGCCGATGCAGAATAACAGCGCCAGCAAAGAAATCTTGTAGTTGTGGAGAAAAATAATGGCAGGACTAGTAACAGATGAATTAAATAAATTTGGACCATTCGGAAGATATAATGGAGTACTTAAGGTAGTAGTAAACGGCTCTCATGATTTTAGTTCGGGCTCATTAGGCGCGGCTGCTTTCATAGTTTCTGGCTCATCATTGGCAGGTAGAGTTAACTGTGCAGCCGGTGGAGCTATAGAAGTAGGCCCTCTTTCAACAGGTGTAGTCTATGAAATGGGAGTAGCATCTGCAGTAAGTGATAACGCAACAACATCTATTCTAGTATTAAGGAGATAATAATATGGCAATAAAATTAAAAAAAATAATTTCTGAATCAAAATTAACTCCTGAACAAAAACAGGCATTTGTAGAAGCTGTTTCAAGGTTCAATGAGTACGGAAAGAGCATTTATAGAGAAAATAACTTAAAAGATATCGTTGAAGCAATTAACAGACTTTCCGCAGGTGCAGGAAATTATATTATGGCAGAAACTGAAGATTGGTTTGATGGTGTGACAGTTAAAAGAGATGTTAAAGAAATAAATAAATCTTCAACTTTATTTGAAAAGACTGCTCTTGAGATGGAAAGACTACAACAACGATTAGAATCTCTTTATGAAGACCTCGGAGGAAAACTTGGTAGATATTACGACCTATCAGAAGCAGTTGACCATATAGACGATAAAGAAGCTGCTCAAGATTTTGATGACTTAGAGGATAAAGATGTAGATAATGATGGTGATACAGATGATAGTGATGAGTATCTACATAAAAGACAAGGTACGATTGCACAAAAAACAGAAGGTATGTCTCCTAAGGTTGGCGGTCCAATGGGACAGAGATGGGGAATAACCACAGGTAAAAAGGGTGATGCTCCAATTTGGAGGAGATGGTAATGAAAAAATCAGAATTACGAATATTGATACGCGAATCAATCAAACGGGTTTTGAATAAGAAAAATCTTTTAACAGAAAAATTTGCATCTAAAACTGCTGGAAAATTATACAGCAAATTAAAGAAGGATTCAAACGATAAACTGTTTTTTGCAGGTATGGCTAAAACACATGACATAGACTGGGCAAATGCTCCTGAAAGTGCTTTTGGAAAAGGACCAGACCCAAAACTAATAAACTTTTTCTTTGTAAATAAACAACAAAGGAACCCATTTGCAGGATATAATGATTGGGACGTAACAATATACCCAGGACTTATTGGTGTAACGAGAGGAAAAGAAAAATTACATGTTGTAGGTGGTAGATGGAATATGGAAAAACTTGGCGTTAAAGGTGAAAAAAGTACAAGAGGAGGCTATAGTGGTAGAGGCGATAGAGATGCAATGGGCCAAGCGCTTAAAAATCTACATAACTACAAAAGATTTGCAGAAGTCGCAGACGAGGTAATTACTATAGACACTAACCAAATTCCATCATCAACAGAATTAAAAGCACAAAGAAAGGCTGCAAAACAAGGTGCAACTGCACTTATGGCAGCAAAACAAATGGCCAGCGATAACATTTCAAGATATGAGAAAGCACTAAGCGATAGACTAGCAGATTCAAGTCCAGGCGACCAAATAATTAAAATTGTAGATGCTGTGACAAAGATGTATAAAGAAACTATTGACAATCAAGTAGCCATGTTAAAGAAGAAAAAAGTTTCTGCTGGCTGGAATGATTCAGCTACATATATCCAAAGAGCATATAGAGATATAATGCAAGATTTTGAATATTATTTAAGAGACGAAAATTCTGCAGTTAAAGGTGCTAAAGCAGATAAGAAAAATAAGTTAAAGGCTGGTGATAAAGAAGCTTGGAGTGAAGAAAAATACTACAAAAAATCTATGATTAAATATGCAAGAAAGATTCAAAAAGAGTATAAATCTCTTAAAAATGCTCTTACTAAGGTAGATAAAAGTAAAGAGTGGAGAGATGTTTAATAAGGTGAAAATATCACAAAAGTGAAATTAAGTGACATATATTTTTATATGTCATTTTTTTTTATTATATTATAATATATTAACGTTAAACTAAAAAAATATTATGCAAAAAGATTTTAGAAATAGAAACGATTCAAATCGTGGAGATTACAAAAAAAGACCCTTTAGAGCCAAGAGACATAGAAGAGAGGAGTTCTTTCTTCCAGGTAATGGTCTTGGGGTAAAGGTACCAGATGGTGAACAAATGACGCTTGAAAAAGCCTTAAAGTATTTCAAGAGACAGCTAAAAGATTCAGAGAAAATGTTTATCTTAAAACAGCGAAAGTACTATGAAAAACCATCAGCCAAAAGAAAAAGGGTGTTGGATGAAGCAAAAAGAACACAGTGGACTGTTAACAAACAGCAAGAAAGAGCTGATAAATACATCTGGACAGCCATAATAAATGGTAAAGCTCAATAAACTTAAATAATTTAATAGAAAGGGAACATTTTTTGTTCCCTTTTTTTATTTTTCGTATATTTGTATATATTTATATTAGATTACAACCAAAAAACACTCTATCATTCTATATAGAGTAAACGGTTTTAAAAATTATCTATTAAGATTCCCAATAATCTTATTTCCAAATTAANTATTATAAGGAGAAAAATTATGTCAAAAAGCAANTTGCTTAAGGAAGCNATNGCTGATGCAAAAGCNGTNAGAGAAACNGCAATNGCAAATGCTAANTTAGCCCTTGAAGAAGCTTTCACTCCAAAGCTACAATCTATGCTTTCTCGTAAAATTGAGGAAGAAATGGAAGACGATGAAGAGGATATTGAAGAACAAACTGATTCATCTAATGTTGGCGCTGGAGACAACGTTGTAAACCAAGCAAGCGGTGACGACGAAGAAAAGGCAGAAACAGACAAATCATCAGATACTCCTGGTACTGAAGGCGACGAAGATACAGTCGTTGATAAGCTAACAGAAGACGAAGATGAAGACTATGAAGACGTTCCAACTGAAGGAACATACGGCGAAGATGAAGAATTAGAAGATGAACCAGTTACTACTGAGGAAGAAGATTCAGAATTGGATGCTGAGCTTGCAGAAATTATCAGAGAATTAGAAGCAGATGAAGAAGAAGTAGCAGTTGAAGATGAAGAATTAGAAGACGAACCTGTTGCAGCTGAACATGGAGATGAAGAAGAAGTTGCAATTGAAGATGAAGAATTAGAAGATGAACCAGTAGCCACCGAAGACGAAGATGAAGAACTCGATCTTGATGAGATTATTAAGTCATTAAGAGAAGACGATGACGACGACGATGACGATGATGACGAAGTTACTGAATCTGAAGATGGTATGGAAGGTGAATCTGAAAAACTATCTGATTTAACAGAAGCTCTTAAAGCGGCTTATAGAACAATTAGGTCTCTAAAAGGAACAATCAACGAGGTTAATCTTTTGAATGGTAAGCTTTTATACTCTAACAAATTATTCCGTTCTCATAACTTGACTGAAGGTCAAAAAATGAGAGTGATTGAAACATTTGATAGGGCTGCTAACATAAGAGAAGTTAAATTAGTATTTACTACATTAGCTGAATCTTTAAGTACTGGAGCAACCAGAAAATCACCAATTAGAGAAGCGCTTGCTTCTAAAGCAACAAGAACGACAAAACCTAAAGGGGTGATAATTGAATCAAATCAATTCACAAACAGAATGAAAAAATTAGCAGGATTGCTATAATTTAGAAAATTAAAGGAGATTAAAAAATGTCAAAAATTTCAAATTTATTAAATGGTGCAGGCGCTGCTCACCAACGTCAGTTGGATGAAACCAGAGGCCTAGTATCTAAATGGCAAAAGACAGGTCTTCTAGAGGGAATCGATCAAGAGTATGACAAAAGCGGAATGGCAGTCCTTTTAGAAAATCAAGCTCGTCAGTTAATAGACGAGGCGTCTAACACGTCAACTGGTACAGCATCAAAAGAACAATGGTCGGGTGTTGCCCTTCCATTAGTACGTAGGGTCTTCGGTGAAATAGCCGCAAAAGACTTTGTAAGCGTACAACCGATGAACTTACCATCAGGTCTAGTGTTTTTCTTAGACTTTAAGTATGGTACAGATTCAGACTCAAATGTTGGCGGCGCTTTTGCTGGTGACATAATGGGTAATACTTCAGCATCTAACAAAGATCCACAAGGTGGCCTTTACGGTAACTCACCTGCAGGTGGTGGTAGAGCTGGATATACTACTAAAACTAGAGTAATTTCAGTTGCTGCAACCTCAGCCTCAGCTACATGGAAAGACGTTGGCTTCGCGGCTAACCTTTCTGAATCAGTTGCAGCAAGTAAAGTTGTAAAACTTAGCTGTCCAAAAGCTCTAATAACTGATGGTACATTCACAATCGACTCTGATGCAGTAAGAGGTGCTTATGTTACTGGTTCAAGTTTAACAGCAGCTGAGAACTTGAATGCTTATCATACATATGACGCGACGACTCTGTCTGCATCATTCTTTGTAACGGCTTCTAGTGCAACAGAAATGGGCAGTACAGCCGGTGTATCTGTTCACTTCCAAGGAGCTACAACAGAAGCTCTAAGAAACGACTTTGAAATGGTAGGTACAGCTGTTGATTCTACTTTAGCAGCTCAAGATATCGCTATTCCACAGATCGATGTTCAATTGAGAAGTGAAGCGATTGTTGCTAAAACACGTAAGTTGAAAGCAGCTTGGTCGCCTGAGTTCGCTCAAGACTTGAATGCTTATCACTCTATCGATGCTGAAGCTGAATTAACTTCTATGCTTTCTGAATATATCTCTATGGAGATTGACTTAGAAATCTTAGACATGTTAATCCAAAACGCTAACACAACTGATTACTGGTCAGCTGCACTTGGCGAAGTGTACGATGGTTCAAGCACATTCTTAAGCCCAACAGCTGCAGAAGCTTACACTCAGTTTACTTGGTTCCAAACACTTGGTACTAAGATTCAGAAAGTTTCTAACAAGATTCACCAAAAAACTCTTAGAGGAGGTGCAAACTTCTTAGTGACTTCACCTGAAGTTGCAACTATTCTAGAATCTATTCCAGGATACGCTGCAGATACTGATGGAAATGCACAACAATTTGCAATGGGAGTTCAAAAGGTTGGATCCTTAAACTCTAGATTTACTGTTTACAAAAATCCTTACATGAAAGAATCTACTATCTTGTTAGGATTTAGAGGAACACAGTTCTTGGAAACTGGAGCGGTTTACGCACCATACATTCCATTGATTATGACACCTCTAGTGTACGACCCAACGAACTTTACACCACGTAAAGGGGTAATGACTCGATACGCTAAGAAAATGGTACGTCCAGAATTCTATGGTAAAATCCACATTGCTGGATTAAATAGAATATAATACTTATTTAGTATTTATATATTGATTAAAAGAGAGGCTAAGTAATTAGCCTCTTTTTTTATACTTCATTATATTTATTAGTGTAGAAGAATGTTTAGTAGAAATTATTGATATTTATTAATATAATTAAAGAATATAAAAGACGGGGATTTTTATGGCAAGCACAATAACATCAGCGACACTAACAGTAACCTTAACTGAAAAGATTGAATTAAATGGAACAAATCACGGGTCTATTAATACAAAAACCTTTGATTCTATAAACGAAATATCAAAAAGAATTGTAACTGTTACAACTGCCGAATCTGTAATAGCTACATTTAGTGCAGCTGTTGCTTCGGCTGGACACTATGTCGCAGCTGATGTAAGATATATACGATTTACTAATTTAGATGATTCAAATTTTGTTACATTAACATTTAGGAATCAAGATAATGATGAGGCAGCTATTAAACTTGATGCAGGACAATCTTTTATATGGAATGGTGATAATGCTAATGGTATGACGGCTGTTATGAATGCAACTCAAGATGCTGACGCTGCTTCTAGTACAAACTTTGGAAGTTTAACAAATATTCAAGCTGATGCTGACACTGCTGCATGTGATATGGAAATGGTTATAGCTTCGGTGTGAGCTTTTAATATGGTTAAATGGGTTAATTTTGATACATCAGTAGCAGCAACAGCAACAATAACCATT
>NZAS01000089.1 GCA_002686195.1 Candidatus Pacearchaeota archaeon | reverse complement strand
GGAATGGCTTCTGCATTTAACGCCCAAGATCCTGTTAAAAGAATAAATCCCTCATTATATAATACCACTCCGGCGACTGAACCACTATTATCTGCCAGTGCAGGGTTGCTGCTGGTGTTTACTTGTATTAACTCTCCGTTTCTTTTTGTGTCTTGCAGTTCTCCTATAAGAGAACCAGTAAAATACCATTTGAGAGATAAAGAGCCGGGTTTTATTTTAGATCCATAAAATATCTCAGGAATAGAAATTAAATTAATTATTTGTTGATCCTTAACCCATTCATAGGTGGTGTCTTCCGGCAGGCTTATCGAATGTCCGCGCGGAACTTGGCCATTGCCAGTCCAGGATCCTGTTACTTTATAGTGTTTACTTTGGGCACCATAATAATTTAAGGCATTTTTAAGAGCCCAATAATGAGGATATATGGGCGTAGCTTTCCACTGCTTGAGGATATTTCCGGCTGAACTAGTTAAAAAATCAGATCCCTGTTCGCCGGCGCCATTAGCTGGTGCCACAGTATCTGCATTTCCCATCAACTCTCTTGTTATAGAAGCAGAAAGAGGGTAGGCGCCATATAATTTGTCGCCGACTGCATCCACACTAAATTGATAGGATGCGCCGGTGGATACTGAATTTCTTAAAGCAACTCTATTACTATCTTTATAAATCCATGGATAAATAAAATTATTTCCCGGCGTACCGGATCCTACGGGATCTCCGACGTTTGAACCACTTATTTTATCAATATTATATTCATATAAACTAATAAACCCAGGAGGCACATTTTTAGTATTGGCACTAAAGGTACCGGATAGATGTTTTTCGTTATTATAATAAATAACACTATCAAAAATGAAAAACTCACTCAATGGGTGAGTTTTCATGGTGTTTAAAATAATATCGTTTGGTCCAAATTCCTTGAACGACATTTTAATAGTCCAGTCTTACACGCAAAGTTAATTCGTTGGTTGGATCCTTTTTAAGTGGCTCTGAAAGCTTAGCGACCGCCATAAGTTCATTGCTTGCATTATAAAGTCCGACGGTAGTAACATATGATACAGGACTATCGCTTGATACGCTCTTGACCCTAATCTTACTACCCGATATATAGGTTGGATTACTACTATAATTAAATTTATTATGGGGCGCGCGACAGAAATAAATTGTAGAGTTAATCTCTGTTGTGTTGTTAAAGGTAAGATTAGCAATACGATGTCTTAAAGCATCACATGAAGCACTAATCGCTGAGCCAGTAAAGGCTCCCGATACAGATTGAATAAACCCATCAGAATGCCTTCTATAGAATCCGCCGACTGCGGGGAGGCCTGTCGGGAGATCGGGCATCTTATCCCACAAAGAAGAAGTCAGAACAGCAATCCCGGCTTGGTAAAATACAACTCCTACCCCATTATCTTTAAGGCCATTAAGTCCTGAATATGTGTATGTACCGTTGGGCCCATAGCGTCTATATAAAACCCCATATTCGCCGCCATTTCCTCTTGTATTGGTGCCTCCGGTTTCCGAAGCAGATGCATCTGTTATAACAATTACAGATCCACTGGTGGTGCCGTTGCTGGAGCCGTTGTCATTAGTATCAAAAGGCGTCAGCCACGAACCGGTTCCAATGGTCATAGAAAAAGAACCTTTCTTGACCTGGTCTTTAGTAATCAATCGAGAAAAATTAACAAAATAACAAGAATCCATTTGATTATCGTTATCGCCAAAGTCAATATCGCTCTCAAAGATTTCTACCGAGTTATCGCTTCCTGTATATCCTAGCAAGACTTGCGCAAACTCGGTATACATATTAATCTTTTTAGCATTCTGAGTATTAGCAGAGCTACTAAACGGGGAACTTGAGTGATATCCCAAAGAAATATCAAAAATATGATTTGCCGATGAACTCAAATAAGGATAATCATATACAGATTGAAACATTCCATGTACATAATTCTTGATGTTATCTTCGCTAGCTTCGCTTCCATAGGTTCCACTCATGATGGCTCCTGTTAGTGGAATAGATTCGTGTAGCAATGTCCGTGTAGTTGTTACATCGGTGTTAGTGTTAATACTTTCGTAATTTAAAGTAGGCATTTAATCTCCTCAGTTTTAGCTAGCCCTTCTGATAATGCGCAGAGTAAGTTGTGATCTGGCGCCGCTGCTAGCTCCTTCTACAGTAACTTCAGTGTCGATATAATCATAAGTATAACCACTCGTATCGCCTGAAAATACAGTTGCGGCCGCAATGGCGGTTTTCCCATATAATGAGAATTTGGAATCTGTAGTTCCTCCTGATTCATTATCTAATCCTGTCAAAATTTTAAAATTTAGGGATGTGGCTGCACCACGGGGCCCCGAGAGCACCGAAACATCCGTTCCGCTAGCGCCACCTGCTGACACATTATAAACCGTATCAGCTATTCCTCGTGCGGTTGTTACTCCCATATTAGACAGTCCCGATGCTTTGGAAGTACCAGTAGAGGTTTTTAATCTCATGCTTACTTTATCATTGCCGCTACTATCATTTGTAAATCTTGAATTAGAAGTAGGGGTTAATGCATTACTTATAAATCTCGTATCAAAATAAACATTAAAAGTACTATCCACTAAGTTGTTTGCCACTAGGTAACTAATACGATTTTGGGAGTCCGCGATCAGGTCTGTGGTGTCTAGACCCGATTCAAGAACAATTGAATAGCCCGTGGTAGAACCATTGGCTAAAAATTTATTACTATTACCAAGTGCGCCGGCTGCTTTGATGGCTTTCCCTGTTTCGGCATTGGCCGCAAGATAAATAATGCCTGATGTGGTTTGTACCGCTTGATCAGCCGTAATTTCATTCATTTTAATCTCAGGCAAATAAAGCAAATCGGTTCGGCCATATGATGCTAATCCATATGAGATACCAATATCGGAACTTGCAAACGCTTCAAATAGAGGGGTCTGTAAAATCTCTAAATCATAGTATGCAGAACCTGACGGGTGATCTTTATTATACAAAGAATAATCAACCTCATCATCACCGAAGGCGTATTTGGTAATTTTAAAATTACCCTGTGCCATTCTCCGGCGCCCAAGATTGGTGAGAACTGCATCTAAAATAATGTCGCCCGAGTTGTCTAAAAAAGCCATTTATTTTCCTCTCTTTTCATAAATAGTTGTCATTTTATTAATCTATCCGTAAATTATATGTAAAGTTTAGATCAATCTTTTTTCCTGTTTTTAAAGAAGTTAATCGAACTTTAAAGGTTTTGTCCCACAAAGTGTCCGGTACGTCTGCGCCAACCGTAATATTTTCTATTTGAGTATTAGCGGGTTGGGAAAAATCTGCTTCGTCGGTACCAAGTTTTAGTTGCGTGATATTTGGTTGAAGTTCAAATATCTTTTTAAACTCTTGAGAAGGATTAACGAAAATTTCTTGTTCTAAGTCCTCTTCAAATAAAATATTAAAGATAGAATATAAATATCCACCATCATTAATTAGTTGAGCTTCATAAATTTCGGATAAATGTCCTGGCATCTTTTGTTCGTTAAGGGCTCTAAATACATAATAATATTTCTTGTTTGTTCGAATTGTGTTAAGAAATTCTATGCTGGAGATGGTATTTAAGGAGCCAATATCTCTTAAATCAAGAGTTTGTAATTGGTTTCCATCAAAGCCTTCAATTGTAGCTGGTATTTCTTCTGTTCTATAAATTTCAATATACCTTTGTCTCGACACGCTTTTGTCAGGATAATAACTGCTACTTAAAAAATCATGACCGTGGAGATAATCATTTTTTATATTAACATCATTAGAAGAAATTGTAGAGGGGTAATCTAAAGATGCATTGTAAGTTTCGTAATTTATTGTGAAACCAATTTTTTGTGAAGCGTCCATCATTTGATAAGGCGCTATATTGACTTGGTTTGGAACATTGTCCATTATCTTTAGAGTTTTAGAAAATATAGGAATCTCTATTAATTGGAGAGATGGTTCATAATTAAGATAAAAGTCCGCCATATATCTTCGTAAACTTGTAATTTGAGCATTGGTGGCTGCTTCATTAGATTCCATTAGCTCATTATCGGCTTCATATAGTTGTTCTATTGGTTCGTCGGTTGTGGGATCATAAAACTCTAAACAGTTATACGGAGAAGTGGTGTCGCCGCTATATCGTGCTGCCGATCCAATGAATCTGGTGAGCCTTAGATCAGAAAAAGAATATTTAGGACCAATTAATAAGTTATAAGAATATACATTATAGGTATAATCAGTATTATATTTTACTTGAGAATCATAGAAAGTAGAAAACTTATTCATAAAATCTTCTGTATTAAAAAACCAAAAATTCTGTATAACATTTTGAGTAAATGAATCTCCCGTACCTGAGCCGCCGACTTTTTCAATTCTATAAGCAAGAACCTCATTGTATTTCATACTTAAATCATATAAATCTTCCAAACCAGCGCCAGTGTCAGCATCCAGGAAGCCGCTTTCGTCTTCTTCTGAAATTAAATAACTTATTGTTTCGGTAATCATATCTAAGCTGGCCTGTGTATTATAGTATCTATATGATCCTGTAGTGTCCATAACGGCCCTTCTTTCAAAGGAGTCGGGGCCCATAAAATAACAGTTATCAGTGGTAGAAATAAAATTATTATAGGCATAAATTAACATTTCGAGAAAGTCTATACTTTTATAGGTGGTGTTTTGTGTCGATATTACATCCGAGTATGTAGCGGTCTCGATTGAACCAGATGTGGACCTTGTTTCGGCTACAAATGTTTTTTCCACAGGCCCCAAATCATCTAATTGATTAGTAAAAATTTCCTTCAGAGTTTTCATAAATTTAGGGATAAAACGTGAGGTTTGTATTTTATTACGAAAGGGGCCGAATTCGGCGCCTTCCTCTTTCTCCCAACTAAATGTCATATAAAAGGGAATCATGTGATTCGACTCATCCATTGTGGAATAGGTACTATCGTTGCTTTCATCAGTTAATAGGGCGCCATCAAAAATAATATTCTCAAATTGATTCTTGATGCTGTCGGTGGTTGATGCCGATAAGGGCGTTATCACCAATGAAGATGATAAATATTGACTAATCGATGAATCTTCATATGATATATGATCTTTATTATATCTATCTATTACAACTTGAGATTCAGCCAATAAGCGTCCTGGGCGGCCTTCATATGTGCCTTCCAGCGTGACAAAGTTTTTAACGTCTTCACTAGTTTCGGGTGGGAAACCGGGAGATGACTCTACTTCATACATTTTAAATAAATACATATTCGGTATGAGTTTATCTGATTCAAGAGTGTTGATATAATTTTCATATTTGGGTACATATTGATTATAATCATAGGATATTTGAATAGTGTCTGTAAGGGCAGCGTTTTCCGCTACATAATTAACAATATTTGCTTCTAATTGATTATAGGGAAGAGTATAAGTACTAGATAAATTTTCGAACACAGAATCAGTATAAATGGGATAATATGTAATACCTCCAAATTCTCCTCCTAATAAAATAATTTTCCAAAAATTATCATCTTTTACCGTCGAGTCTTCTGCCATAAGGCGCACGGGCACTCTATAATTTGGTATCATTACGTCATTAGAAATTTCTTCTTTTAAGTTCACATTATAAAGAGTTTGTTTTAGAAAAGGAGACAACGGCTCAGGATATGGCTCGGTATACCCCTGCCATGGCGCATATTCTACCTCTTCTAAATATTCTCCCTCTGAAGCGCTGACTACCTCGTAATAACCACCATTTGCCGTTCTAAATGTTTCGGTAGAGCCAGATAAAAGATTTAGGCTAATTAATTTTATTTGTTTTGATGTATACATATTTATTACTCGTAGTCACCCATTGTCACGGCTTCACTGCCATAAGTAGTAGAAAGACTTAAGGTTTCTTCTGATACTTCTTCCTCAAAGGAAGATAGGTTCTCCTTTTTAAAAGGAAAATATTTTATTTGGTGATAGGTATATTCTATATTTAATTGAGTTGCCGCAGACTCTGCTACAAGATCTGCTATTGCTGTCGCGATTAATTCTTCCATAGTATATACAGATCCAAACTTTTCTTCAAGCCGCAACTCTTCTGCAGGGTGATAATCTACTGTTAATATTATAGCATAAGGATCCTCTTCGAGTTCGACGTAGAGATCGGCTTCATCTGCGCCTAGGGCTCGCAGCATCTGTGATTGCATCATGTCGCTTCGACTCGAAACGAAACCAGACTGTTCTCCGGTGAATCCTTCTGCCTCTGGTGTTGTACTTTCTGCTGCCATTTATTTCCCTCTCATTTTAAAACGGAACCCCCTGGTAGGATTGATACTGCGTATATGCTCCGGCGGACCAGAAGATGTCAACTAAAGCATATACTTCTGAGCCATAATATTCGTTGGCAAAATGAATTAAAATTTCACCTAAATTAATCACCGGAAACAGGACGGTGTCTATTTCACCCTGGTGTTCACTTATAATCTGATTAACTATATCAATCTGAGTACTCAAAAACTCATTCCAGATTTCTAATTCCTCCTCATAGTTCATAACAGTGGCCTCCTCCAGTTCATTCATCGCCTGTATAGTCAGATAAATGGTCATCGCTTCTTCCTCTGTCATGGTCTCGTAGTTTTCGATTACTTCGTATACGTATTCTTGAAACGCACTTGTATCGAGACGATACAACTCTTCGTTAATAGTAATCTCTGGTGCCCCCGAAGTTTCTGCCGTATAATAAGAGTTATAGGTTGTTCCATCTTCTTCCCATTTATCAAATGCAATTGACATGTCCCCATCCTCTAAATTATCGGCCTTGTCTAAATCTGTAGTGCCTTTAAACGCTGGTTTTATATAATAACCTGAATCGGCGAGGTAGTCCATATTAGGGATATAAAAAACAGCCGAGACTGATTCTCCGTCGCTCAGTTGTTGGCCAGGTCCGATAGAAGTGCCTCCTATAGCCGAAGCCACATCTCTTGCGGTTGTTCGTGTGCCAGTACCTCCATAAGTGCCAGTACTTCCATAAAGATCCAAGTTGTTATAGTCCTCTTCACTATAACATTTACCGTCATAACAATAGGAGGTGCTCGTGTCGGGTACACCCCATGAATCATAGGTCCAACAACCCATGGCATAGCCCGTTCCTGTACACTCAGCCATTGTATTTTCCTCTTCTTCTCATATAATTATCTCATGTATTCAAAAGTTGCTTTAATACTAGACCATTACCTGGAGTAGTATTAAGTGTTACGAGCGCACCAGCGACCCCCACAACACTTGGGGCAGTTTCTTCTTCTTGTGCTTGTCTTTCTTCTTGTTCTCTTAAGGAGGGGGAATCATCCAACTCATATATCGTATCATCCGGGCTCTTAAATTTATCTTTCAGGGCAATATTCTTATTTCTGGTTTTTTCAAATTGTTGTGTGTCATATATATTTTCATTAGCAATAGTTTCACTATCGGTGCAAACATCTAAAAGCGAAAAGGTATCTTTGCTTTCTTCACCGTCTTTTACAATGGTACACCCAATCGCAAACAAAAAGGCTTCCGAAGAAAAAGCAGTGGATACATCACTATTTTCGGAAGTGGCAATTCCTCGTTTGGCTAATAAGGTAATTCCATTTTTTACCTTATATGTGTCCGAGTTTTTACTAACTGTTTTTCCATTAACTTTCGCGTTGTTGCGTGAAGCTGATCGCGCATTTGTAACTTGGGTTAATCTTTTGCCTGGTTTTGTTGTTTTGGCTGCTAATCTTTTTTGAGAACCTCGCCGGTTTGTTCCTCTGTTGGATGTGCGGCGGCGGCCTCCTTTAGATGATTTGGCGCCTTTCGTATTTATTTTGCCTTGTGTGTTTTTTACATTTAAATATGCCATTGTGTGTTTTTCCTTTAAAGTAAACTAAGCTTGTCTAGCCAATACAGAATATCCTTATCCTCTTCCTCGTCGCCCGGAGATTCGAACACGATATTACCGTAGTTCGCGATATACGTTCCACTTTCAATTGCAGATTTAATATCAAATGCGGGGCCTGTGGTACAGCCATCATCATTCGTGTAATAATAATCATCATCGGGACTATCGCTTACATGAGTATAGCTGTTGGAGTCATTTGGATAAATATATTTAGCCAGGTTCATCAGAGGAACTGAAAAGTCCTCGATGTCGCCCTCGAAGACACCTGTGTCGAGGACGTGGACCAACCAATTATAAAATGCGTTGGCGACATTCATGGTGGAGCCCCAACCACTAGGACCATACGTGAAGATCAGGGCAAGAAAATTTCGGACATATGAATGCGCGTCATCGGACGACATAGAGAAAGTATCTACATATGCATGTGCTAAAGTCTGCATTTCACTACCAATAAACTGCATTAATTGCGTTTTAGTTTTTGGATCGTTTTCTACTTGAATTCCATAATGTTCCCATGAGTCGCCCGAGGCCCTGAATGGGAAATTGGCATAAACGATGCAATCTTCCTCTTCCGGCGCCTCGGCTTCCTCTATCACTTCACATTTATTATAGCCGACCTCGTCGTTGTACCAACAATAATATCCGGTGGAACAGTCATCCGACTGTACATTAGGAACAGGATCATCTTCGGGTCCGCGGATGTGATAACACTCATTAGGATCGTCCGGGTTGGGGAATCCATATATAGGTGGTAAGTCTTCTACCCCAGCGCTATAACTAAAAGAATTGGCTTCAGACTCATATGTCCATAATAATTTAGGAATGGCTAGAGTGGGCTCTGTATCAGAATCCGCGATATCGTAATTCCATCCATCATAATTCTCATTATAGAGTGTTTGAACTTGATTCCAAAATATTTCTAGTTGTGCCAAAGTTCCAGTATAAGGAGAGATTTTAGCACTAATGGCTTTAGAGCTTTTAATAAGGTCTTCTTCCTCTCCTGCAAATTTATTATTTAGTAGATCTTTGTGAATATTGTAAACGATGGGCATCCAAATCCAAGGAGCGGCCGAAAAATCACCGGAATATTCTTGGTTCATTGCCTCAATAAAAAAACTATTAAATTTTCCATCGGCATCATTATAACTACAGGCCTCATTCGCGGCGTCATAGTACTCTTCAAAAGTGTTCATCTTGTCAAAATAAGAACTTATAATTTCCTTGATTAAATCCATGGTGTTGTCTTCACCTTCTACAGTGGCCACATAAACCATTTCCCAGTAAGGATCCTCATAATTTCCCTCACTTACAAAATCACTACCATAAATATCCCGAAATTGAAAGCACATTAATTGATAGGAACCTAAATAACTTTTATGTGTCAAATCAAAGCTTCTAAGCATCAGATATGCATAAATTTCTTCGCCACTAGTCTTGTCCTCAAAAGAATAATTTCCCATTTCTTGTTCTTCATCAGTTTCATAAGTGTATAAAACTTGTGTTGTTTTTGGGTTATCGTCAATAGTAGCTAACATAGAAATATACGTATCATTAACGGCATAGTCCGGTAGCGAAGTCGATGTGTCCCATTCCGTACCAGAACGCCCCCATTTTTGTCTTTTTATTTCAGCAGTGGTAACTTTTAAAGTTGAATGTAATATAGAATCTCCAAAATATTGCTCTAATAAACTACGATCAAAAATTAACATTGCGTTACATCTATCTTTTAATTTATAATAATCAAAAAAGAAAAATCCCTTGGTAACAATTTTATCGGGATCGTCATCGTCGTCCGTATCCTCACTATATGCCACAGCACTGCTTACATACCACCGCTCATATAACAAATTCTCATCATCATGGGTATCGATTGCTTTTAATTCCCAATCGCGACCGGTTGGGTCTCTCCTATCAATAATTTTGGGATTGACCACCAATTGTTTAAATACTCTATCTTCTGCCAAAATTGCTTTATTCGCTTCAAATATCTTTTTACGAAATCTCACATATAATTTGCCGATAGTAGTAACACTAGATTTACTAGGGAATGTTTTTCTTAATAAATTAAGTCGCGGTAACAACTCTGGCTCAAGCTCATAAACAGATAATACATAAGAAATATCATTTATAACACTTTGTAAGTTAGAGTCGGTTTGTGCTTCATCTTCATAATCATCTAATATTGCTTGAATAGAGTTTATGATACCCTCATGAGTGATGTTTTCCGCTTTATGGTAGTTGCTTGTAAGTGCTTGTAAAATATAACCATCATAGGGGGCCTTGTCCCTATCTACCCAAATCATCTCTGATGAATCTTTCATGGCGCCATTTTCAAAAATAATCTCATAAGAAATGTTACTAAGACTATTGTTGATGAGGGGCGGATTTTCTAGATATTCATTGAACTCAGATAAATCCCCTTTTAACTCTTGATATTCTAAGGGGGACGAAAAGGCAAATAAAGCACCTCCATCAAACGTAGTTTCCCAAGAATTGCCGGACTCCACTAAAAGGCTAGCTTCGCGAAAGGTAGTGGTGGCTTGAAATTTTCGGATCCTAATGCCATCGGGCGTATATAATTCTTCATCCGATTCTGTAAAATCTCCGGCCAACGTTCCTAATTCTAATTGTTTAAACTGGCCTGCTGCATCGTCAACGGCTTCGAGCATCTCGGCTAGCCAGTTGTCTTCTTCGTACTCAAGATCGCCAGCGGTCAGGTACATTGACTGCAATATATTAGATTCTTTATTAATTAAAGCACTTTCGGCGCTAGCTGCGGTGCTCAAAAATACATAATAATATAAATCAGTTATGCCTGCCTGTTTGATAAAATCATTGTCATCCACATATTCTTCAGGCACCATGATCAACAAACTAATAGTCACCTCAACATATTTGTCATAGACTGTAATTTGATCAATATATGGTGTTGGTAGAAATTTACCAAAACTAGTGGTCGGATTTCCTTTAAAAATTAATCTAGGCATATGTCTGGCTCCACGATTGATCCATAAATATCATAATATGACACATCAGGAACTTCTTCACAATCAAAATCCAAATCCACATAATAGGATTGTTTATTAAATATCTCGGCCCCCTTACACGCATCTAATTGATTTACCTGCATATCTGTCAATACATCAAAATAATATTCTACGCTATTAGTAGTATAGGTTGTAGGAAGATTTTCCTGTGGAGTGTCCATTAATAGCATTTCATTGGCAATTTGAGGAATTTCTCTTTCGAAATACTTTCTCTGGAGAATCGTTCCAAATTCGGAAAATGTCCCAGTAACGAAAACCTCAATACTAAAATTTTTGGTTAATAATTCCGTATTAACTTCCTCCATATAAATTAAAGGATTATCTCTCACCAATACAATATTCTCTCCATCAGCAAACTGGCCAGTTGTATCTTCTAAATCAATCACATTAGTAGGATCTATAAGGAGTTCAGGACTAATTGTCTGCAGGGAGTAGAATAAATCAATATTTATTTGGGGAATGGAAGAACTAAAAACATTATCCCAAACTTGAGATGAGGTAATAGTACTTGCGAGTGTAACAACCTTCCATGCCGGAGCCTTTTGAGTATCACCATCAAGCCATGCATCACTAATCATTTTGTCCAGTTTAAATATGTTTTCTCTTTGAATATAGGTAGCTGGTGTAATCGTCTGCTCCCAAGAACCTACTGCCGCCTCTTGTAAGGAAAGAGTATCCTCGATATCTTTAAATAAAGTAATTCCTTCAAAATATGATGTTTCTTCTTTAATTCTTTTATGGACGTTGTTTTGCCCTTCATATTGTATAGGTGACCCGTTAGCAAATGGTGTTTTGGTAGCCTCACCGCCGGTGAAAATAGTACCACCCAACGTTTTTCCATCTCCCTCGATTCCCTTATCAGTCATTCTTAATGTAACAATAGAGCCATTACGAGTGGCCTTCATATTAATAAACCCAGCCACATATGCACGATTAATTCCTCTCTTTACTTCTTCGGCGATCCCTTGAGCAGTGGTCTGGCCCCACACATATATAATTTTAGAAGTAGTAGGCTTGTCGCATTCGCCGGGACATTCATCGATAAAAGTAAGAGTATGAGTATTGGCAACGGCATCAGTAAGAATTAAGGTGTATCCATCTATATCAGATGGGGAGTCATCCACCTGTGTGTACGTGGCCCATGATCCAGCGCCATCAGAGCCATAAGTAGCATCATACAACACATTATCATCAAAAAATGCATAATAAGTAGGCTTAAACGTGCCTACAGCTAACAAATGATGGCCATAGGTTGTGAGTTTTAAATCATAAACTTGTTCTTTTTTGTTAAGAAATTTTGCCATTAGTCACCCCCCAAAAGCTTCTTGGTGCGTTTAAGTCCAGAGGAGCCTGCGTCGGAAGAGAGTCCAGAAGAGCCTGCGTCGGAAGAGAGTCCAGAACTCACTTTCATGCCTGCCGCGGTGGCCGAAACGTCTTCTCGTCCGGCTGAATCCTTGGTGGACCTACGGCGGAGACCTGTTTCTTCATCAACTTTTTCATATAATAGTTGAACATCCATTTTGATCATTTCCACAAACGAAATATAATCATAAGGCCAGTTATATCCTATTTCATAACCAGTGGCAGATGTAGTTACGGCCCTGGATCGGCTCGGAGATCTAGTTGATCGAGTTGATGACTCTTTTTCCCTAGAAGTGAGTGATGATCTCTCGCGAGATCGTTTTTCGTTAAAATTAAATGTTCCTTTCGAAGAGGCGCGCGCTTGAGATTGGACCAAATCATCATAACTTATTTGAGACTTTTGTTTAACTTTAAATACCATCCATCTAAGGTTTTTATTCTCCATAATATCATCTTCTTCTAATAATTCATTAATAGACAAATCATGACATATAGATTCTGTTTTCAATGTAAGTTTTTTATAATTTCGTGGAGCAAGATTTTGCCAGATATAAGCTAAATCATTTTTATCTAATTTATATTCGAATTCAAACATATACATTACAATAGGATCTACAGCTTCATTATTTAAGAAATCAAACTGAGGTGGCAATATATATCTCTCCATTTTTTGTACTAATTTTCTAATCGAAGCGCCGGCGGCATCCAAAGAATCCCCCGTGAGGCTTCCTTTTTCTTCATCTAAGGCTGCGTTATATCGGTCTAAGGGGATATCAATAAACTTCTTTCTAGTTTGAGAGAAATATTTTCCCACTCCTCTTCTAAGTGTTTTGTTTTCTACGCTTTCAATGATATACGGAACCGCCACAATTGCTTCGCGAAGAATTACATTTTCTCTTAATTCGCCAAGTCGAGCGCTAACGCCTGTATCGCTAAAGCCCACTAAATCTGTTAAGGACTTCATTCTTTTATAAACTTTTTGGCCGGCGCCGGTTGCATCGCTATCATTGTATATAGAATTATCAGCATTAGTAACATCATAATGATGTTGTAACCAATTAGTAGGAATATCTCCAATTTCGAGGAATATACCCTCATTGGGTTCTGATGGTAGAATGCCAAATTGGTGCCACATACCTCTTGGTACTGCAGCAGAACCATATTTTTCCGGCCGAGTCAAAGTCCCCGCGGCCACAGAGATGGGTCGGATACTATTATCACTAAAATTCATCATTGGGGTCTCAAATTTCGGCTGGATGACCCATTTCTTTCCGGCCACTTTGTTGGTGCTTTTGATTTGATTTCCAAATGCATCCATTTCCTGCTCGTCTACGTCTTCCACACCAAATATATTTATACTAGCGCTAATTTGCATAGCGTTGGCGTTAACATTTCTACCACTATAAATTGGTTGTAGTGACGCCGAAAAATCTACAAAAGATCTTAAGAGGGGGGTTTCTCCATCTGCCCAAGGAAAAATACCCATACCATTATACCCCGGGTCGACGCGCCAATATACTGTTTCAATTTCAGATAATATTCTATCTAAGTCGTATGATCGGGTGCCCTGTCTACCGGGCTTAAATATTAAGTCCACCCACGCTTCACCATTATAATAGGGAGGGGTAAAGGCCCAGTTAAAGCCGCTAAAACTGTCTACTGGCGCACAGGCCACTGTACCCATTTCGGCAGAGCCATTATGTTCAGCCAACGTGGCAAATGAACCTGTGGGGCGCCCGCCTACTGGCGGGCCGAATGCAGTAGGACGACTATACATCGTAAAGCTTTCTTTAAAGAAAATATTTTGACGAGGATCTTGGGGAAGTGGAAATTCAGCGCCCGACACAAAGTGAACGCGTAATGGATACTGACTTTGATTGGCTTGACCTCTTACGCCTAAGCCTCCAAATTTTCCATAAGGACGACCGGTCCCATCTGATCCTGATTCATATTGATATGAGCGGCCACCGGTGGTTGAGCGCCTCAATTTTAATCTAGCACCAAACCAACTCCCACTATCAAAAGTCATCCCATCAGTTAAAACATTTGATTCTAATTTTGTAAATGACTGATCCTTTAGGAAAAAATTACCCACTTCGCCAAAGAAGTTTTTGGCCATAAGTGTGTAAAGTTTATCGCTGGCCTGGCCGTCCCAAGAAGCTGTAACTTGTAAGCTCATGGAAGGATGAGTTTCACAATCTAAAAGAGAAAGGCCAGCAAGTTCTTTTTCGGGTGTCATAATGTTTTCAAACGAAATTCTTTTATCCCAAAATTCTCCTCCCTGATAGCCTAGTCCCAAGGTAACATCGTTACTCCCACTTCGAGCCGGGGTGAGGGCCCAATTATCTGTGGTGGGATTAAACTCAGTGTCTGGCGCAGACGTTCCATAAAAATCAGTTTTTCTTTCTATTTTTGAATCGTCTAAAAGAATAGGATAATCAACAGCCATTCCAGATTTAATAGAATTATAAAGAATACCCGGAGCAAATAAAGTTTGGAATAGAGGACGTAAGGCGCCGGCTGCCGCGGCAGGTTGTAACAATTTGGGAAAACCGTATTCAGTCATAACGGCGGCATTTCGTAGAGCGCTTCCTATAAGGCCATTCCCATAAGATTTAGAAAATTGGGATATTAAATTTAAGGTTCGCTGAGACGGATAAAACCCTTTATAAGGATTAAGTCTAATCGCAGCGCTGCAGATTAATTTAATCTCGGTCGCATTAAGGAGTGAGTCGCTTTTAACCTTTAAGAAATCTTTCATAAATTCCGAATTAGAATAATCTCGATAAAAGGAACTATCAGCACTTGTAATAGTAGTGCCGGGAATTTCAAAAGTATTTGTTTTGGCAGGATCGTCTATTCCATTTCTCATATAATCTTCAACATGTGTACTAATACGAAATTCAGGGATAATTGAATATCCTTTCGCAACTAATTTCACATCCTCTTTAAAGGAATCATAATTTTTAAACCACGGCTCAGAAGGGTGACTTTCAAAAGTCAAGGCCGAACCATCTTTTATTAAAATACCTGCTTGCCCACCAGGTTCCCATATGGCTTCACCAGAATAAGGATCAATTGTTCCTACAAAGTCAGATGCAGGGGGTACAGTGCCGATAGGATCGGGGCCAGTAGGCGAAACTGGTGATCTACGAGTTGAAACCATGTGCTTTCTATTGTATAATCCACCGAATCTTAACATGCGCGGAGCATTGTATTCAACAGGTAGGGCACCATCAGCCAAAGTCCCAGTAAAATAAGAAAAATAGGTGTTCTGTAACTCTCCAGCGGAACCTGACGTGGGGAAAATCACTAGCGCCGGGAGGGTTCCTGTAGGGGGTCCTGTTCTCGTCAAAAAATCTACCGGTGCATCAAGCGGCCAACTACTTTGAGAGAGGTCATCAATAAACCCAAATGAGTTGGGGACGGTGGCTCCTAGTGCCACTCTTTCTACATTGGTGGCACGCCAATATTTATTATCATACCCAGTTCTTTCCATAGAATAGGATTCAAACTCATTTCGTGCCGAGGGGATCATCTCCTCCGTGTAAGCAATCCAATTTAAATCATCTTTCATAAGGCTTACAATTTGATCATAGGGGGTGGTCGTCGTATCAACGGAAGAGCCGTAGACGTAATCAGATAAATCAACATCTGAAAAGTATATCTTTTCGTTGTTGTTGGTTGCTTTTATTGTCACGGATGGCGAGGCGCTAAAATTAATATAAGTTGGGCGCCCGCGGAGTGAGACCGGTTTTAAAGCGTATTGAGTTATAGCATTATTTTCATCTGCAATAGAAATCTGATTAGTGTTTCTTTCGGCTGTTAAGATTGAATTATATGATTGGTGCGTGCTTTTCCAATTCCACCCATAAGCATTTCCACGTTTTGCCATCAAAAGATTAAAATAGTTGGCTTGATTGTCGGTAACAGCACTAGACACTGCTGTGGGCACCACAGCAAGAAAACTCTTGTTAAAATATTTATTTGCATTGGTATCTAATGCTGCCGTGGGGAAACCGAGAATGTTGTTCACGCCTCCACTCACCGCATCAACAACAAAAATGTTTAAAGGATTCGTGGGTTGATACATGGTGGGGAGAGTAGAAGATGTAACATCGCTACCAGTTATAAAATCAAAAAATGATACATAGCGCTCGGTATTTGGATTATAATAATAACCAGCAACATCTGGTGGTTGTAAAGGCGCATATCCAAAATATCGAGTACTATTGGAGTCTAATAGCGAAGACGTAAACCAAGAATATTGACGATCTGAACGAGGAATGGCGTACTGAACAAAATAATTATCAAATTGAGATGACGACTCCACTGTAACGGTTCCAATATCGGAAAGAGTCCCATCATTAGTTATTCTTATTCTTCTCTGGGTGTTTCTATGAATTTTTTGGAAACTAGGCAATTGCTCATAAGAGGCGCCAGGAAGATTGTTGGAGGTAGTAACAAACAAAGAGTCTCTACCAAATCTAGCGCTGTGTCGCGATAGGAGAGCACGTAAGCCGAAATCTTTTCCATGGATATCATTCACCCGCATTCCAGCCGTTCCTGTTCCAATTGGCACGGAGAATGTTCCACTAGGGCCTTGAGTTGGCTTTATAACACTCAAATTTCGATTTAAAAGACTGTTATAAGGAGAATATTCAGAACCTCTGATGTCTAAATATCCTTTTGACATTACTTCCATACCGCCCGGCGCCGAAAAACGCGCCGTAATGATAGAATCTCCGGTGGCACCGGTTAAATATCCAGTGGAATATTCGGATGTAAACTGGAAGTGGCTTCCGCTTTCTCGACGGGTTCCTAAAAATGTTCTTCCTTGGGTGGCTTTGATTATTTGCGCAGGAAGGACAGGCTGATTCTCAATGAAATTTCTAGGATTAGAAAATGCTCCTACCGATTGTATTATCTCATAATTTTTAGAATAATTTCCTAAAATAGTAGATCCAGTTTTTAATAAAATATTTCTAATATTAACCGGTCGTTTCGCAATAAAGCCGCGATAATAAACTGCCTTCTGGGAAGCAGTCATCGGATAAGGGCGTACGCCCTCCTCGTTGGCTTCGGGCCACGGATAATCAGGGCCTGCCATTCCAATTGCGCCGGACGTAACACTAACACCGTTACATTGTCCTAATAACAATTTCCAAGCTTCTGGTCGATTCGTATAATTATCGCTACCAGTGTTTAATGGCACATGTCGTGATTGATGGCCTCCGACTGCATAATTTGTGAAAGGGCCCTGCATGGGAACTTCCATATTTGGGCCGTAACCATCATGATGTAAATTAGTAATTTGAACACTGGCTGTGACTCTGTCTATAACTTGTTTGTTATACCCAGAGGAAACCGCTGGCGTAATAATATTAAAAGGGAAAGCATAAGAAGATTTAACATTGGAATACCCTAGACCATCCTCCCAGTTTCTACCATGATTAATTTTAAGACGACGCTTAAATTTCATATTTACATCTTCTAGATCGATGGTTTCGTGATATCTTTCCATATCATCTGTAAATCCTACCATTACATTTTCAGGCACATACACATTATTAGTACCGTTTACGGGGCCCGCAGGATAAAGAGCGTTATAGGTAAACTGAATATTTTTATTATCCGTGAAATTAACACCGCCCTTTAAAGATAAGCTAGCACTTTCAAATGGAGTTGTTACTTTTAAAGCTACGGTTTTTGCAAGACGATTGACGGCTAACCATCTTCCATCATAAAATTTGGTGCCCGTCCAGGCTCGTGTCATACTTTGACTCAAATGAGGATTTTCATATATAACATTTTTAATAGTGTTTCTTTGTTCATCGACTGTCGCATCGCCTGATGTAATTTCGGCTGCGGATCGATTGGCTCTCTTTTCCCAAAACCATCGGTTCTTTTTAGTGGATCGCGGTGATTCAGGCAGAGGAGTGGAACCAGCAACATAAGGATAGCTGTTGGCATATTGACCTTCCATTGCGGCCTGAAGTTCATCATCTTCTAGTTTAAGCGTGGGGAACTGGCTTTTATATTTATTTCTCTCTAAGACATGACTTTCAATAGTGTTATAGGAATTTTCTACAAAGTCCGTGGATGCTGGTAAAAGCTGAGCGATAATCTGTGATAGAGAATCATCAAACCATCGATAATAATCAAGAAATTTTTCTACTTGTTTTACTTCGGTAACTCGTCGGAAAAAGAGTTCTCTTAATTTTTCTAAATCTTTATATCTTTCTCGATATCTATTAACAGGGGCACCAATCAAATTGTGAAAGTCAGCTACGCCAGCAAAGAATTGTAACATTTCTTCCGAAATAGCGGCATATTGACTCTTTTCAAGAGTATATTTATAGCTAGGAATTGTGTCTGGCAGCCCAAATAATTTATCATCTTCAGTCAAAACCTGAACCATGTCCGAAGAAATTACTTTTTCAGGGTCTACAAACTTATATGAGTTAACGGCTTCTTGATGCACTATATCGGTAGAGCCAGGCCAGAAGCCCGACCCGGAGCCAAAATATTGATAGCCTGCCAGCTTCCCTACCCAACTATAATTGTCTCTAATAGTACTTGAGCCCGAACTAAAATCGGTAACATAAAAACCACCCTCGGCGTCAGATCCTGTAACTTGATTAAAATTCCAATCTAAAACCAAAGATTTAAGATTGCTCACATCATTGCTACCAGAAATATTGGGGTCGAGAAAGCCGAAGTTTTGATATGATCCTGATACTCCTCGGTTGTTGATATCGTTATTGTGTAACTCTAAAGAATTATCATCAATATATTTGGACCAATATCTAACGGAACTGATCAAGGCATCGCAGTGATTCAAAGTAGCGCCAGTAATATTTATTTTTCTAGCGCCGGCATAAAGCCTCTTAGAAGAACATAAAATACTCGTTCCCACATCTTTAGTCAAAGATGCTGTCACAACAAAACTATCACGTGTGACTCCTAATTCATTATTTATTCCTTGGAAAACTAAATCATAAGCATAACCATCCAAACCTGAACCGGCCGATCCCGCATCAGATCCAGAAACAACTCCCAATAAGGGATAATTACTAGGCTTTATTCTTACTGAAAAGTTCCAATGAGTATGATCATAGACGCTAAAAAAAGTGCTGCTGGTTAATTCAGGGATATAATAAGGATAGTTAGAGGAAGATAATTTAAAACGAACATTTTTTGATCCCCGAACATCTCTAACCGCATAGACTTGGAAATTTGCCAAATCTGGCTGGCCCTTTCCAGTGATTTGTCCCGGGAATGCCGCGGCCAAATCGGAACTATATGCACCCCAGGTCGTGTCAGTTCCGGTCTTAGAGCCAGCGCTTCCTGTATCCACAGTATAGGCGCCAAACAAAGATACCTCTGTGACGTTTCTATCTACTGTTCCTTGATTAAAAAGGTAACGAGGAAATACAACATCTGCTTCCACTGTAAAGCCATATTTTGTTTCATAGCCTACCTTATTAGATCCCGATATGTATCCTTGGCTTTGAGGATTAGAAGAACTTAAAGCTTGATATACGACGCCCGGGGTGTTGCTCCCGGTATTAAAATTGAGGGAAGACTTTCTAACAAGAGTTTGTTGTAAATTGTTAGTTAGAGTATAGACACTATTATTGGCATACGTATTTAATTTGATTATTCTCTCATCAATATTAAAACATCTAAAAACATTTCTAATCGCCTTCTGAGTGCCCTTGGCTTTAAAAATATTTGTCAAGTTGTTATATAAATTGAGATAAATTAAATTTTTAGTTTCGTTTAAATCGCCTTCAAATTTACTATCTTTATCACGATTTAAAAATCTTTCTAACACATGAGAATTTACAAAGATTTGAGGGGTATAGAGACCCAACGACTGCGGCAAATGTTGAGAGAACGGTGGTGGTTCGTAAGAAGCACTAGTATAAAGATTATTTTTAAATGTTGGAATTTGAGAAATCCACATGTGAATCTTATCAAAATAAGCCCCCATTATATGCGCAATTACCTTCAGATCCGTTATTTGTCTTACTTCGATATCATCAATAATCCAATTTGGTACCAAATCTATAAAAGAATTATGCGTACTATCATGGTAAGACCCACTCTCTAATAGGTTGTTTTTTAAAGAAGTCACGTTAGGATCATGAGCATAAATAATAGGATCCTTATATTCACTTATAGAAGCAGTCGCCTCCAAAATTGCGGATCCGGTAGAGCGTCCAGTAGCTACATAATTTTTCCATGTTCCATTAGACAAACGGCCGCTAAAATCTAAAACGGTCAGATCTGTGGTAGAGGTGCCTGTTATCCCCTCATTAAATTTGTAATAAACCCCTAATGTGGTGTTGGCAAGGTCAGTGTTCGTTCCTCCTCTTACCTGTGTAAACCAATATTTGCCAATATCTTTACCGGAGCGGGCCTCTTTCCAGTATCTAAATTCATCAATAGAGCCATTAAATTTGCCGGCGCCTAGGCTCAAAGTTTGAGTCTGTTGTGAAGTGGCGGCCGATCCAGAGGGGGCTGTCAAAAGGGCGCCCAGTCTCCCCACCATATTTTTAGAATTAATTTCATTAATTGTCGTCCCAACGACGGTATTAATATCATTTATTCTTCCATTAACATATAATTTAGTAATAAAATTACTACCTGTATTGTGCATTACGAAAGCATAATGTTTCCAATCATCAAAGGTATCAACTCCAATATTATTTCCAATTACTTGTTCACTAATTCCGACTGCCCCCGATTGGGCTGAAATTCTAAAGGGAGTGGCGCGCGTGCCGCCAGTAAAGTTTGTTTCGCCATCGGCCGTAACACCAGTTATTAAAGTTATTGCTGTATTGCCAGCCGTACCAGCAGTAGTTTGAGTTAGCGTAAAATATTCTTGACCGGAAGCGATAGGAGCGACAGTAGTAGGATTAATCGTCATGTCTAATTCGCCCGCGTCGATGGCTCCTTTACATGCAATCCAGAATGCTTGTGTAGCCTTTCTGACCTCAGAACCTCCGCTGATATCTCTGGTGTTGACTCTCCACTGTTGATCGACTCCGCCAGTAAAAGCAGTTTCGCCATCGGCTGTAACACCAGTTATTAAAGTTATTGCTGTATTGCCAGCAGTACCACCAGTAGTTTGAGTTAATGTAAAATTCACCTGTGATCCATCAGCGATGGTGTCAACAGTGGTGGGACTAATCGTCATGTCTAATTCGCCAGCGTCTATTGCCGCCTTGCAAGATATCCAGAGTGCCTGTGTGGCCTTCCTGATTCCATCTGACGAAAACGACCCTCCGGTGTTAACAGTGAAGGGTGACGCTGTTTCATCGACCGTATCGCCAAAGTTCTTGGTAGCGTTCGTAGTAAATGTTATAACTGTTCCATCAGCATTTACCAATTTAAAATCTGTGCCGCTTTCGGCAGCCAAAGCGGCGGTTCCTACAATTGTTGCTGTAGACGCGGTGTCGCCAGTGTCGGCGGTGACATCGCCGAAGTTGAGAGTGGGGTCCGTAGTAAATGTTACAGTTGATGCATCAGCATTTACCAATATCAAAGATGTGCCAGTTGCGTCATCCAAAGATGCATTTCCTATAATTGTTGCAGTTGCGGCGGTGCCGGCGGTGCCATCAAAGGCTATTGTGACTCTTCCATAGTGAGGATTGGGATTTGCGCCGGCGGTGCCTTCAGGATCATAGGCGCTACAAGATAGTTCATTATTCCAAATATCGACAAGGATTTGTTTATTAGTGTCGGCAAGGGTTATTGAGCCAGTTTTGGCCCAACACTCAATGGTGACTCCCTTATCAAAATCTGCCTTTAAATTAGATTCTCGGGAGCCGGTTCCATAACCTGCGGGTAATCCGGCGCTTACATAGATATCGGTATCATAAATGTTAGCAAACTCGGGATTGGACGAATGGGGGTCTTTAAATAATTTAGCGGTTTTAGTGGCGCTAATGGTGTTCGGGCCGCCTTTAAAATCAATATATTCTAAATCTTCCGGAAGGCCATAACCATCTAGTAACGATCCACTACGAGAGCCCCACCCGGCAGAGCTAAGTTTAATATGCCCATGGGTCCGCGGATATAAATTATTAAAAATATATTTCTCGATGTCGAGAGAATTATTATAAAATTCATTCATCTCCGCATCAGAACCATCATAAGGATAAAAATCGATTATTCGTTCTATAGCAGATTTATAATAAAGATAGGCGGACCCATATTTTACAAAATTTTCGGGTTTCGAATAGTCAACTGGCGGAACAAATGTCTGCTGTTTTTCATAAATCTCTCTTACATTATCGGCTGACTCTACTTCTTCAAAAGCTTCTTTTTCAGTGGTATCAGCGAGATAGTTTCTAGATTTAATGTCTTTATCAAAAAGTTTTTTAATACTCATAATCTTCTACTCTAAACTTAAATGCCTGTTCTTGTTCTGTCCAGCTATTAAGCTCTTGATTATAAAATGAAAATTTAAATGCATATTCATAGCCAGCTTCTAACAATTTCATGTCCAAATCAAAATAATTCCCCGAAACGTCATAAGAAAGACCTGTATGGAGTTCGCTTCCCGTACCATAAGGAATAACATTTAGAGCGTCAAGAGTTCTATATACCATGTAGGAGGCGCTAGGAATTGTATCAGTAGGCACTGTAGAATTAGCCACCGTATAAATATTAGGACTCCAATACTTCTTTCTTATATGTATATTAAAGCGCGCGGTTTGGTTGGATGGATATTTTGTTTCCAGGTTGGTAACATTTAAATAATAAATTGGATGATCATTGGTTTGGCGCGCGTTAACCTTCATAGGTTTTATGGTTCCAGTAAAATATTGAGCCGATGCATCATTTGCCGAAGTAACAGTATCACTGCCGGTAAACCACACATCATAAATGGTATAAACATCATCGGAACCAGTAAATGCAAACGAACAACTATAAATTCCGGTGGAAACAATCCCCCCCGTGACAACTAATAAATTAGTCGTATTAACATTCCCATTGTTATCCGCCGATAGAATCTGAACGCTTCCGGTTGTTCCCGAAACTGGAGTATTAGAAGGGGGTACGTCGTCACCATCGCCACCTTTGTAAAAGCCTCCGGTAGATCCAGAATAAATGCTAACATAAATTCTTTTATCAGTACCGAGACCAGGAATATCCTTAAGTCTCCCTCTTACATAGTTGTATAAATATAGAGTATTGAGGTTGTCGGCCGCGGGAGCTAAAGAACTGCTATAAAAAAATTCTCCCCGATCATAGGTTACGCGATCATTCCAGCGCGCCTCTATTACAGGTCGTTTAAAAAAGTACTGTGTTCCACGAGCAAAAAATCGTTTGGTGAAATAAGAAATTGTAGATCCGCTAGGATTATAAATCACACTTTGGGTATCGTCTTCTGCATCAAGCGCCAATTCACCCGGCATTCGTGACACCACATCATTGGCCGAGCCTGATTCATATGCCTCATAACTGGCAGACAGATGAACCCCTATGCCATAATTATCATAGGTTCCTGCAATCCATTGTTCTACCAACGGGGTGATATCTACCTCTACATTCTCAAGCCCGGTCGACATAGACTGGGTAAATATAAAAGTTTCCGTATCGCTACTTCCTGTGTGATAAGATCCGCCGGCTAATAGCGTGCCATTGTTGTCAGTCCAATAAGCGGTATTAGAGGCACTCATCCAGTTGGAACCTTCATTGCCGTAAGTAAGATCTTTATAGTCTTCTAGATCTAATCCTATCCCCTCTTGCCAAGATTGAGATACAGCCAACATAACAAGTGTGTAATCTGTGGGAACTGTCTTAGAGTGCTTCGCATTAAACATCCGCAAGTAATAACTCACATTGCCACTCGCGGGCAGAACAGCATTATCGCGATCAGTGGAGATATCAGAAATGGGAAATTTCATTAAAATTCGAGATAATCCAGCCGAACTCGTAGTCACTCTTCCATAAATAGAAAATGTCTCCACTACGTCGGCTGCACCCATATTGGCGCCCGTACCACGAGTTTTTAGATTTTGTCGATATGCATTAACGATAGTATTATCGGCATCGGCTAAATATCTTTTGATTCCCATTATCTAATCTTTCCTTTGATGTCAGTTTGAGGATATTTGATTTCAAGTATCACGTTTTTGGGAATGATTAAATAACTACCATCAGGTGATAAATTAGAGTTTATATCTAATTGTACCCCTGAATAATTTGTACCGGTCTTATTAACTAATTTTACTTTTAATACGTCCAAAACTCCCTCAACGTTTTTTAATTCTTGATATACGTCGCTTATAAAAAAGTGTTCTCCAATATAAAAGGTGGGTGAAAATTTCTTCTCTAATTTTTTTACGCATGCATTTAACAAACTAAATTTATCCACCGCCGCAGTAGGTTGCACAATAAACTCAATTCCCAAATTAAGAATATAAGGATCTAAGATATCAATTGTATCGTTAATCATTCTATAATGATTTAACCAAGTCTTTAAATTATTTTTAATAGTGGAATTGGTTTTAGTTAATTTGCCAAATTGATTTTCAGACACCACATACATGTTTAAATTACGTTTGAGCGAATCCGGATCTTTCTGTACTGAACATCTTTTTACGGAACCAAATTTAGGGGGCAGTCTATAAGCTACATTTTCATAATCCGCTTGCGTTACTGCTCGATTTTGAGTAGGGAATGTATCATAAACCCTTCTTTTTAGTTCCGTGGTGGATGCCATTGTAACATCCCCCACAATAGGCTCTTCATTTATTACCTCTACCGATGCGATTACACCTTGAGCGGTAGAGCTAACTAAAAGATCTCTGTTTTTAAATTCAGATATGGCGTGAGAAACAGTGTTGAGAGAGCCGACTGCAGCATTTGAATTGGTCGGATTGGTTACTCGATATACGACCGTCAATGTTGTATTCGATGGTACAATTCCCAAATTTTCATTTCTCGAAAGCCTGGTGGGATCAAACGTCATATCGGTGACATAATCTTTTCCAAAAATATCCAAAGCAACTGATTGAGGCTCTGCGACTACATTAGTTTCTCCCGTTTTTCCACTTCCAAATTGTAGAAAGGTCTTGTTTTTATTCCGTTCGATAACAAATTTTCGAGAAACCAAATAGGGTTTAATAACGGAGGGTACGTTGTCTTCTTTAAAATTATTATTAGGGATCTCTTTAAATACAATATCTTGAGAAAGATAATCCACCTCAAAAAATTCATTTCCCTGGGTATCCATCACTGAAATGATTTCGGTGATATTTGAATTTTTTAGCTTTACTTTCATAAATCTTTCAAAAGCGCCCACAGTTATTTGTTCTTGACCGAAATATCCCGAAACAACGTTCCCATAAGCCTTAATAGCATAAAAGGTAGGGGCTCCAGTTGTCCCGTCTACTCGTGCAACCACCACAGGGTTTTTCGGATCGGCAAAATCTACATTTTCAATTAACACAAAATTTAAAGCATTTTCTGATGTAAACCGGCTGCCTCGCTTGAGGATCGGTATATAATCTGTGTCTGGGCCCAAACCGGCCGCGGAGGCGGGTACTAAAACATATAGAGCCACTTTTCCATATGTAGATGGGCGCCCAGTATACTTATATCCCAAAGCACGGCCATGACGCAGGACATTATTATATTGGTAAGCTGTATCTAGAAAAGATTCATTTACATTGTAATCTATATAAAATGATAACTGGTCTCCTACGTATGCGACCGCGTCTAACATCAAAGATCCAAAGGATGCTTCACTAAAATCTTGAAAATTATCGGGGTAAAATCGTTCGGCTATTTGGACCAAGTCCTCTTTTATAGAACTAAAGTCTCTATGCGTATAATCAATGGGTACTATTTTTTTCTGTTCATTAGACATAAAAATTCCTCACTTTTAAATAGTAAATTCTAAGAAATCTTTTATATTGATATTGGGAATCGAATATACTATAGAAAAGCCTAGTGTATTGCTATCCGGATCAGTGCGTCCAAAACTAATTTCTTGAATATTGATTGCCGGCATATAAATTTTTACTTGTTCTCTAATCTTGTTTTCAATATCGGCTGGAGTACTGTGCCCAAAATTCTGGAATAAATATTGCTTTATCCCAACTCCAAAACTGGGTGCCATAACTCTTTCGCCGGGATTTGTTAATAAGAGCATTTTTAAATTTTGTTTAATTAATGTTTTAATAGTCTTAATCATTACAAAGCCATCGGCCGAATCTCTTTGTAATGGTAGTGCTACTCCAAAAGCATTCATGTTTTATACCTTTTTTATAATTATCTTCTATTCACTATTTTCACATAATTCTTCGTCAGCATTGAACGGATTTGTTCGAAGCATCCTTGCCTTCCACCAGGGAAGCAGATTTCTACCGGGTGCTGGCTTAAACCTTTCTCTTAATTCATTTAGGAGAATTTTTCCAATTTTAGCATCTTTATCTAGGTCGCCGGGCGTAAAATCTCTAGAATTATAGTGATTTTTGAACAGCCTTTTTATTCTGCTCTTTGAATTTCTCAACAAAACCTTATCCCATTCTTCCCATGTTCTTACAAAGGGTGTAGGAATTCTATCGCGATCCGCAACGTTGGTCCATCCATCCGCGCCGGGATTGACAATAGGAATGCCCGTCGTTTCATCCACACTATCGATATACGATCCGGGCTTTTTATCAATATCGGCTTTCGCGGATCTATAGGCTCCCACTTCTACTGTTACTTCGCCAATCGACTTTAAGAACGCTAAATCATTATAAATTGCTATCAGTGCTGTCATTTTGTTTAGTGGGAAGATATATCGAGTAATCAATCTAAATTTATTGTCTGCGGTCAAGAGATTTATTAAGCATAGTAAAAGCTTGCTATCTCCTTCAAATGGTGCAAATTGTCCGATAGCCAAGTCCAATGAATCTACTTCTACAGAAGTAATTTCCACCTTAGTTGCGCCTACATATAACGAAAATTGTAGACCATATCGTACCCCCAACTCTCCTTCTGTTCCTACTCCTTCACCATTGGCGTCCTCTACTATCTCTAGGGTGCCCGGATAGACATCCGAGATGTTAAGAGAATAATCATTAGACATGATTACTTCTTTGGCATCAGAAGGTGCATATTTGGTTCCGTTAATGGAAATATATTTTTCTATTACAAAGGGTTGTGTGGTAGAAGTGCCAGGATTATATTCATATTCTTCAATATCTCCGATAGGTAATGTTACTTTGCTAGCAAATGGCTTTAATATATCATGATCATCTTCATGATGAAATTCGCCGGCCATATACTGGAGATTTCCATCTTCATCTTCCGTGGCATGATAATAACCCACATACTCGTCGCCCTGCTCATATTCACTATTTTCGTCTACCTTTTCTGAAACATATAATTCGCCTCCGGAGGTATAGAATTCTTCTCCTTCTCCTTCGCTAAATTCAACAGTTTCTTCTTTAATTCCCCTGTTTAGTTCAAGGTCTATCCCTCCTTGGGCTAAATTCGTAAGAAAATAAAAATCTAAATTATAAATTGTTGGAGTGACACCTATAATTGCTAAATTTTCAATAAATTTTTCACCCATATTCTCTAATTGTTCTATTACCAATTCTTTAAGAACCAATTTAGCTAGATCTTCTGTTTCTTGCACTGCTTCTAAGCCCTTTTCAGTTCGATAATTCTTTAACGTCTTAAAGAAGCTTACCGAACCGTCTTCTTTTTCTTCTTTTAAATCAGGCCTAAAAGGATAATGATAGCCTTCCTGGAGATCATTTAGTTCTATGCATGCGTTTAGCGCAGAGGGGGAGGGATTTTCTATATCTCCACTATCTACTCGGCGTGCATACATTTGTACCGACTGTTCTAAAAACGCATACCAGAACTCTTCATCTTTAAACGGATTAAAAAATTCCCAGCCGGCTTTTTGCGCATCTTTAAAGCTCTCTTCCATGACTTCGATAATATAAGAAGCATACATNGANCTAAANGTTTCTGGGAACTTAGGATAAAAGGTGGTAAAGGTGGTTATGGATTTCATAAAATGGGTGCTAACATAAATTCTAATGGCGGCCATGATCAATCCCTGAATTCCTGCGGCTGCCTGTCGTTCGAGAATACGATTATATGGNTTTTCCACNACACAATCTGGATCAGACAATAACCTTTCATCTTCGGGAATTGTTTGATAAGCTGCGCTAATTTCATCATCAATGTCTTGAAAATCAATTAAATCAGTTCTAAATGGTTTACAAGGACTAATTTCGGGAAACATAACATCTATAAAGCCAAGCCAGCCTTTNTTTTGTAGGGGNTTAATATAAAGAGGNGGGTTCATATANGAGCCTCCGAATTGGATCGGATCAAGATAAATTACACGGCTATCTTCTTCTCCCACTTTATATTGCATTCTACTAATNCCAAGAATTTGATCATCATTTTTAATATCTCGGGTACCACCGTCTCCATCGTCTACTTGGGCCTCAAAATATTCAGTATCGCCACCAGACTCAGTTTGTCCGGACTTTACCACGTATGCAATGTCATCAGCAGTGAGATCATCAAACACAGCGCCATACTCAAATGAGCCACTATTCTCAGATACCGTAGTCACAAGTTCTGTCATGGCGGCAGACATAAAATCATCATATAAGGTCTTAATGGCGCTGTTGCTATAGCTATATCCTTGCTCATTTAGTATTTCTTTTAATAAAATGACTTGCGGTGCATAACTTTGTTGCGCCTCAAAAGCCGAAAGAAACTCGGTGTAAGTGCTAGTATCAATCTCACTTAACGTATCGTCAACGGCTAAAAATTCATATTGACGGTTCATAAGAGGCCCGTCGGCTTTTCTGTCTTTCTTTTTATNGTCATCNTTTTCGTACGTACTATAAGGATTGGGCATCATTGCGGTGTTTATTATTTCATCAATTAATATGCGGACATTATCATCATATCTATTCACATAAGTGCTTCCNGATTGTTCTATGTCCGAGAGATACATCTTCATTTCAAAACCAGAAATAAATGATCCTCCTTCATCCTCGCGGTCTGCATCTCCTTGTCCGTTGTCGTAAAAGGTTAAAGTAGCATCGGGGGTAGCTTTGCGTGCTTTTTTCGTAAAAGTGATAGTTTCATTTTCAATGTCCACTCCTCTCACCACATTATATCCTAAATCCGGTAGCATTAACAAATGTTGGGGGCTTCCACGAAAGTTAGAAATATTAAAATCCTCAAATTTCTTGCTAAAGATTTCATCATATTGAACATCATTAAATGAAGTAAATTCTATCCCTTCGGAAGCTTTTGTTTTTAAATCTTCTTCTAACCAATCTGCTATCTTCTNAGGNTAGGCNCCTCTTTGGCGCCATACATCCGCAAAGTCCATCGCNNCGGTNGGGTCGTCNNTGNNGTCNNTCTGNNCCAAATTAACATAAAAATCAACGTATCTGCGGTTCATGAAAAACGATTTTCTTTTATGAGCCGTAAAGGGCTTGCCCATCGTATCCGACATGATCATATTGATAAATCCCCAATTAGCCATCCCGGGACCATTGCCCAACATATCATAAGAAAAGTCTAGTTTTAGCTGCTCTAATTCATTACTTAAATTGGAAGTGGCAACGTTTGCTGCCTCCTCCGATTCATAAGGAACAAAACCATCATCACAACCGGGAGCCGACATAACTGGCGGCATCCTATCAGCTAAAAATTGAGGAAAGTTCTGCATCACGTTTCCTAGGTCGTCCAAATCTGCTACCATTCCTCGTTGAAGATTGTCAAACATCTGATCGCACTGTTCTTTGGTTGCGCGGCCGTCTAATAGTTGGCAACGAAGCTCTTTAAAATTATCGAGTTGTTCTGGTGTAGCACACAAAGTGGGGTTGGCCGGGAGCATATCTTGATCGGGAAGAGAGTTTACAAAGTCTGACATATGATCTTTGAAGGCTGCTGGCATCAAGTTGCCCATGTTCTTAAAAAATCTTCCAATTTTCTGAGGATTGCTTAAAGCAGCTTCATAATCAGGATATTCATACCCTACAATGGTTCCGACAATAGATATGAATTCATTAGATGGATCTCCAAGAAATGCTGACATTAATTCTCTTCTTGTGGTGGCTGCAGAAAGGTCTTCGGTGAAGCTCATTACTTGATCGGTGTCTGCTAATGCTGCACCACCGACGCCCAGAGTGGCTACCATATCTACAATTGTATCATTGATTTGTTCTTCGTCTGCGTCTTCTCCACAAATGGATTCGCGCACCACATCCGCGAAGGTAGTACGCCCAGTCACCATGGCGGGCAACGAGCCGGCAATATCTCCTACTGTCTCAAGAGCCTTACATATTGCATTTCCTATTAATTCACAAAGCTTATACATCAACATCATTAAAATATTAATGATTGCTTCATAAATTTTTGCTTTAATAAGCTCAAAAATGAGTTTAAAAATGCTCCAATCAAATTCCATTGGATTGAAAAGTCGGGGTAAAGTGATTGGAACTTTGTCGCGACAAAATGGCAATTGAATGCTTTTAATAAAATCGGCAATATCCGGCTTAAAAGATGGAACTGGGCATTGGAAAGTGGCTATAATCGTTTTTATCAATTGAGCGCCTGGATACTTATTAAGCATATCTAGTAATTCCAAATATTTGTCCTGATACATCTCTAAAAGCGCAATTATATATGCTTCAATAACTACCTTATTATTGAGGGCGCCTATTGCGGTCTCGGCAGAGCCGATATCTGCTGACTGGCCAGGAATCACTCCGGCTGTCTCCAGATCATATTCTACTGCTAATGTTCGTGATGTAGAGGTGCCCGTTTTGGCGGCCTCTCTTTCTTCTTCGGCAATTTTATCGGGCGATTTAAACTCAATTTTGCCAACCAAAGGAGGATCCTCTGCGGCCGTTGCGGCATCTGCTACTGATTCTCCTTCATCTGGTTCTGCATTTGCTTTTTCTGTATAAGCAAAATCGTTGGAGGCTTTGTCAAACAGTTCGCCCGATTCTAGCTTCTTTTGAACTAAATCATTTAATTCCGCTTGCTTATCGGGAGGTAGGCCCACAAATAAATCACCTAAGTATTCTGTTCCCATGGCACGCAATGCGGATTTGCAAATACTTGCTAGAGCCTCCTCAAGTGAAAGTCCAGCAAACAAACATTCCATGGCGCCCAAAAGAAGATCAAATAGCCCACATTTTTTCATAGGATCAAAAATGTTTTTCCAAAAACCATCGGCCCCGCCGCCACCGCCCCAATCGGTCGTGCCGGTAGTGATGAGTTGTAGACATATTTTTTCAAATATTGGATCTTCATCTTTAATAGAAGCATATACTTGCATTTTTGCCATCTTTGACAAATGACCGTCCATTTCTTTTAAATCTTCTAATGTTTTCTTGAGATCGGTTTGACAAACGGAATTCCGGAATGCATATGCAACCGCATCTCCAATACTAAACACTTCATCTAAAATATCTTGACCTAATTGTTTTCCTTCTTCGGCTAAAGCGTCTGCAATACAACTGCCTACCGAGTTTACAGGATCTGTGTTTGCATATCCTGCATTAACCGTCGAATACAATTGAGGATAAGTATATTCCATTACAAATTCTAACCATGGTGCTGGTTCTCTTGCGGTTAAATCTTGATCCATTGCATCTAATTGTGCCAAATATGCCATAGCGGTACGGTCTTTAAACGCCGATTTCTTCTTTAATGGCGCTAATTTCTTCGAAAAGATTATTGGTTTTTCACCGCACCCTTGAGTATAAATGGTTAATTTCTTTAATTCATATTCTGGCGTAAATTTAAAATCAAGTTGTACAACTTTGTCGAGTCCGATCCCGCCAAATGGCTTTCCGGCGAAGGGGATATCATATCCTTTTTGATTTAAAAAGCCATCTAGTTGGGGAATAATATTGCCCAAAATAGATCTTCCTGAAATAAGGCCTGCGTCTCCATAATCATCTAATGAAAATGTTACATCGGCGCCGAAGTCTTCATAATATAAACTTCCGCCATCAACGGCTGTATACACTTTTTGATATCTGCTATATAATTGCAACCCTTTTCTGAGATGAATTAATTTAATTTCTAGATCACTAGGCTCATACGAGACTTCGATCTCGTCCCCCTCGTCTTCAGTGTCTTCTTCGTCTTCCGCATCATCCAGCGCATTTAAATCAGTATATGGTACCGAATAAAGTAATTTTAATCTTGAACTGGGACGTGGATCTAAATCATAAGCTGTAAGCGCATCCCAGTGAATAACTGACTTAATAGCCAAACGAGAGGTTTCGGAATCATCTTTTTCATAATATTCTAATAATGCTTCTATTGCTTCATTGGAATACTCCTCAAATCTTTCGTTAAGGGATTCTTCGGCCGCATCAGAATCCAAAACTCCGTCGGCGATTTCTTCGAGAATCGCATCATCAGCCGTTGTTGTATATGATGTCTCAATCGTAACCTGATATTCACATATTTTTTGGTTTAAGAACGGCTCTTCTTTGGTTCGAGTTTTCCAATTTACTGTAAGGGCAGTTGGATCTTTTAAACAATCAGGACAGTTTTGTGCGGCTGGAATTGTTACGACATCATCACAAACATCTATTAAGCCATTACCGTCTTTATCTTGATATTTTAAAAATTTTGATTGTGCCATTTATTTACCTTATCTATAACTACGTTGTAAACACATTTCTACTACAGATATATCTATAGCCGTAAGGCTTTAAGTAGTAAATATCCCATAGCATTTTATTTATTCTCGCTTTCCACATTGTGCTAGTTGCGCGGCCATAAATTGTAAATGCATGAGGGCTTGTCGCAGGAATCCCGGCCAATCGAGCAATTGCGCCGGCGTTTACTCCGATAACACTATTGATGGCATTTTGCTCTAAAATTATGGAATTTAATGCATCCCATATTTGATCAATAATAGTGCTTAGTTCTGTGAGCGCTTCTCTCGTGTTGTCGCCCATTGCTACCGGTTGAAGATAATTAATTGTTTCGAGTCTAATCTCTGTTGGAGAATCATAACGAGGCATCTCATAACTTTCTGTATTATTACCAGAGATAAGCTCGATAGGAGGGTTGGCGCGACTAATATTTCCGCCGCGGGAGTTCTTTTCATCATGATTTGTATCAAACCCTGTCACCAATTTAATCCCTTCTCTTCCAATTACCCTCACTCCATCGGCTTTAATAGCAATTCCCGAATGACCTTCAATGTCTGCAGCTTTTACCATTCCTTCGGCAATACCAAATTCTTCATCTAATTTCGTCCCTTGACTTATATAAATTCTAGCGGCATCTGCCGTGAAACTATTATCCACACGTGTTCCGGATTTTTGCTGGACTGAGGACATGCGCCCTACTACCAGATCTATCCTGTTGACTCGTTGTGCGCCAGGGCCTCCATATCCCGAATCTACTCCAGCAGGACGGTCAGTCCCTAAAGTAATCCAAGCATTTTTCTTTTTTATTACTCTTTCGTTACGAGCTTTCTTATACTTTATTCGAGGTTCAGGTGTGTCGGTTCCAAAAGGCCCTTTATCACTTGGGACTTGATGAATGTGCATCCCAAATGTTTCCATTTCTTCCTCAATGGTAGGAACAAGCTTCTCCATCTCGGTCATATCATCTTGAGTATATATTTTTGTTTCTTTAGCCATTTTCTCTCTTATCGTTTTTAGCTTTCTATCCCACGTCCTCTGGCTCAACGCCAGGATCTGGTACGGCAGTACTGGTAGCGGTCACCGACGGGGTTGCGCTCGCAGGGTTAAAAGATTTAGGAATTCCTATATGAATATGCGGCGGGTCGGTTTCATAATTTGCTTTTGCTCCTATAGATCTCGCGGCCGACATGACTAGCTGCCTTTGCGTCGAATCGAGCATACCGGTTGTACGTAAATCCAACCCTCTCCCGCTCATGTGGCCAGAGCTATAATTTCCTTGACTCATTTGTCTTTCGTATACAGCAGTCATAGCTTCTTTGGTATTGGGAACATTTAAAACTTCCATTATTAAAGTTTTATTACCATAAAGTTTATAAATCGGATAACAGGGATGACTGGCGGCTGGGATGGATGAAATAGCTGAATTACATCCATTAGCGCTTCTTTTCGTCACTAAGGCGCCGGCCTGGGCGGAGGCGGTCCGGTGGCCCGAAGTTATAATTATTTCGGGAATTTGTGTAGCGGGTATCTGGCGCCGGAATTGATTAATAAAATTTTCAATCGTCGGCGTGCCAATGACCCCTTCTTTGGGAGTGATCAATACGTATCCATCGCTACTGCTCCAACTTTGCAATGGGGCTCCTTCCGCCGATGTAGCAAAGAAGCTTATGTTTCCTAATGAAGTAAAACTAAACTTGGTGGAGGCAAATAAATCCGATAAGTTTTGGCATGCTTGATTTTTTTCATTATTTTGGGCCGCGGTCGATTCGTTTACAAGTCCCACATATTCCCCACACTGGAGATTATAAGAAAATATATTATCCATTAATCTTACATTTACTAAGTCTCCAATTTTAACAGGAAATTGAGCCGTCGAATCCGGCGCTATAAAAGTGGTGTGCATGGAAATTAGTTGAGCTACTTTTTCTTCATCATCTGCATAAGCTTCACTACAAGGATCCGGCAAAAACACATGGGGCGATATCAACTCATCTATTCTTCCTTTAAAAATAAATTTCTGACCACCATCTGCGGAGCCCATTCCCGCTAGTAATTTAATAGTATCGGAAGAGAAAAAAGCACTCGCATTCTTATTATCAAGCTTCATAGGATCGGTTAAAACTCTGGCTTTAAAAACCTCTTTGCCATCAAAAATATCATATTTTATTCCTTCGCGAATCATATTTCCGTATAAATCGATTGCGGAGGCAGCCGTACTAAACAACGCAGCATCAAAAAATTCTTTCATAATATTGCTTTTTCCTTCATTATCCTAAAAATTTATTCACAATTAAATATGGACCTGGAGATGCTAAAGTTCTATCAGCATTTAGGGGGATACTGCCGGCAATTTTTGCAGTATTACCTAAGTTTCCGCCCGCTAAATAAGCAACATTTCCCTGAATACGAAATACCACATCTCCGTGCGACCAGTAATAATCTCCTGAGCGTGGTTTAACCAATACATCCCCTACTCCAATTTGAACCTTTTCCTGTACCGAAAATGTTACCCATCCACTAGTGGCGCCGTTCATTCTATTAGTAAATTGAGGGGATGTATATTTATAGTGCGATGCGGCGGTCGGAAAGCTTGTGCCGGCAGTATTCATCACATATGAAATAAACGCTGCTGACCATGGTTGTCCCGGATAATAATTAGTCGGATTGCCCAACAATTGTTCATATTTACGAAGCATTGTGGCGCCTTGAGTTCCTCTAAGCCCTTCCCAGGCGCCCACTTCTTGACTAACAATGCCTGGCACGCCAGCCGATGGAGGACCACCTATTAGCCTGCTATTATTAAAGGAGGGGTGAGTATTGATCTTCTCATAATATTCAATAATTACATTGCTCATTCCACTATAGTCTTTCACACTCAATAGGGAGGCGCCATCCACATTTAAAAGATCCGATAAAAAACTGAACCCCAATGCAGAGAATTGAAACTTAGAAAATAAATCTGATAATTGTTGACATGCTTGAACTTTCTCATTATTTTGGGCGCCGGTAGATTTGTTTACCGAGCCTACAAATTCTCCATATTCTAAATTATAAGAAAACGCACTTTTATTTAAACGTACGTTAGCCACATCACCTAATTTAATTGAGTCACCCACCGACCCGGCGGTAGATACAAAAGTGGTGTGCATAGAAATTAATTGTGCCGTTTTTTCCTGGTCCTCTGCATAAGGAAGGCTGCAGGGATCTGGTAAAAAAATATGAGGAGAATTTGGTCCTTCTATTCTTCCTTTAAATATAAATAAGTTTGTTTTAGATGGGAAAAAAGCGGCAATTTTTTTAAGTGTTGTGGAATTAAAAAAACCGCTAGCGACGGCATCCTCAATTGTTAAAGGATCGGTGAGTAAGCGCGCAGGAAAGATGGTTTGTTTATTGTTTTTTCCATAAACATTATACTTTCTTCCCAGGGATGTTTTAATAGCGTTGGTATATAAATCAAGTGCAGCAGTCGCATTAGAAAAACTTCCATACTCAAAAAACTCTTTACTCATTAATAGAGTCTCCTTGAATCATATCAAAAAGATTATTTTTATCATCATCCGATAACTCAAAACCGCGCTTGACAGTTTTCTGTCGCAAGCCAATAATTTTCACCAATTGTTCATTAGAGCGTTGTAGTGATTCCACATGCTTGGCTGCTACCGGGCTTAAATATTTATTTTGAGTGGGATCAGTGGCAATTTGATTCGCGACTTCGTTAAGAAATTCTCTCGCAATTTTTCTATCGCTGCGAATATTACTTAAGGCCTCGTCAATTAAGGTGTCTACATCTTTTTTGCTCATAATGATCCATTTTCCCAATCTTGTTTAAACATCGTATACTTCTTTCTAAACTTTTTTAAGGAATTAACCACTTGTTTTGTGTTTAATCCCGTAATCTCTCGCAAGTATAAGTAAATAGCTTTTTTGTTAAAAATATCAATATCCTCTTTTGATTCAAAAAGAATATTAATCGCTTTATATACCTTTAAATCATTCTCTTTCATTTGGCTTTCATCCCACGATTGTAATTCTTTAAAAAAGAAGGCCCAAAACTCTTCTTCTTCTCTATACGTTAAATATGAATCATCGGTGGAGAGAAATTCTTCCTCAAAACGCTTCGGAAGCATTTCAAATCCAATTTCTCTGCGGTTGCGTTTTTGTTGTCTTTTTACTTTATGAATAAACCAATTCTTAGTAATAACTGAAAAATAAGAAAAGGCTTTAGAGCCTTTATTTGGATCATATTTGTCTAATATTGTCATTAGCCAAATTTTACATTCATCTCGCAATGAATCACAATTGGGTAAATTTGTAAATTTATAGGTAAATACAATTTTGTCTACCATTTCATTTAAAGCTGGGCCAATATATTTAATATAGAGTTCCGTTCTTTCTTCAAGTGAATCCGTATTGGTATATTTTATTATTGCTTGTTCATGGACAGATGTAAAATAATAATTAGCTGTTCTCTTCTTGCGTTTCTTCGGTGGTGTCGTCATCTATAGCGGGGTCTCCTTCTGATGTGGGGTCTTGTGTCAGAGAATAAATATACTCAAATGTCTCTAATTGTTCGTTGAACGATGCCGCATGGTGGAGTAATCCCTGGAGTGTTTCGTCTCCATAAAATGTATCTAATTCGTAAACTATTTTTAAATGGTGGGTAAATGCATTAATCATTTCTTGGAGATCTCCCAACTCCTCCGATACTGATAGTAATCTTACTATTGCTCCTCTTACATACATTATCAATCCTATGTTTAATAGAATTGAAAAAAATAAAATTGCGGATAAAATAATTTCAAGGCGGCTCATTTGTCTTTTTCCTTGCTTCTTCTTTTTGTTGCTCTAAAATCTCACGATTAATATCGATATATTCATGGGTTATTTCACCCACGGGTCTATCAACATCAAGCGCACTTTCTCTTTTGATAATAAACGGTGTCGACAAAAGCTTTTTCATTGTCTGCTTTTGTTCGCATTTATTACAATCTTCATAACCTTCTTCAATTCCATGAAAAATAGTTATAATCTCCTGGCAATCGTTACATTGATATCTGTATCGAGGCATCTATCGTGCCAGGTTCTCTAAATCTTCCTTTGTGATCTGTTCGTCGTTAGAGACGCGAATCGTAGGGGGGTTCTTTACAATTAGCCCCTCGTTTGTCTCTTCCAATTCAAATCCCTGTAACACTGGGACTATGTCGTTTTGTGTCATTAGTGACTCTTGTAGGGCCATCATAATTGCTCCAAGAGCTTGGTTAGATAGTTGCATTTTCTCTCCTTTACCATTTAAAGGTATTTTTATAGTGTTCAACTATTTTTTTGATTTCTTCATCAAAATGTTTTCGTGGTCTCCAACCGAGAGACCGTAATTTATTATCGTTTAAAGCGTAGCGTACATCTTGTCCTTCTCTGACAAAGGACAAATCTAAATATGTTGTCCAATCTCTTTTCTCACGAAAAAAGCATTCGCATACTTTGGTGACTGTATCAATATTTTTTTGTTCGAAGCCTCCGGCCACATTAAAGATATCATCAGTTATACCAGATTCAATAAGAGTAATCACGGCTGCGGCAGTATCATCGGAGTGCAACCAATTTCTAATGGGCTCTCCTTTATTATGAAGTTTAATTTTCTTTTCTCTTTTTAATAATTTAACCGTCACGGGAATTAGTTTTTCGGGATATTGGCCGATTCCATAATTATTGGTTGGGCGTAAAATCACATATTTAATTCCGTAAGTTCTTGCCCACGCAAAAACTAACATATCTGCGGCAGCTTTGCTGGCTGAATATGGGTTACTAGGCTTAAGAATGTCTGTTTCTATGTGCTCGCCAGAGGTGATGTCCCCATATACTTCATCGGTGCTAAAATGAAAAAACACCGGTCGATCACTTACATTGCCTTGTTTATTACGAATGAGATCTAATAAATTCTTTACTCCAAACACATTGGTCTGAATAAAATCTGTGCTGTCTACGATGCTGTTTCCCACATGCGACTCTGCGGCTATATTAATTATATAATCACAATCGGGCAAATATTTTAATTGCGCGATGTCTTCTTTAACAAAAGTAAAATTGGGATTATGATTAAATTCTTCTAAAAACTCTTCATTCGCTGCATAAGTACACCAATCAATTCCATATACTTTCCATCCTTTTTCTAAACACTGACGCGTAACATAAGAACCAATAAGCCCTAAACACCCGGTGATCACAACTAATTTCATTTTATTCCTTCTAAAATTTTAGTGGTTGAATAGTCTCCTATTCTATCAAAGAAACATACCTTTTGTGTATACCCTTCTCCTACCACTTCTTTTCCGCGCCAATCAGATCCTACAACCATATAAGTCGGAAGAACGGCTTTAACCCAGCTTTCTAATTCTCCCTTTGAATGAAAGATTACCACCTTGTCTACATATCGAATGCTCTCTAGAGCGAACTTTCTATCTTCCTGCGAATTAAAGGGGCGTTCGGGGCCCTTGTCCCGTCTGACTTTACTGTCTGAATCTATTCCCACAATTAAATGTTCTCCTATGGACTTCGCATATTTAAGCATTTCAAAATGGCCGCGGTGTAAAATATCAAAACATCCATTAACCCACACCATCACCATGGAATCTTTCCTAAAAATATATCTTTCATCATTACCCAATCCGCCAATT
>NZAS01000088.1 GCA_002686195.1 Candidatus Pacearchaeota archaeon | reverse complement strand
GGGTTTGGCATTCCTCAATTGGGTATGGCCCGACAAAGGCTTTGGTCATGGAAACATTGACCAACGTTTCGACGAATTCATGGAAGAAAGCGATATGTCCATATTCTTCGTGACAAGGGACTACGAACTTCCTTATGGTATCAGGGTTGAAACCAACAAGCATGGCGGCACGATTACCAGCGACCTTTGTCCCGAGCCTCGTCACGATCATCCTGCTAATGGTCCCGCTCATGGTATCGAATCATTGATTCTGGCAGCCGCTTGCGAAGGAATTGATATCGAATCTCCTCCATTTGTAAAAGCAGTTGAAACTGCTGTTGAGGCAGTTGGGAACAATACTTAAGCTATTTTCCATAGTCGAAAATTCGGCTGATATAATGGGTTGGAAAGGAACCTACTATGTCCCAAGAACAACGTACTCTTACAATGCATCCCAAGCTTCTGCTTGATGTTATCCAACGTCAGGCAGGAACGCTCGAAAAGGCTGTGCTTGAAGGCGTTATGAACGCCATCGAAGCCCGAGCCAATACCGTCAAGATCAGTCTGAAAGAGAAGGGCAACAAAGCCCTGCTCTCTATCGTCGATGACGGTCGTGGTATTACGACAAGGGAGGAAGTCGAACTGTTCTTTGAACAGTTTGGTACGCCTCATGAAGAGTCGGAAAATAAGATATGGGCTCAATTTAGAATGGGGCGTGGTCAGCTTTTTGCATTCGGCAAGAATATATGGCGGACTGGTCCATTCAAGATGACAGTCGATGTCAAAAACAAGGGTCTTGATTGGCTCTTGGAAAAGAATACCCGATCAAAGGGTTGTAAGATCGAAGTTGAGTTGTATCAGAATCCCATCGGATACAACTATCCCAGCATCGCATCGTTCAAGGAACGTATTCAGGAATTGGTGCGTTTCGTTTCCATTCCCGTTCTGTTCGATGGCGAACAGTTGAACAACGATCCGAAAGAGTTGGAATGGACATGCAAAGACAAAAACGCCTACTACCTGTTTGGAGTTGGTGAGGAATTGAAGGTTTACAACCTTGGCGTATACGTTCATTCGATTCCGTCTTATCGCTCCGGCGTTAGCGGTATCGTTGTCTCAAAGAAACAGTTGAAAGTCAACTTTGCCCGCAATGACGTTCATTCGGATTGTCCAATCTGGATTGACATGAATAAGGTCATTATTAAGAATCGCAAAAAGACTCGACAACAGCGTCGGTCGCTCGATAAGTCTGAACGATTGAGTACGCTGATTGATCTGCGGGATGGCGTCGAAGATTACGATGAAGTCAAAAACATCGGGTTGGTACATGATGTTAACGGCAGAGTCGTTACGCTCGAAAAGATTCGTAAACACAAGGGAGCATGGACCTTCGCTAAGCATGGAGATATCATCGCCGACAAGCTTATGCAACAGGGACAGGCCCTTTGCTTTGACGAAAAGCTTCCCGAATCTTTGGGATTTACCGGCAACCCCGGTCGCCTGTTCTATTGGTTGGCGAATGCGTTCGCTTCTGATTGGGACCTTGAGAAAAATTGGAGTCACCTTGAGGGTTGTTTTAAACCGTTCAAGGAATTGCGTAAGCAATTCAATTCAAGCTATTCGATTCTGACCAGTCAGAATCTTACAACCACCGAGAAAAGAATTCTTGCCATTCTCAACAAGATGCCTTGTTGGAAAGGTAGAGAAATCCATATCGGTCTGTCAATGACGGCGGCGGGCTGGACGGATGGCGCTTCGTATATCGTCATTGAACGTTCGTTCTTGGATGGACTGTACTTAAATAGCAGCGTCGGCGTTGGGGCATTGTTCGCTTTGCTTTCTCATGAAATGGCTCATGATATCAATACGGCTGGCTCTCATACTCATGGCGAGGAATTCTTTCGCAATTTCCATGATATGATTATGTCAGTCGAATCGGGAGATTGGCGCAGCGAATCGCCGATGGCTTGGATGTCAAGCTTCGAATATCAGATCAAACGGAGTCGAATCGAAGATCGGCGAATCAACGAAAGAGATAAGAAAGAAAAGCAGCAAGCAAAGGCTGACAAAAAACTTGGCATTGCTGCAAAGGTAAAGTAACAACGGAGTGAGAAGAGCATCCCATGGAGACATACGCAAGGGAATACGCTCATGCCTGAAAGAAGTACCGAAGAGATCGTTGAAAGCTTTGTTGATCGGAATGCATGGAACGAGCTTAGCCAGATAATCCTTCTTTGTCGATTCATTGATGAGAAGTCAGAGAAGGACCCGGAGACAAAGCAAGATCTTATCCAATATTTGGAGGATCAGGAAAGCGAAGAAGACGATATGGGACAAGCTCAAGGATGGTTGGATGACGATGATATCCTTTTCATCGGCGGACAGGACGAAGACGTCGATTAGTACTGGCCATATGGGTCCCTTTCCGACCCGAGACGGGCTTCCTTAGGGAGGTTCGTCTCTTTTTCCATAGCCAAGTATCCTGTTGATATAATGCGGCGGAAAGGAACCTAGCTCATGTACTCCCATCATGTTTCAGCAATGGCCCAGCGACTTTTTGATGCTGGCATCATCAAAGATGGCGTTGATGTCATAACGGTATTCAACACCCTTCATGGAGAATGGAACGATAAGATTGCCGTTACATGGTGCGTTCAAGATGTAACCGACACTGTTGAAACGCATCGCCATGTAACTCCAACTCATGATGCGGCTTACGAAACGTTGAAAGACGTTTTATGTGACCATGATTCTGACCAAGGTATCAATTGGGACACCATCTTAGCTCATTGGGATTTCAACCATTCGGCTCTTTGTCCGAGTTGCGTTGAACCCGTTTGTCCTGAATGCGGCAAAGAACTGAAACTGTTCATGAAAGACATGTACGGGACGAATCAAGAAGAGGTTTATGGTTGCCCGAATTGCCATTCATAGGAGAACGTTATGCACGATCAACTCGACCCCGCTCCACCTAAACCCGAAACACCTGTTGAGCTTGAAGCTCTCAGGGCAATGAATAAGATTTTGCAGCAATACGGACATCAAGTTGGTATCACCGACTCAGAGTTGTCCGAAGCCGGAGAACAAGCAGAACTCGTCATTACTCGCAAAGGACAACGTTTCCTCTTGAGCAGCAATGATCTTGTTGAATGTATTAGCTGATTTTCCATTGCCGAAATTTTGGCTGATATAATGACACCGGAAAGGAACCATTGAATGTCAAACAATTATCTGCAATTCTCGACGGGCATCAACATCACTGCCGACGAAAAGGCATGGCTCGAAAACCAATTGGACGAAGATGTCTTGGGAGATATGGTTTCCCTTCACAATCCGGAAACCAGTGGTCTGTCACCGGAACAACTCGATGAGTTGAAGAAAAAGACCCTTCCCGATCAGAGCGAGATGGCACTGTTCGATAACTATGCAGAGATGGGATGGATTGGCTTTGACGTTGAATTCTGCCCGGCCTCCGATCCCAAGGATGGCAAAGACTGGATTATGTACATTGGCACCGAGGAATCGGGCGATCCAGATCAGGTCGCTGAATTGATGGGTGCATTTCTGTTGCATTTTCAGTCCAAAGATTCATTCAGCTTGGAGTGGGCTTACTATTCGTCAAAGAATAGAATGGACGAACAGGGAGGCGGAGCCGTTTTTGTTACTGCCACAAGCACCCAATGGATCAATACCGGAATGTGGGTCCATCAAAGACAGATGGAACATGATAAGGCTCAGGGAAAATGATTAACCCAAAAGCCCAATGCCCAAACAATCCTACCCATAACCGATTCTATACGACTGCCCATGTCCAAGAAGAATGGGAGGTTGATGAGTTTGGTAATTGGATAGCATCCAGTGAAGCTATTCAGACTACCCATGGACCGGATACGGGCAATTCATGGATTTGTAAGAAATGTGGCGGTGAGGCGTACTTCGTCGATGTTGAATCTCCATCGACGAAAATTGGCTGATATAATCGTCAATGAGAATAACGCTTGCCCAACTTAAAACAGACCCTAAGATGTGTGTGGGCTCGGGCATGTGTTGTAAAAAGGTTCCCTGCGATTATGGAGCTTGGAATGCCGAAAGAACGCAATGTAAGCACCTCGAAGTAGAGACGACATTGCCCGGAGACGTTCATGTCTACAAATGCGGAGAATTCGAGAGGATCTTGGCTGACAAGGGTTCCTATTTCAGTCCTGCCTTCGGGGCCGGATGCTGCCAATCCCTCTTCAATGACAATCGCAAACGTATCATCGCCCATGTCCGCCGAGACGAGACGTAACCTGATTGGTTGTATTTGTCTCCTGACCGGGCTCAGTTGTAATGTTTTATCCCCAGATGTTTGGGCTCTGGCTTCATATCATGCAGAAGACTTGGCGCTTACGCATGGTCTCTCCCCAGAAGACTTCAAAGCATTTCTCCAGGACATTATGCCGATGATTGATCGTAATCGTCAAGGCAACCCAGCATCTTGCCTGTTCTGAGCCTTTCCATAGCCGGGAAACAAGCTGATATAATCCGGCAACAGGAAAGGACTACAGACATGGGATTGAACTTCAACGACCTGTACAACGACCTGAGGCCCCACATCGGCCATGAATTGGAATGCGTCGGTTATCGGGGTGAGAATGATGACAATCCAGTCAATATCGCAATCGAATGCATTACTTGCGGTTGCGTCCTTCTCGACGCCAATACGCCCGCTTACATCATCCATGATGACGTTGACAGAGGCTGTGAAGGCATGGATGACGCTGACTCTAACGGCAAACGCTATGGGTGTGGCGTTTATAGTAATGCCAAAGCCGCTGAGGAGTTGGACGTAGAGTATCTGCTTGTAAGACTTTACGGTCCATCTGAGGAGGCAGCAATGCACAATGCCTTGGAGTGGTGTAATACGAATGGCTTCTCCATTGCAGAATGAATCTCCATTGCCGAAAATTTGGCTGATATAATGGGTCAACAGGAAAGGAACCTATTATGAGTTGTTATGAATGGGAACGAGGAACTATCAGAATCCCGGCAGGGCAATATTCCGCATTCCGCAAGAAAGTCCTTGCGGCTTGGAACAAGCGGCAGAAGTATTTGCTGAAGGTTGCTAAGGAAGTCCATGCCCGACTGAAAAAGGCTGGATACCGCAAAAGAAACTTCGACTTCGGCAATCATTTCAGAGAGAACTTTGAACAACTCATCTCCTTGACCAGAGAGAACTCGTTTCTCCATGCGGATAACGAAGATGACCGATGGATTATCTCTCGTCTGCTCTTTGACGATGATAAAAAGCCGCATCTTCCCAAACAAAAAGACTTGAAGCTTGTTCCTATCAGTAAGCAGACAAGTATTCATTTTGATGATGCTTCGATCTCGTTCAACGATGAGAACAAGACGGTTACTTGGAGCGTTTCGGAAAACAACCATGCTGTTGAAAGGGCTCATGAACATCCGATGGCGGGAGTCCTGTTTGAAGCTTTGGAGAATGTTGAATGGAAGCGAAAATCAGGCGGTACTATTGTCAAGAATGACGAGTATCATCGGGAAAGCTACGAGGAAGATGGGGGCGGTAATTACGCTACTCATCGGTACGGTCCCTTGGGCGGCGAAAAGACTGGACGTAAGCGTCATGCTCCTCCGATTGGTGGATATGGATACCAACCGATGGGGCTCAGCTTTTCCATTACCCATACGACTCGTCGTTTCTGATTTCCATTGCCAAAATTTCGCTGATATAATGGGATGAAAGGAAAAAAAACATGCCTCATCCTTGGAAAGAAACTGCCAACTTCGACCGCATTGTCAAACATTGCGGTAAACCCAGAGTCGTTACCTACAAAAAGGCTTGGGCACTCCACGAAGCTGGTCAAGGTCAACGACTTATGACCATCACTCCCAATGACGAAGGTGGTAGAGGAACCCTTTGGGGAACCGTTGGCTATCATTACGTCAATCGTATCGAAATTGTCCTGTTTCCCAAACCCTTCCCCCAAGCTGTCGATATGATTTTCAACATCGACGTTGGCCAAATCGAAGGAATGTAACATGAAAACGATCCCCGACGATCAGGCAGTCGATGAAATCAACACAGCCATTGCTGAAATGGACCTCGATGGTCTTGCCCAAACGTATACGATGATTGTTGAAACCCCAACGACCGTCGTTGTTCATGCCGGTGGACAAAGCGAACCGCATCGCAATGGCGTCATGGGCGGGTACGATGGCGTTCATTGTCCGAACTGCGGGAGCGAAGGTATCGAAGCGGGCAAGATGGAGGCTCATGGGGCAGATCAGGCATTCATGAACATAACATGCCAAGATTGTGATGCCGAATGGACAGAGGACTACAAACTTTCCGGTATCAGCGAAGTTGTGAATGCGGATGGAGAACCTGTTTAATGTATGTCATTCGTTGTATAAACAAAACGGACTCCATCAACGATGGTCACCCATGCAGGCTCTATTGGAGCAATGAGAATGGTTGGGGGGACCTCTTTTCTGCCGACGCTTTTGAGTATAACAACTGGCATCTTCCCCATGAAGGCGAGTGGGCTGAATTCAGCGATGCCGAATTTGGTCACTTCTGTCATTCTCCTATCGAAGATGGCGAAACGTCTCTTGAACTTCCAAGCGGTAACTTTATCGTTTTCGAGAATGCGGAAAGTGACCCGGATGGAACGCAACATGTACGCTACGTTGCGGCGGACAGGGAAACTGAACTTGCCTATTGGATTGAGGATGAATGGCAAGATGAACCGAGAGAAGTCATGGGAGCAATCATGGGAATGCTTACTTCACAATTCCATAGCGAACAGATTGCTTGATATAATACGCCATGTACACAACGATCAAAGAAGTCAGCGACGGAAACAGGGCATTAAACGTAAGCGTTACGCCTGTCGTTGACTACAGAGGCGTACTTGTCTGCCCCGATGGTTATGGGGATTTTTCCTCTGCTGACGGAGAAGGCGAACCCATACTCCTCGAAATCTGCGAAGGCAAGCTCCGCCTTGTCATTTGGGGCGACATTAACAAAGAAGACCCGACCCATATTATCGACCTTGAAGGGGCAAGGGAAGATAAAAGAAAGGATGAGCCATGACTAACATTAACTGATTTTCCCGTCCTCTACCGTCTCTGCGGTGGAGGATCACTGGAAATCGGGGCGTAAGAACCCAAAGTCCAGTGTGCATATAAAACCGAAACATGGTTGCAGACCCTATCAACGGGACGGGACGGACCACGGTAACGTATGCGGGTCGCTGCTAATGGTAATAGCGGTTCTCCACCGCTGAGGGTTTCAGAAACCTTTAGCTTGGAGAAAAAATCATGACAACGCTCAAATGCATGTCGTCCCATTTGGACGGCGCACACTGTGGACTTGGCGACTGGTATCCAGAAATCGAACAAGGCATCCAAGATGCCCTCAATCAGGGTCCAAACGCTGAATGGACAACTGGTTGGTATGCCTCGAAAAAGGAGATCGCTTCTGCGAATATCTCAAACGATCAAGGCAAACTCCATATTCAAGTTTCGGTAAGCGATGAATTCGATACGCCCGGAATGGGCGAACGTATTATTGATCACACCACCGACTTGGAAAAGGTTAGGGAAACCATCTATGAGGCATGGGATGATGCTGAATTCAATCGCAAGGAAAATCAAACGTATGTTGGTTGGTCAATCCTCATTGACGGCAAGTCATGGGTGGAAACTTATATCCAACAGTCTGCGGATGGGTTTTTCCACGACAGTCCGCCCGGAGATTGTTACCATCAATGGGGGTTCCAAGAGGAATACGATCTTCCCGAAGATGTCAAAGAAGCAATCGAGGACTTTGTCCAGTCTTGGGACGGTAGTTCTCAGTTTGAGTTCAAAGGATTCGTTGTTCGTCAATGGGATTCTCCATCGTCGAATTATGACTGATATAATGAGATGAAAGGAACCGCAATGCACGTTAAAGTCCCTGTAAATCCGAAAGTCGGCATCATGACAGGCCGTAATGGGACGTTCGCCATCAAAGAGGTGGAGTTTATGGCTTACGGATCAAGTCAGCCTCAGCATGAAGCGGCTTCCATTGTTGCAATCAGTGCGGCGAAAGGGATTGCCCTTAATGGGGGTATTTACATTCAAGCTCACGAACTGGACAAGCTCGCCCTTAAATGGGTAAGGAAAAGAGGTTTGCAATGATTCTTATCACCGACTCGCTCGCCGACAAAATCCGTCACATGGTGGTTCATGCTATTCAACATGATCCCGACAACGAATTCAAAGAGGACGTGGACGAAATGCGAAAGGCATTTTCTACCACCCAAAACGTTGTTGTCCATGTCGTCGGATGCGTCGAACCTATTGTCACCGATGTCGTCGATGACCTCGGTCTGGATGATGCCGTTCAAAAGGTCAACGCCGACGCCAACTATGAAGAAGATTCCGTCGTGGTCGTCGAGATCAAACCCGGAGAGGACGTAAGTTCTGGTTCTGCTGGCCCTTACGAGCATGAGTATATTGATCCCGAAAGTATGGTCGAGCAACTTTCGTCTTGACATTGAGAACGAAATCGGTTAGTCTGTTAGTTGAAATGACTGACCGTTGCCCCGGTAAGCGTAGGAGCGAGTAGACTGTTCTGGTCTGCTCGCTTCCTGCGTATTGACACCGAAATTGACTAAATGGAGAAAAACTAATGGATGAGAACACCGAAAACAGACCGACCCGTCCCCGACCGCAAGAAGGCTTGCCACCTCAACGAAAAAACATCATCGACATTCTGATGGACATCGCCTCCAGGATGAACGAGTACTCCATCGAAGAACTCAAGGGAGAGATTCAGTATCGTTCGATTCAGTGGAATGATCGTTGTCGATGTGTTGAGTTACAATTCGTCGAGCTTGATGGGGAAGAATCGTCTGAAGGCGGATATCCGAAAGTGTTAATGTTTGGGGCTGGATTCTTTCATCCCAAACCTGAACAAAAGGGAATTCCGTTGGTTCGTCTTGAAGTACGGGATGAGAATGGAGAGTTGTTTGAATCGGCGGTTGTGCAGTCTTTTATTCCGTTTCTGGCAAAACTGGTTTACATGGCGGGCTAAGGAGCCTGATCACTGATGCAACGTCCCGTCGAAAGGCGGGATGTTTTTTTCCATAGTCAAATTTTAGCAGATATAATGAGGCAACAAGAAAGGAAACCTCATGATCGACTTTCTCTCGAACCCGGAACTTCGTGACCTCAAAGCAGATATCCTCGATGAACTCAAAGCCTTTGGCGTCAAAAAAGGTATCGCCTTCCGCTTTGGTAGGGGAAGAAAAGCTGCGGACTCCGCCGATTTGCAACTGGTTGTAACCCACGCCAGTACAGGCGGCAAGAAACCGCTTACGCCTCAAGCCGAAGCGTTCAAGCGAAACGCTTCCGCCCTCGGTTTGAAGGCGTCTGACTTGAACAAGACGTTTACCCTTTGGGACGGACAGGCATACGAACTCGTTGGGGCGAACATGAGAGCACCCAAGAATCCCCTTTGCATCAAACGGATTCGGGATGGCAAGGGTTTCAAATGCCCGGCTCATGAAGTTGTCGAAGGACTCAAAAGGTAATCCTCCAAAGGAAATCCATAGCTGTTGATTGCATGATATAATGGATCAACAACAGGGGTGGACTGGTATAGACTGGTTGACTAGCAAGATACATGGGATGGTTCCCAACAGCGGATAAAAGCCTGAGAAAAGACCGCTGGTATCCCAAGAGTTAATACAGGACGAGAGGGTTCGACTCCCTCCCACTCCATTGACGAGTCTCTGCTTGATATAATGAGGCAACAAAGGAGCAACGATGAAAACTAACAAAGCAATTCTCATCCTTCCCGAACTCGAACTCCCCACCGTCATTGAAGTCAACGATGATCTCGCCACTTTGCAGAAGGCAGTTGGCGGGAATATCGAAATGTATCCCCTTGACAGGGACGGCGGAAAGTTTCATGCCTATATCAACGAAGATGGCAAGATGCTTGCTCTGCCCTTCAATCCCGTTGCGACGGCGGTTGTCGAGCATTACTGGCCCGGTTTCACCCAAGGGGATGAAATCAATGGTCCGTTCCTCGTTCTTGGTTCCGGCGAAGATGGCGAGGAAAGCGACGTTCCGCAAGATGCTATCGACTACATCATGGGCTTGACGATGGACTACATCGCCAAGATGGTTTGATTCTCCATTGCCGACTTTCGGCGGATATAATCACTCATGAATGCAAGACGAATCAAAGTCTCGATGGAAAGGGATGCGCATAAATGGCAAAATGCTTGGCTCCTGTTTCGAGGTAAAGGAGATCCCGGAACACGCATGATGACCGGCTCTCTGATCTATATCCCCTCAACGGATGAATGGACCGCAAGCCTTCATGTTGGCAATCATATGCATGGAGATTGCTATCTTCTTCAATACTATGAGGATGATACTTTCGTCTCCCTTGACCCCGAAGAAGAAAGGATTCTCAATCGTCTGTACGGAGGCTTAGCAGTCATACAGGACTACGAACATGGACTCTGTCCTGATTGCAATGAACTGATTCCCGCCGATGCTTTGATCGGAGAATCATGCAACCATTGCGGTCATGCATGGAATCAAGTAAGGAGAAATGATGACCAGTCTTAGTCTTACCCCTTCTGTTGAACAAAAGCCCGATCTCAAGCTTGTACAAACGCTTGATCTAATGTGCAATGTCTGCGGACAGGGTATCAGCGGCGAGCATAACTATGCTACGCAAAGGGATGTACTCGACGTTGCCATTAAGATCAACCGCAACCCAACCGATGAACAAATCGAACAGTCCCGGATGGGGGTTTGCCCTCTTTGCGGTCAGCAGTGTCTGGCAAGTCGTCTTGAACATCTCCATAGGGCTGGAGCAGATTGATATAATCTGATATGCCTATTACATGGAAAAAATTATCCCAACAGATACAAAAGATGGAACAGGGCAAGTACCAGAACGACCTGACCAAGATTCGCATCGAGATCGCCCGTCTGGACGGGCTGATCGACTGGCTGGAGTAGGGAGATTCAGGAGCCCCGGACGAAAGGCCGGGCTCCCCTTGGACTTACAACAACGTGTTTACACAAGGAGAAGTGCAATGCGACAGATGCCCAACCCGATCTGCATCAACGGGCAGGTGATCGACCTGCCCACCGTCCCCAGCGACGAGTTCGACCGGATGCTCAAGAACGCCGTGGGCGAGATGACCGAGGCCGAGGAGAACTTCGTCCGCAATGCCGTGCAGTACGGCTGGACGCTGACGACGATCATCGAGGGCCTACGTTTCAGGAGATGTTAGGATTGATGGAAGACTTGCAAAGCGGGAGTTCCCGGAGGTAGTCGAAGCATGTTCATGAAATGGATTCATATCGGCTGTTTAGTCTATGGGCTATTCTGCAAGTTAGCCCGTCGCAGGATTAGGGACATCTACTGGTCGGCCCGTCGCAGGATTAGTGGCATCTTCCATTGGCGTCGAAACCGTGATAGGGAAAGCATCATTTCAAAAGCACTGGAAACAGATAAGGGCAGGAGAGCGTTAGCAGAGGCGATGTTAGGGATGAGCCCCAAAGACAAGGAGTAGTCATGGCGATGCAAAGGTCGTAATCGTACCTGAATTGTAATTAGGCGGGCGACGGATTCTCCATCGTCCGAAAATGGATGATATAATGAGGTATCATGGACACCTTCACCTTCAAAGTCGTTAACCTGATCGACGCCATCATGCGTAAGGCTCCTGAGTCGATGGACCCCGGATTGCGGGGGCAGGCAATGGACTTGCTTTTCGAGGCTACCACCGATCATGGTTACAAGGACTCGCATACCATCAATGGGTATAAGATTCCTGATAACGTCGCCAAGGATGTTACTCAACTTCTCGTAGAGGAAAAGACCATTCAGGCTATCAAGGAATTGCGGATCGCTCTTGGTATTGGTTTGAGGGAAGCCAAGACAGCGATTGAGGCATGGCCCCATAACCTTGGGTCCGATACCTGAATCCATAGACACATCTCGCCTGATATAATCGGGCAACAGGGAAAGAAAGACGCTATCATGTCTGACGCCACCAAGCAACAGTTTACCGAAGATAACAAGCCGACTCATGACTCGTTCTTGATCGAATGCTTCATCGAGTCGCTTGATCCTCCGCCCAGTCATACCGGGACAAATGCGGAATGGGTTCAACATCTTTTTCCATCGCCGGAAACTTCCTGATATAATGGAGCATCATGAACGTAATCATATACCTTGTCGGTTTAGTCATCGTCTCCATGTCCTATGGACATTTAGGAACCCAAGTTGAAGGATGGTTAGTTTTGGGCTATGGCCTGATTGCTCTTGCCCTTTTATGCGAACTCGAAATCGTTGTCCAAAGGATATTTAGGTGGGCAGAGAAAAGAGGCGGATAATGGCATGGAATGAAAAAGCCCTGAAACGTCAACCGTCCCGCAATGGCAAAAAGAACCTTGACGACATTGATCGTCAAGCCGCAGCGGAAGGGGACGCTCGAAGTCAAGCCCGCAAAGCAGGCGGAGAACAGCCCGGCAAGGGTAAAAAGATACTCAACGGCGGGACAAGGCATCAAGACAGAAAAACTACAACGTGGTCAAGCCATGCCAGCAGAACCTTTAACGGCTAATTCCATAGCCGAAAATTGAGGAGATATAATCAATCATGAAAATCGAAATCCTCAAACTGTATGATGATGCCGATCCTGCCTCTCTTGGTATTGTTATCCCGCCCGATCATCTGTTGGCTGATACCAGAGCAACTGGTCCCAACAGCACTGAGTTTTGGGATGCTGTCATTCTTGAACTTTGGAATGAATGGAGACAGGGTGATCCCGAACCGGATACGGACGGCGAATTTATCGTTTGGCTTGACGTTGCCAAAGGTTGGAGCGAAAAGCCTAGCGAATGCGCTCTCGTCTTTATTCCATAGTCGCAATCCTTCTGATATAATGCGGCAACAGGAAAGGATTACAGCATGGAACCCGATAGCGTACACAAACAAAATGGATTGACGATCAAATGTTATCGTGACGATGATCCGATGAACCCACGTACCGAATGGGATAACCTTGGTACGATGGTTTGCTGGCATCGTAATTATCACCTTGGCGACGAACCTTATCATCGAAACACAGGCGAATACAGTCCTCGTCACTTGTTCGAGGACTTGGCGAATCAAACGCTCGAAAAACTTGGCGAAGAACGAGAATTGGACGATGATTCTGACGCCGACTTGCGGGCAATCTTCGAGGAAGCGTTTGTCATCCTTCCGCTTTATCTGTACGATCATAGCGGCATCACGATGAATACTGGAGGCTTTCATTGTCCTTGGGATTCGGGACAAGTTGGCTATATCTATGCCAACATTGACAAGATGATCGACGAATTGGGTATCAAGGAAACGGACCCCGAAAAGATCAAGGAACGGATTGCCGATGCTCTTGTCTCCGAAGTCAAAACGTATGACGACTATCTGACTGGCGCAGTTTATAGTTATGTCGTCGAAGATGATGAAGGCAATCATTTGGATTCGTGTGGGGGATACTTTGGTTGGCCCTACGATTACATGCTGAACGAAGCGAAAGATTCGGCTAAAAGAATCGCCGCCGACCTTTGCGAAGTTGCTGGCGGTATCTAATTCCATAGCCGAAAATCCGGCAGATATAATAGGGCAACGAAAGGAACAGCATGGAAGGCGTACACCAGTATTATCTTGCCCGTTGTAGACAGTCATGGGAAAAGGGACTCACAGCCCTTACTTCCGTCTGGTACGAACACCTCGATACTGCCCTTGTCGTTCTGGAAGGCGATGTAAAAGGACGCTATCGCCTTCACCGTTACGTTCGTAGCTTTCCCGAAGGTCTTGATGTACGATGGGATTGTACCGTCGATAATCAAAACGCAACCCTCGCCGACGTATGGTGTTGGTTTGAAGATGTTGGCGGAACGAAAATTGAGATGGAGCCGCAACATGCAAGTTGAATACTTCAGGTGTTGGCCCGGAAGCGACGGGGACAACGGAACGTGGGATACTGACTACCCTCAAAAGAATCTGTCAAAAGTTGTCATGGATCACTTTTGAAGATGAAAGATTCCACTGGGATGATTTTCCATTGTCAATTCAGGGCTGATATAATAGATCATGAAAAAAGCAATCGTACAATTTGAAACGATGATTCCCGATGATACTTCTGTCCTTACACTGGCTAGAGCCGTCTCCATCATGCTCGCCAGCGGACAGGCCGATGCCCAACGGACGCTGGACGATGCGAATACCGACAACGAGTCTGGGTTACCGGGCTTGGTTACCGAAACTGCTGCCGAAATGGATATCGGAATCATCACCACCCAAACCAATCATGGCAATGAGATTCGAGTAATTGACGCCGAACATCAGGCGTTGATTACTGAGACTCCATAGCCTACAATCTACTGATATAATGGGATGAAAGGAACGCCCATGTTACTCTTGTTCAAAGTCGCTGACGTTAGACGCCTCATAAAGCTCACTAGAGAAGCCAAAGGATATACTAAGTCCTATGGCGTTGATGATAAGGGCAGATGCCTTATCATCGTCAAAGATGAAGGTGCATATATCATGAGCAACGGCAACCCTCGTCCAAAGGACGACGTCGTCTACGCTGATGGCTATGGTCCTGATTGCGAGCACATCGGCGGCGACGACTTCGCCGATTCCGTCCCCTTGAGAATCTGGGAAGGGGTTATCAAGGGAGTAAGGGGAACCAAAACGCTCAAGATCAAGCTGGACGAAAAGGAAATTGGCTTCGAAATTATCTGATTCCATAGCTTGCAATTCCATGATATAATGGATCATGAAACACTACCTCTGTACTGACATCAAATGGGATACGGACGGCGATAACTACGCCCTATCCCAACTTCCCAAAACCGTTCTGATCGTTGATTGCCCCGACGATGAAGACCCCGAAGAATATCTGCGGGATCGACTGTCCGACAAGTCAGGATTCTGTCATTTCGGCTTCGACTTCGTTCAAGTCATGACAGACTTTACCGGAAGCATCGAAAAGGTCTACTACGACGCTCTCGTATGATTCTCCATTGTTCGTCTTTCCATGATATAATGGAACTATGAACAGCACCCCTACAATCGGTTGGAGTAGCTTCGCCCTCAAACGACACCGACCCGGAACAGGACAGTCATACTCCACCTTGACGAACGATACAGTCGCCGATACTGCTCTCACCTTTTGGGATGAGCGTCAACCCGGACAGGGGGAAACAACGCTTGACCGAAAAGTAGTTGTTCCTGTTCCCGCTATCGGTTTTGTCTGTACGACGGTTCTTATCACCGAACAGATGAAAAACGCTTGGATCAATCCGATCAGAAGCGTTATCCGTCAACGGGAAGAAGGCGAAGACTTGTTCATCGGTAACGAGTTGCGACCTTGGGCTGCCAAACTGCAAGGCATCAAGATCGAACCCGAACCTTGCAACTTTGCAAAGGTTGTCTGCTACTCCGCCGAAGCTTTGCTCGAAAATGGCGGCGAAAGAACGACCACCGATGATTGGGAAATCGTTTGTATCATCGCAAGTCCGGTTGAAAATGAACCTATGTCACCGCTTGCGATGGCTCGCAACATGCTGAGGAAAACGGGTGGAACGATGGGAACGTATACCGCCGCTCAGTTTGCCGAATCGGTATACTACTGGTCGCAACGTATTCGTATCTGATTCCATAGTTGACCGATTGATGATATAATGGGTCACAAGGAGCAATGCCATGAACGTTCAAGTTATCTACCCCGCTGGTCAGTTCGGCTCTCGAAGCGACAAAACTTTCACGTTGAAAGTCCCTCATGAACCGAGCGATGATTCTCATGACATCCTCAATACGGTATGGCGTTACATGAACCATGTCGATGGTTCCCGAGTTGAGAATCAACTTGCTGCCTTTCAATGCCGCTCCATGAGCGTTGGCGATCTGGCGGTAATCGAAGGTCGCAGGTTCCTATGCGAACCTGTCGGATGGACCGAAATCTTCTCCATCAACGGTATGATCGTTGATATAATGGGTTGAAAGGAGATACGACATGGGACCTTGCCTTTGCGGAGACACCTGCTGCCCCTCCTGCGGCCCCGCTCAGGGTTACTCCAAATGCCCTAACTGCGGACGATGGGACTCAGAAGGCCCCTGCGACGATCCTGCGGCTTGCGAAGCAGCATGTAAAGAGATCGCAGAAGGAGAGGCAAAAGACTATCTCATCGAAAAACTGATGCAGCGAGAAAGCGATCAACAGGACTTGCCGTTCTGGGAAATGGATATTCCCCCTGAAAAGCTGAACGAATGGCGAGCCATGACCTACGATCAACTCAATGAACTTGTACAGAAAGGAGGCTGAACATGAAGCGGCGTTAATCACGCCATAACCTGAGCTTCCACCGGGAACCCCGCCTGCAATGGGCGGGGTTTTCCATTGTAACCATTTCTATGATATAATCCATCATGCAAAGAACGATCTACAAATCTCAATGCGAAGTCGTTGGGCAATGGGGGCATCAGGACGTTGCCATCTTTGATGATATGGTCTACCGAATCCGTAACGGTAAATGTCATTTCAATGGTCAAATCTTTGAAATCAACACCGATCTTCCATAGTTGACCAATCCATGATATAATGGGGCAACAAAGGAGCAACCGATGATCTCACCTCTCAAAAACGCCAACGGAACCATGAACCTGATGACCGAAGCGATGGCTCGCAACATTCCATCCATCGGCGGACAGAGCAACATTGACGACCCTATCGCTCACTTCAAGTTTTTCGGCGGTTCGTCATGGACTTGGTATCTCACCGAATTGGATCAGGAAACCGGCTACGCTTATGGCAAGGTTTACAGCGATGCCTGCCCCGATGGGGAATGGGGCGATTTCCTTCTGTTCAGCGATGAGTACCCGAAGGAATCGCTGGCTGGTATCAAGTTTCCTCCGTTTGGAGCCGCCGTCGAGCGGGACAAGTTCTTTAAGAAACAGCCCATGAGTCTATGCAGAAACCCCTGCGCCTAAACTCCATTGATCGTATCCGCTTGATATAATGCGGTAACAAAAGGAACAAGGATGTATTGGATCGCCTACTTACTTCCGTTCCTCATCATCTACATGCCAAAGATGGCAAAGGGGAAACGACGCAAGCGATCCCATACATTCCACCTCGATCCGTCCCCGCAGAACGACGGATCAATGCTACCTCGCCCGCTGGGATCAGCGCATGGGCAGGATTCCTATAACGCAACCCGTTAGCGTTCTGCTTACTTAAATTGTAAGGGAAACCGCTCGACTGCGCAATCGGGCGGTTTTCCATTGACGGATTCCTGGCTGATATAATGAGACATGGAACAACAGCAATCCAACTTCCCCGGCGACTGGACAACGAATAACGAACCCACCGTATCGTTCGTTCAATTCAAACAGGACTATCATACCTTCCGCAAGATGATGGGGGATCGTAACAACCCGCTTGACTTGCTCGATGCAGCATGGAAAGCGCTGCTGTTTATGCAACTGCGGGCGGCTGTTTCCCCTCATCCTGAAACCACCGAACAAGACATAAAGGTTATGGATGCTTCGATGGAAGCGTTGACGGAGGAATGGGCGAACCGGAAAACCATGATGGTATTCGCCGGAATGGTTTGATATTCCATAGCCAAAAATCCGGCGATATAATGAAACATGAACGAACTCATTGACAAAATCCTGAAAGAGAGGGGGATCGACCCTAACACCATCGTCCAAACGGACAATGGACAAAATACCGCTTTCGGTATCATGGAAAACTGGATAGCTGCCGCATTGGATGCTATTGAAGAAGGAACAAACGATGAAACCCAAACCGATTAAAGGCAAACCTCGTAGGCGTACCGTTCAGGACGTTGAAGCTGAACGCTTGGCTCAAGGTCTGCCGATCAGGGGACAAAGCAGAACCCCCGGCAGCAGAAGTAACGCAATCATTACCGCTCGTAACGGCGGCGTTACCCATCGGTTCATCGACAACATCGGCGGATGCTCAGCTAACTATCAGTAAACCAGCATTCTCCATTGAAAAATCCGGCATGATATAATGGGACAACAAGGAGCAATCCCATGAACATCAAAGAAATCCAAGCGTTAATGTACGATGACCTGACAAGGGAAGCGGACGAGAACAGACAACGTCCCATCTCCCGCCGACCGGACAATGTCGAATTGTTCGCCTTGACCCATTTCATCCTTGAACATGAGAACTTCAAGGGAGCATGGGAATCGGTCGCCGACCTGATCAATTACCTGTACGAATCTCAGGTCGTTGTCTTCCCCCGATACCATTCGGATTCGCCGGGATATGTCGGTCCCGTTTTCATCATCCTTTGGGGCGCAGGTCCGACCAGCATGACCATCATCGGATACAATAAGGATGAAAGGGCCTTGACCATCCTTGCCGATTATGGGGGATAATTCCATCGCTTAAAATCCCATGATATAATGGATCAACAAGGAGTAATCCCATGATCCGACCGGTAACGCAAAGCTGCTTCGATGCCATGATGTTTGATGCGCCTATCTCTGCCGCCGAAATGGTAGACTTTGGCATTGATTCCGTTGACCATCATCGAGCATTACAAGCCGCTGCCCGTAATGCAACCGTTGAGGAACTCGATGAAGTCTTGGGCGATGGACCGGCGATTACCGCCTTTGTCGCCAAACATGCGGCCCAGTACGCCGGTATGACGTTCAAGACCGCATACGATGACATGGGACCGCCCGAATGATTCCATAGCTTGGAATCAGTTGATATAATGAATCATGGAAACGAAATCGCCATGTTCTGCTACTGTCATATATTGCGGTAGGCAAGGGACATATATTGCCCGACATGACGATTCCGTTTTCCATAGAATCAAAGCCGTTTGATATAATACGGCGAACAAACAACCCTTGGAGCAACCAATGCCTACTTGCAATCAAAAACTACTGGACAACTTGGAGAATGTTGTTCTTAACGTATGGGACGAAGTCGAAACCAATGACGAAGCTATCGAAGCTACGGAATCGGCGGGATTGAACCATACCCAAGCTGTTGCGTTTAATGATGCTTGGAATCAGTTAAAGGTCAATGACCCCAAACTGTACAAGTCTTGCGTCTTGCCTAATCCGTTGATACTTGACGAAATCGAGGGCGGTCCTTTGAGGCGATGGATCTATGAGACTGTTATGAGCAAGATCCTCGGTAAAGGCGAAGCCCTGATTGTTTGATGGTTTCCATAGAGCCGTATTGTCTTGATATAATGCGGCAGTACGAAACAACCCCTTTTGATGGAGCAATACCATGACCCCGCAAACTTCCAACCCCGCAACGGTCGCCGTTCTGACCCATGATTGGATTATCAATCATGTTCAGGATCGGGGAGCCGTCCGATTCGTTACGCCGACCGAACTGGCGAACGAATTGGAGAAAATCCACGGATCGACTTGGGCTGGAACCGTCGAAGTCTTTAACATGACCGAACTGAAAGACGATGGCAAGTCTTTCAAGCGAATGAACAAGACCGGCAATCCGTTCATTGATCCCGATACGGATGAGGGCAAGGCCGGATTGTTCAAGGTTTCCCGCCGAACGTCGTCCGTTTGCTTCGACTACGAAACCAAGCGGGAAGTCCGAGCGGAACAGGGCGAGGATGTTCAGGAACGTACCCGCCGGGGTTCGCATCATACCCCCGTCATGAANGATGGCAAGATTACCCCGCTGTCCGTTCATAAGGANGACATTGTTTGCCGCATGGCAACGGCAGACGAGGATGGCGTTACCTTTGAAAAGGATGGCGTTGCCGTCAAGGATACGGTATGGAACAAGCGAGCCGTCAATGATGACGATGGCAATACGCAATTTATTGCCAGCAATCCCCGGCTTTATCTTCGCTATGAGATTCGCCGGGAAAGCGGCGACGATCAGCGACAGGATCGAAAGATGTTGAGCCAGTCCGAATACTACGACGGTTCGGGTAAGCTGGTCGATGCCGAANNGGTCAAGCCNTACCTGNNNAAGTCCAGTCGCCATGATGGAACCGACTTCCAAACGACTGGCCTCGATTGCCTCCGCTGCCTGACGATCAAAGGTACAACCTATTCCATCCGTCGATGATTCGATTGCTCCCTGCCCCCGCTTGCTATTCAACCAGCGAGCGGGCGGCAGTCTTTTTCCATAAGCACCGAATCGNNNGATATAATGGGGCATTGACAACAGAATAACCCGCTCGCCCATTGTTCCCTGCATACAGGGAAGTACCCGGAAGGGTAACAGCGTTCAAACTTACAGAGCCATTGGGCAGCGGGTTTCCATAGGCACCGAATCGTTTGATATAATGAGTTGCAAACATGAGGTAAAGCGGTTAGCCTCAATGAATAAACCGCCCGACCCCCTGACCTTTCGAGTTATATGGGTAGTAGGATAAAGGTTAAACTCGAATCGTTTTACGAAAACACAGAATCTACTCCCCTCCAACAGGCTCCCGAACGGTTCGGGGGTCTGTCCCTTTTCCATAGCCAAGAATTGCTTGATATAATAAGATGGCTCAGAGGATGCCTCTCATTATGGCGACGGAGTTGAGAACCGTTGTCTTGAGATGAAAACCGATGCCTGTCTTGGAAATGGGATAAGGGTAGCATCTANTCTGGTAGCAAGGTAAACAGTAGAAGCGGAGGCCAAGCCCGCTGACACTGAACCAAAGCGGCGGGTTCGAATCCCTGCCTGAGCCAACAACCGATTTTCCATCGCCAAAAATCCGGCGATATAATGAGTCATGAAACTGACAGAACAACAATACGCCGACGCCGATACCGACCTTGAGATGTATTGCACCTCTTGCGATGATCTGGTAGGCGGTAGAATCGAACCCGATGCCCATAAAGCCCAATGTCCGGTATGCGATCAAAACACCGGATATGGCATCGAAGAAGCCCTGTTGATGGGTTTTCTCCAATTCGTTGACCCCGAACCCGATGACTAATCCATAGCAAACACCGAACTGATATAATCAGTCATGAGCAATAAACCCCAATGGATTGACCAGTACGGCGAAACAGTCAAGGTTGGCGATACCATCCGATTCTTTACCCTCTACGGTACTCGCTTCGCCGTCGTCCTTGACATCATAGGCAACCCCAAGCCCATACTGCCCAACCCTTGGGCTATGGATCGTCCCGTACTCTTTGACATCGAACCCCAACAGATCGGACCTGAACAGGTATACCCCGGCGTAGGCTTCGCCCCATTGGCTCGTATCGAATCGGACCATCTTTGGAACGTAAGCAAAGACGTAGGCAGAGAACGGGACTTAAGCGAGATTGTCAAGTACGAATCATTAGAAGATACTTGCTCCCGGCTTGGACTCGATCCTCCATCGAAGAAATTCGCTTGATATAATGAAGTAACAGGAGCAATATTATGGTCATTTACGCCAAAGATACCGATCAACTCATTACCATCGTCGCCGGGCTGGTCGAAAGAGGTTTGCATTTTTCGGCTAAGGAAACGACAGACGGATGGAAAATCGAATTGACCGGCGGCTTTTGATTCTCCATCAAACAATTCCCGTTGATATAATTAATCAACAGGAGCAAACCAATGACAAAAAACGATCTGAAACTCGCTCGCCGTCTGTCTAGAAAAGATGATCAGGAACGCCGTCAAACGGTTGGGATTCCAAGGGCCAAAGTATGGGGCGGCAAAGATTCCCATCGCAAAGACCGTCGAGTATCCCGTAAAGAGATCCGTCGCTTTGTTTGATTCTCCATCGAACAATTCCAACATGATATAATGAACCAACAAACCAAGGAGCAAGTATCATGTCCAAAACCGCAACCCTCTCCCTCCGACAACTGATCCATTGCCGGGGGAAACTGGCGCAGGAACAGGCCGAACATGGCGACGTTTCCGGTATCGGTACATGGAAGCATGATGCCGAACAGGAAACCGGAATCAACGGAACCCATAACGAAATGATCCGCAAGCTTGACCGCTTGATTAGGGGATCGCAAGCGGCGCAGCCAGTCCCGCCGTCCGTCGTTCGTTACGGTAGCGGCTTGATTCTCCATCGAACGAAACCCAACGGATATAATACCCCGGCGAAAACAAAAACCCCCAACGAAAGGAACGAAAGTATCATGGCGAAAGAAACCACCAAATCGTATGTCCTCTGCAAGAGGATTCGCAAGTCCAAGGGCGGACGCTCGCCCGACTTCAACGTCTTTCAGAGAGTCCTCGCCGTCATCTTCGATATTACCGATGGCGAACGGGACGCAATCCTCAAGGCCGAACGGGATGCCTTGAACGTTATCGCAACGGACGAAGCCCTCAACGTCGAAATGGTTGAGATCGGCGGCGAGCCGACCGATGGCAAGCATCCCGTTACGAGCCGCTACGATGGCTTTGACGGCTACAAGACCGGCGTTATCGAACGACGCAAGGCCGAACAGGAAACGGAAGCCAAGCGGCTTGTCAAGCATAAGCTGTCGCCCGATGTCCTCAAGACCCTCGGCGGTATGAGCGCAGAAGCCCTTGCCGCTCTGGTCGCTACCGCTTCCAAGGAAGCCGCAACGGAAGCCGCNCCCGCCGAAACCGCCTGAGTATCAGGCCCAACTCGCAAGCGTTTTCGCCGCAACGGAAGCCGCCCCCAACCGGGGCGGTTTTCCATTGAGTAAATCGGCATTGATATAATAGATCAACAGAAAGGAGCAAACCATGCCCCGCATCCATAGTAACGACATCCGAAAGACCGCTATCGTTCAAGCACTGATACGCTCGGTCCACGAACAGACCGGGAAACTCTGCAAAAAGGTAACGAACGTCAGCGAGACAAGAACGTCCTTTGACGGCGACGTTATGGCTTGGAACGGAAGCAAATACGATAACCTCGGACGGTTCGGTATCCCCAAGATGGCGATCTATGCCGATGAGGATGGCGTCTACCGCATGAGCGAACCCGATGGATCAATCACATAGTCCAGGTCCAGGTCCAGGTCCAGGTCCAGGTCCAGGTCCAGGTCCAAAAACACCGACTCCATAGCAAAACACCGAACAGATATAATGAGACATGACGACCGGGAAGCCTTGCCAAAAAATGGTAAGGTTTTTTTATATCATCTGTCAGCCGTCCAATGTAATTGCGTATTAAGGGTAGAGTCAGGCAATTCCGCCTGTCTTTATCAACCTCTTACGGAAGGATCGAACGATGAATGCTGACCTTGCTATCGTTGCTATCGAGAGTCTTGCCGCCCTTGACGATGATGAGCCGCCTGTTCGCTGCGTAGGGCTGTTTACTGCCGTTCTCAGACGCTTGAACGATGTAGGCGATGCAGAACGCAAGCGATTGCTTAACGTCGCTATGGCTAACCTGATCGTCTTTATCAGCGTTGCAGACGTAGCCCAAACGAACCTGTCCGACGTTGATCCTTTTACGCTGGCGGGTCTGTTTTGTAAGTCCGTAGCCGATCAACCGGAGAGGCTGGATAACTGGGACCCCATGCAAGACCTGAAGAACTACGCTAGAGAACAAACTTGGCTACGGAACTGGACGGACTGGAAAGACTAAACCAAACGGAAGCCGCCTCGGAAACGGGGCGGTTTTCCATTGACTAAAATCCGGCGGATATAATGAGACATGACAACCGAATAGCCTGATGGGGAACGCTTGCCAACTTCCTGCCTCCAGCGTTCAAAGCATGACCGGCTGCGCCGGGATGATCGGTACTGGGAGAACCGAACCCTAGACTGGAAGGGTTAATGTAAAGGCGAACGTTCCCCATCGGGCTATTCCATAGCAAAGAATCAGCATGATATAATCATGCATTGGATGACCAAAATCCTGGCGTTATCGGTATGGATTGACCTTATTCACGCTTTCCATAGACGATAAAATCCTGATATAATGAAGCGGCAATAACGCCAAAAGGAGCAATAAAATGAGTCCTCTTACCGCCCCCGCAGTTTCTACGATGATGCCTGATTGGTATGTCGATACAGTCATTGGCGTTACGCCGATGGAACTGGTCGCCATTCTGATCGGTATCAATCGCCCGACGTTCATCGGAACCGTCGAGGTCTTTGATATGCTCGAACCCAAGCGCATGAACAAGACCGGTAACCCCTTTATCGGTTCGCCCGATGGGTTGTTCAAGGTCAGCCGCAAGCAACTGACCGCCAACTTTGNCAGCTATGAAGCCAAGCGGGAACTCCGGGCTGACGCTGGCGAAACCGTCGCCGAGCGTACCCATCGGGGTACTTGGCATACCGCCCTGATCGTCGGCGGCGACGTTACGCCGTTATCGATTCATAAGGGCGACGTTGTTACCCGTCTGGCGGCGGCTGGCGATGCTGGCGTTATTCTGGTCGATGGCAAGGTCAAGGATTGCATCGCCAACCAGCGAGCCATTCTGGACGCTGACGGTAACATCCAGCCCATTACTGCCGACCCCCGCCTGTATCTGCGGTACGAAATCGTTCGGGCAGCGGGCGATGACCCCCGCCCCGAGCGGCGCATGAAGGCGGAGAGCCGGTACTTTACCGGCAAGGGCGAAGCGATCTCGACCGATGACGTTACGCCGTATCTGCCCAAGCCCCAGCGGCATGATGGGACTGACGTACAGCTTACCGGGTTGGAGAACCTGCGGACGCTGGCGATTGATGGTAAGGTCTATGCGGTACTGTCGATGATCGGACGATAGACAGACGCCAACCAGACGCCCACAAACGCCGCTCAGAAATGGGCGGCGTTTTCCATAGGCACAAAGCCGACTGATATAATTAAGCATGAAACAGCAAACGCCAACCCGTCGCATCCGCCGTCCCCGCCCGACCGCCCCCGCTTTCCATAGCAGCGGGTCGCCCTGATATAATGGGGCAGCAACGAGGAACGACGCCAGGGGAAGGGGACGCCCCGCCAGGGGTAGGGGGAAGGCGAAGCAGTCGACGTAGCTGGAGACCAGTTCGTGACGGATCACCCTCTACCCCTTCCCGCCTTCTTTACACGGCTTAGGAGTCCCATCCCGTAAACGATCCCTTCCACCCCGTTTTTACCATACAAAAATATTCCAGCGATAAAGTCTTTAACTGGTCGTTTCTCAAATACCACTTCTTTTTACACCCACATCAATTAAAAAGATGGAAAATTCGACAAGAAACGGTTGCAGAAAATTCAGGCATGACTACAATATACCAGGACTCAGATTAACACCACTTTTTGAAAGGAAGTGATAATGGGAAATCAAGCTAATTCAGCAGCAACGTACGCACCGACAGCGAGTCATCCGACGCTCAGCATCTCTCCGATCAAGGGCAAGACCGCCACGGTCGGATTCAGAATGCACAAAGATCAGTTTCGTAAGTTCTGCATTGATGGACTTGCACTTTGTGAAGACGAAGAGGTTGGAACTGACATTTTGGTTACGGCTCATCGGAATGATAATAGGGTGACGACCATCGGTCGTAAGATCTAAAAGATCTAGGTCGTAAGATCTAAAAGATCTAGGTCGTAAGATCTAAAAG
>NZAS01000087.1 GCA_002686195.1 Candidatus Pacearchaeota archaeon | reverse complement strand
GAAAAAATAAATGCTTTAACATCAAGTGCAACAATCACTGTTGATTGTTCTTTGGCACCAGTTCATACTGTGACTCTTGGTGTTAATACAGAATTTAATATTACTAATTTAGGAACAGGTCAATCAGTGACTATAATCATAACACAAGACGCTGGTGGCACGAACACAGCATCTTGGGGAACATCAGGTTCGACTGCTGTTAAGTTCGCAGGAGGAACACCTACGTTATCAACAGCTGGCGATGCTATTGACATAGTAACTATTTTTAACACAGGAACAAATTATTTAGGAAATATTGCTAAAGCATATGCATAATCCATTCATTAAAAAAAGATTAGTTAAATATACTAATAAACTGGAGGAAAATTAATGGCAACTTGGCCGTCTTCATCAAAAGCAGGAACAACACACTTAGATTCAGGATCAGATTCGCCCCGTCTAGCACGTGTCGACATAAAACAAAACGTTGATAATGTTAATGACATTATTGATATGTTTGATATAGATTCACCAACAAATACTCAGATATTAAAATATAATTCATCAACTACAAAGTTTGAACTAGCCACAGATTCAGCATCAGGCGGTATAACATTCGTTGGAGATGATTCAACAGGCACATTAGTTAATATAGACGAAAGTTTTAAGGTAGCAGGTGCAGGAACAATAACAACGGCAGTATCTGGTGATGTTCTTACAATAACGGGATCAGCACATACAATTACAGCATTAAACAATCAATCAGCAAATAGATTAGTATCTATAGGTTCAACAACAACACAATTAGACGGAGAGGCCAATTTAACTTTCGATGGCACGGATTTACTTGTTGCTGGAACAGGAAAATTATATCTTAACGATGCTGGTGGAGAACACATAAGCGGTAGTGGCTCTGTATTAAGTATTGCAGGTGGAAGTGAAATTGATTTAACAGCAACAGCAATTGATATTAATGGAACTTGTGATATATCAAGCAACCTAGCAGTAGGTGGAACTATAACAACATCAGGTGATGCTTCAGATATTTCAACAGACACAATTAGTATTGATAGCGGATCAGCAACAATATCAGGTTTAAGAAGTAATGAAGATTTAAATCTTCAAGCAAACGGAACTGGATTGATTGTTATATCTGCTAATAGTGGAACTTTTTCTAATTGGAGCACACAGTCCAGATACAATGGTTCCAATAATATGTATTATGAGGATTTAACTCATACCATAGCAAACGACAGAAGATATACTAATAATCTAACGACGAAAATTAAATTAGACTCAGGACAAAGAACAAATAATTCAAATGACAGATGGAGAAATTGTTCTATGATAGAGCTTGACTTAAATGGATCGGCTATAAATGCCACATCCAGTTATTTGAGTAGAGGACCAATAGGTTTAAGTTCTAACGTAGATGTAAAAAATAGTTCTGCTAACGATAGTGAAATTGGAAATGCCAGTGGTGTTCAAGCAGGTCTTCAAGTTTCAACTGACAGCACAGGTGATATATCGTTTATTGGGATGAATCCGGATTCATCTACTACAGATGCAGGAACCGCGGCTTATACAAGTTGGATGGATATAAATCCTAACAGCGGCTCTACAATATCAATTCCAAATGTTTTTCATTATTATGCATCTGGGACAGCGGCGTTCGGTTCTGGAACAACTGCAATTACAAATTGTTATGCTTTTTATGCTAACACAAATGCAGGCAGTTCATCAATTACAAACGAATATGCTTTTTATGCTGAAGACGCAGACGCATTATCAGCAGTAGGTAAGTTAGAATCCTATCGTGAAAAAATAAATGCTTTAACATCAAGTGCAACAATCACTGTTGATTGTTCTTTGGCACCAGTTCATACTGTAACTTTAGCACACAACACAGAATTTAATATTACAAATCTAGGAGCAGGTCAAACGGTAACTATAAAAATTATTCAAGATGGGACAGGATCAAGAACAGGCACGTTCGGGACAGAGGGAAGTTCAGCAGTTAAGTTTGCTGGCGGAACTCCAACGTTAACAACAACAGCGGCAGGGATAGATATAGTAACTATCTTTAATGATTCAACAGATTATTTAGGAAATATTGCTAAAGCATTCGCATAGGAGATAAAATGCCATTAGGATTCGGAAAATCAATTTTAACAACACAAGCAGTAGCCGCAGCGGGAGATTATGATGTAGCCTTTTTAGTAATCGCTGGCGGAGCATCCGGTGGCCGATGGATTGCAGGTGGAGGAGGAGCAGGGGGATATAGAAATTCTTATGCTTCAGAAACTTCTGGAGGCGGTGCTTCTTCAGAAACCGCTTTAGGAGTATACATAGGCACACAATACACCATAACCATAGGTGCTGGTGGCTCGGCGGCATCATCAGTTAATACTCCAGCTGGAACTGCAAACGACGGATCAGCATCATCCATAGCAGGTGGAGACATCACCACAGTGAGCACAGTAGGTGGTGGTGGTGGAGGTAATAACAACGACTATGACGGAGGTGATCCTTTTAGTTCAACCATAGGCAGAGATGGCGGATCGGGAGGTGGTAATTCGAGAACAAGTGTACCAGCTCAAGCCGCATCAGTAGGTAGCGGAACTGCAAACCAAGGATTTGACGGAGGTCCAGGACCTGGAGGTGCTACATATTCAGGTGGCGGTGGAGGAGCCGCAGAAGCAGGTAACACCGATGGATTAGACAGTACTGGTGGATATGGTGGTGATGGTTTAGATAGTTCAATCACAGGATCCGCTGTCACAAGATGTGGAGGTGGAGCAGGTTGCACTAGTACTGATGATGCCTCTAACGGTAGAGGTGGCGATGGCGGCGGTGGATCAGGTGGTGGTGAAGGTAACGCAACAGACGGAACGACAAACACTGGAAGTGGTGGAGGAGGCCAACGTGAAAAAGGCCACTCTGGTGATTCAAGTGGAGCAGGTGGTTCCGGTGTTATTATTTTAAGAATGGCAGATGGAGATTATTCAGGCACAACAACAGGAAGTCCAACAGTATCTACTGACGTTGGTGGATCAGGTGAAACAGTTTTAGTATATAATGCTTCAGGGAGTTATACAGGATAATGGCACATTTCGCAGAATTAGATAACGATAGTAAAGTAATACGAGTTTTAGTAATAGCAAATGCAGTATTAGATGATAATGGTGAAGAAAATGAGCAACAAGGAATTGATTTATTAAAAAGTTTATATGGNNCTNATACTACTTGGAAACAATGTTCATATAACAATAATTTTAGAAACAAATATCCAGCANTCGGTGATACATATGATTCAGCTCGTAATGCTTTTATAACTGATCAACCATTTGCAAGTTGGACATTAGATAATAATGGTGTTTGGAATGCACCAGTAGCAATACCAGATACTACAAATGCTTATCGTTGGCTTGAAGATACGCAAGAGTGGGAACAATTTACACCTTAAGGAGAATAAATGACAACATGGCCATCAGCAAATAAAGGATCAACAGCACACACAGATAGTGAAGAAGATAAACGAATAATACACAAGTTACAATAAATACTTGCGTAATATTACAAACAAGGAGAAACAAAAATGAGTGCATCAAGCAATTATTTAGAGGACAAATTATTAGACCACGTGTTGAATTTTGGCAACGGTTCTTTAACGGTTGGCACAGGCAGAGGTTACGAACCAGAAGCAACGGTTTATGTAGCATTGTTCGCAGATACAGGTTCAGGAGTAGCGGCAACGTTAGAATCAAATACGTCAGGAACAGACACAACAGCAAAGTTTGGCTATTATGAAGTTAATAATGGTTCATACGCAAGACAAGCAATAACATTTGCTAATGCTGGTGCTTCCACAACAGGAACTATCAGTTCAAATGCAACGGTATCGTTCCCAGTAGCAACTGCTGATTATGATTCAGCAGGATCAACTGGAAATGTAATAACACATTTGGCATTAATGGATGGCAACACTACAGGTGCTGACAATTGTCTTTTTTACGGAGCATTGACTACAAATAAAACGGTTTCATCAGGAGACCAATTTACAATTAGTTCAGGCAATTTATCTATTAGTCTTGCTTAATAAAGGAGGGTAACTCCTGTGAGCACAACAAAAGTAAATAGATATAGCACAACTGATTCCAGTTATTCATTATCACCTACGGTTCAAAGCACAAACCAGACACGGCCTGGGTTTGGTTCAGCAACAAGAAAAGAATGGACTCTTAATGGTAACGGCACTAATAGTGTTACATTAAATCAGACATATTCACCACCTTCACAGAATCCAGTATCAGGGGCATCAATTATTGGCTTGGGTGAAAACGTAAGTGATTCAGCATTACAATCATATCTAGGTATTCCATCTACAAGATGTAAAGCAGTTTTTACAGGTGCTTCTACGGTTACTATAAGTGCTTCAGAATTAGATAATAGATATGATTGTGAAACAAGTTATTATACAACTACATTATACGGATTATATCTTTCTTCTTCAAGTTGGAGAAAAACATTAAATGGCTCCAATACTGTTGTCTATAATAGTATGAGAGGATTACCAACACCATATACATTCCCAACTAGAACATTAACAAACTCCGGTAGTGGTATCACAATGATAGATGCCAATCAATTACAAATACTAGGAGGTAATAATCAATCTACCGTTAATGTTGCGGTGGCGTTTGATGGTTCTGTAAACGAAGATTTCACACATACACACGCTTCAACAGGAACTTTAATAAGAACGTGGGAAGGTAATGATCTTAAGATAGACGGAGAAGGCGGGGATAATGATCCTTCTTTAACATCATCATTTACTATATCAGAATTATCTGCTATGTTAAGGTTTGCTGAAGCAGGCTTAACAACTACTACATCTATCGCAGAAGATTCTATTAATATAAAATTCGCAACAGCAAATCTTACTACTACAAGTTCTTTATCTGTAACACCAACATATATCGCAGGTAATACAAAAGAATTACTAACTACTTCAGAACTTCTTTCTTCAACTAATAATTTAGTTAGATTAGATCCACTCGCTTTATCTTCATCTTTTACAAAAAGTATAACTCCAACTTATATTGGAACTACAAGTTTAATAGCAAATACAGCAGTTTCTACTTCGCAAAACGGAAGTATGATATATGATATAGCAGGAGATTATACGTGGGAGGAGATAGGAGCAATAGGACTAGCCTCTGACTACGAATGGGATGATAACGAACGTTGGGAGGATTGGGATGATAACGAATGGGGGGATGACCCAGAGAGTTGGGATGGATGGGATCTAGATTTATGGGCAAGACCTTATAATCTTATTACATTTAGTTCCACTACTGAAACTATATTATTCAAACCAAACGGTTCAGCAACCTTAACATCAGCATTTAGTATAACAACAAACCCAGGTTTTAATAAATCAGCAAGTGCGACTTTAACAGATAGTTTCACAATAGAACCTACAGCGGCAGGTATTATTGATATTAGTTTAGCAATTTCTACAGCATTTAGTCCAACGTTATCTGATACTATTATATTTGATCAACCATCTGTAGTTAATATTACAGGTGCCTTTACTCCTGTTCTAACTGCTAACGCAACATTTAGCGGAGAAACAGCATTAACTTCTTCTTTTAGTATTGCAATAACACCTACATATCAACCAGGTCCTTATCAATTAGAATTCACATCAGCATTTACTCAACCAGATACAATTCCATCTAGAAAATTAGGTCCATATCAATTAGTATTACCTGCTTTAGCATCTACATTAGCGGTAGGTAGATTATTCTTTAGTGCTGATCCGTATAATATTATAACTATTGAAAATGAAACACAAACACTTAATATTAGTATAGAAAATAGGATAACATTAGTAGATACCGAAAATAGAGTAAATAATGTTAAGATAGAATCTAGAACTTATATGGTTCCAGAAGAAACAAGGAGTCTAAAATTAAGAATACCTCCTATTTCTAGTAGATTCACTACACCAAAGGAGAGAGCAGAAGCATAATGGCAAACTTAACAGGATTTAGACGTGACAACGATGGATTATTTGCAACAAAAGATCCATCATCAAACATACAATGGGGACTGGATTTTACAGATTATCTAGCGTCTGGGGATAGTATTAGTAGTGCTTCAGCAACAATAAGCACGGTAACTGGAGATTCAACACCCTTAGATTTTCCAACTAATATGGCAACTGACGTTTATATTACAGGTGGCAAATTAGTTAGTATAAGACTAGAAGCTGGCAGTGTTCAAAATGTTTATACAATTAAAGTAACAATAGTAACAGCACAAGGTGATACAGATGCTAGATCCTTTAGAGTTATTGTTCAGGAGAAAACCTTATAATGGCAAAGTCAGGTAAAAAAACATATAAATTAGATAAGGAGATTATTGAACGGTTAGCATTAATAATGTGTTCTTACGAAGACATTGCTATGGTATTGAATACTAGTGTTGATAATCTTAAAAAAAGATATAAAGCAATAATTGATAAAGGCAGAGCAGAAGGAAAAAAAGGTCTTCGTAGAGCACAATACGAAAAAGCAGTTAAAGATAAAGATGTAAGGATGTTAATTTTTCTTGGAAAAAATTATTTAGACCAGAAAGATCAACCATCAGAAACTGAAAGCAACGAGCCTTTACCTTGGCCTGAAGATGCTTAATGAAATTATCATCACCCCAGAAGCAGGTAGCAGAACACCCAGCTAGGTTCAAAGTTTTAGTTACTGGTAGACGTTTTGGCAAAACAACTTTAGCAATTAGACAATTAGCATATTTCGCAAGACAACCAAATAAACTCTGTTGGTATGTAGCACCATCTTACCGTCAAGCAAAACAAGTGGTTTGGTTACAAATTAAAAAAATATTAAATGAATTAAATTGGGTTAAAAAGGCTAACGAAGCAGAACTATCACTTCAATTAGTTAATGGCAGTAGGATTTGTCTTCGAGGCGCAGATAATCCAGAATCACTCCGTGGGGTTGGCCTAGATTACCTAGTTCTAGATGAAACCGCTGATATTAGCGAACACGCTTGGAAAGAAGTGCTTAGACCTACTTTATCTGATACAGGCGGACACGTTTTCTTTACAGGGACACCCAAGGGACTTAATTGGTTTCACGATTTATATCAAGAAGGCCAAAAAACTACTGATGATCGCTGGAAATCCTGGCAGTTCACAACTATAGACGGCGGGTGGGTTCTTGCTGAAGAAATAGAACAAGCAAGAAAAGATTTAGATGCTAAAACATTCAGACAAGAATATGAGGCTACTTTTGAAACCTATTCTGGTATAATTTATTACGGATTTGATATGAAAAATAATGTTAAACACGTTTCTTTACCAGATGATATTACAGCATTACATATAGGAATTGATTTTAATTTGAATCCAATGTTCGCAACGGTATCATATATTAAAGATAAAATTGTTTATATATTTGCTGAAATACAGATATGGAGTTCTAATACAGACGAATTAGCAGAAGAAATATTAAAAAGATATCCAGGTAAAAAGATTTTCGCCTACCCTGATCCCGCGGCCAGACAAAGACGAACTAGTAGTGCTAGAAGAACGGATGCTTCTATATTACAAAATAATGGTTTCATAACCCGTATGCCAAATAGACATATGAGTATTAGAGATAGAATTAATTGTGTGAATAGTAAGTTATGTAATGCGATGGGGTTACGTGGAGTAATCATAGACCCTATATGTAAGAACCAAATAAATAGTTTAATACGACACACTTACAAGGAAGGAACCAACTTGCCAACGAAGGATGAAGGATGGGATCACGCAAATGATAGTTTGGGATATTTAATAAGTTTCTTATTTCCTATATCAAATATGAGAACAGAGCAACATTCACAAACTTTCAACTTTCAAACTGGTTTACAAGGAGGAATAAATGGCAGAATATAATATAACAGATAAAAATAATACTTACTCTATACCTACAGGTAGACGGTTTGATGGTATTCCTATACACGAAGAATATGCAAATTATATAAATCGTTGGGAATTTTTACAACGATCATACAGCGGTGGTGCCCAATATAGATTAGGAAAATATCTTACAAAATATATTATGGAGACGGAAGGCGACTATATAGGCAGAGTATTACAAACTCCTTTGGATAACCATTGTAAAAGCATAATTCACATTTATAATTCATTTTTATTTAGAAACGATGCTAAAAGATGTTTTGGCAATATGGAAGATACACCAGAAATAGTAAACTTTATGAAAGATGCTGATTTAGAAGGTAGAGATTTTCAACAATTTATGAGAGATGTAAACATACAAAGTTCTATCTATGGACATTGTTTAGTATTAGTTGATAAACCAAAAAAAGCAGTAGGCACAAGAGCCGAAGAACTAGCACAGGGGATAAGACCATATGTAAGTTTATATACTCCAGAAAATATAATAGATTGGGAGTTTGAAAGATTACCTAGTGGTTTATATCAATTAAGTTTTTTAAGATTATTAGAAAAAGAACAAAAGTCATTTAATCAAAAAACAAAATATTATTTGAGAACATTTACAAATGATAAAATATTTTTAGAAGAATATAATCCGAGAAAAAAAGAAAAATTAACATTAATAGAAGAAATACCAAATGCTTTAGGCAAAGTTCCAGCAGTTTGGGTATATGCTCAACGATCTCCTACACGTGGAATTGGAGTGTCGGATATTTCAGATATTTGCGATATGCAGAATTCCATATATAATGAACTCAGCGAAATTATTCAGAATATTAGAATATCGGGACATCCAACTTTAGTAAAAACAATAACCACAGAAGCAAGTGCGGGAGCAGGTTCTATAATAACAATGCCCGATGAACTAGATCCAGGATTAAGACCAACGTTATTACAACCATCAGGACAATCAATTGAAATGATATTAAAGTCAATAGAAAATAAAGTTCAGGCTATTGATAGAATGGGACACCTAGGTTCTGTAAGAGCAATAGAACAACGTTCTATGAGTGGTATTGCTTTACAAACTGAGATGTTACAACTTGACACAAAACTTATTGAAAAGGCTAAAAACTTACAATTAGCAGAAGAAGGTATCTTTAGATTATTTGCTAACTTCCAAAACATTAATTGGGATGGTGAAATTAAATATCCAAATATTTTTAATATTAGAGATAGAAGTTATGAAATGGATATCTTAAAGAAGGCGGCAGATTGTAAGCCAGAAGATCCTTTAATAAAACAAAAAATTGACGAAAAAATAGTTGATATAATCGAAACAGATGAAGACGTAAGACAAGAATTCATCAATAAAATGAACGAACCTAAACCAACAACTTTTATTAATGGAGAGACGGATGGCGAAGGATCAGAACCAATTAGTTAATTTACAAATAGTATTAGATTTAGACGAGGTGGATTGCGATGGCAATTAGAAAGGAGAAAACAATGCTTAAAAATAAATGGATATGGGCAGGAGTTATTGTAGTTGTTGTATTAGTTGTAGTATGGCAAACTGGAATATTTGCACCAACAGATATACCTGCTGTAGGAGAATAATAAAGAAATAATATGATTAACTTGTTTCTATTTGTATTTTTAATGGTATATCTGTGTTATATAATACATAGATGGATAGAGGATACTTTTTAAATGATTAATGAGGTAGA
>NZAS01000086.1 GCA_002686195.1 Candidatus Pacearchaeota archaeon | reverse complement strand
CAGCTTACAATTCTGAATTATGGAATTCCACAACTAATGCGAATGATACTCAAACATTAAATACGGTTGCTGGAACTTCATCTGGTAGTACAACTACTGGGCTAGTTAGTTTGGCTTGTGCTTCATAACTGTTATAAATAGATGAGATATTAATAAAGCGAGGTGTAAATATGATAATTAATGAAGAAGTGATTGTTGAACGGAAAGAAACTTTACTTTCAGATTTGGAAATTGTTCGTTTAAGATTGCTAGAGTATGATAAGAAGAAAATAGAGGATCAGTCATTATTTAATGCCCTTCAGGGGGCAATACAACAATGTGATGATTTTCTTAATAGGCTAAATGATGATAAGGGTGATGAAGAGAATAGCGAAAGCTAATATCTTCAGTAACATTCCCTCAATAATGAGGGTTAATATAAAGGAGAAGCCAAATGGCTGATAAGAAAATTACGGCACTTACAGACCTTTCTACAGGTATTGCTGGTGCAGATTTGCTTCACGTTATCGATGATCCTTCTGGAACACCGATTAATAAGAAAGTTAGTGTAACTAACTTCATTAACAACCTTCCTTCTTTTATCGGGTTCTCAAACTCGTATGAAGATATTTCGGACGGTTCAACTACCGCGCTATCGGTTACGCATGCTCTGACTTTACTCCAGACTGCTGGTACTAATGCAACTACACTTGCTGATGGTACGGTAATCGGTCAGATCAAGATTATTATCCATGATACGGATGGCGGCTCGACTGAGTGTACTCCTGCTACTCCCGTTGGTTTCGTGGATATGGACTTTGTAACTGTTGGTGATACTGCTACTCTAATATGGAGTGGTGCCGCTTGGTATTGTCTTGCTTCGCACGCTGCAGCTGCCGATACTGGTGTATGTGAGATCGCATCCGACTAATAGTCGGTTTGCTGGTTATATGTGTTTGGTGGGGTTGTTTTGCCCCACCAAACCATATTTTAGGAGATTAATATGACTGAAATTCTTTCAGAAATTGTTGATAATAATTCTGATTCGAGTGTTTATACTAAGGTTGTAAATGCAATTAAACCAAAGAAAGAAGCTAAAATGTTGGAAGAGCAAATTAGAGATAGTTTACCAACTGAAGTAGAATCAAAGGAAGAAGAAAATGAAGAATTTTAAATCATTTATGTCAGAGCATCCTAGTTATGATGCATCAATGAATTTTTCGGCTGGTGGATTTGGTGATCCAATGGTTATCAAGAAGCTTAATGCTCTTATGGGCAAATTAACTGAAGGATCATGGACTGATGGCGAACCTGTTGTCAGGCAAATTCGTAGTTCTCTATCTAAAATTGGACTTACCTTTGATAACGTTCCTAACATGGCAGAAGAGTCAGGAAGTTTTTCAATGCCCCTTACATTGTATGGCGGCCGTTTTGGTAAATTGCCCGGCACGCCTATTGATGAATTCTTAAACGATGATGGTTTACAGGATCATGTTGAGGGCGGACTTTCATTAGAGATTTCGTATGGAATGACAGAGGATAATTGCTATCGGATTAATGCCAAAATTATGTAATGTATGAAAAAATAACAGTTGAAAATGTTATGATGTTTGCAATTAAACACTATGATAATCCACAATGTACCAGCGAAAAAGAATTTCATGATGATATTAAACGATTTAAGTATATTAAACGACTTTTGCGTAAATATAAAGAAACGGGGATACTTAAAGAAAGATTATTACTAAACCATATTATTATATTGAATAATTTGTTTGGCCCAGAGGCTTGCGTGACCTTGCTCTTGTTTAAGACACAAAAAGAGTATTGGGAAACACTCAAGTCTTTTTTATTATTCCTAAATATAATACGAGAAGATGAACTGCCACAAACATCAGAGAACCTTGAAGTTCTGAATATATTAAGGAAACTGTAATGGGAAGAGCAATTGATTTATTTGTTACATACCGATTTTTAAAATTGCTTGTCACGCCCTTTGAGAAACAGGATGCGTATAAACTTGGTATTATTGATAAAAATGGTAATCGTATTCTGCCTCCACCTGTTGCGGGTGTTATACAAACTAAACCCAAACCTCTTACCACAATAGAAGAACAATCTGCATATACTATTCTTCATAAATTAATTTTTAACATCAAGAAAATATTTGCAAAGGTGCCCGGGCTTAGAACCAAATTGGGAACATATGCTGCAGCGTTATATTTACTAAAGGATACATTTAAAGAATCTGTGGATGATCCAGATATGTTTGAAAAAGAATTTATGAAATATCTTCATGAGGAAGGATATGAAATTGATGACAGCATTTCTGAAGAAGTGATCGGGTTTGGTGAGGTTCTGCCCAAGGGAGAATATGCTTTAGTTCAAGATATCTTAAATAAAGAAGAAGAAGAGTTGTCTGCTAAGAAAAATGATAAGGTAGCGGTGTTTGATGATGTCGCTCCAGTAGATACAGTTCTTGGCGTGGAAATTTTTCCTGTTGTTCATCTAAAAACAAAGTCTGTAATATATGTTGGATTGGAAGATTTAAAATGAAACTTATATGGAAAGAAGTTTCTCCCTATAGTGGTAGGGAAATAGAAGAAGATGCTCCAGTAAATTCTGTTGCCGGCGGTGGTGTTGATATGTCTCCAGGTGTATTATATCAAAAAAAGAAAAAGCAAAGAGAATTAATGACGCGCGAGGGACAACGTATTGACGGCCGCACAAAATCATATCGGGAACACCGAAAGAAGTTAGAATCTGCACGAGCTCGCCGACAAGAGGCTCTTGCAAGTAAGAAGAGCGGGTTTGCAGAACAAATTCTTAAATCTATGAAAAAGCACAAAACATCATGTTAAGTATGTTCAAAATATACATATTAGTTGCGATTGTGGGATTGGTTGGAGGAGTTGTTTATGGTGGATATTACTATTATAAAGACACTCAAGCTCGTATTCAAACCCTTACCGAGAATAGTGTTAAATTAGAACAGGCAGCACAAACACAAAAAGAGACTATAGATATTCTTATTGCTGATGCAGAGAGATTTGCAAAACTAAATAGTGAATTACAAGAAAAGTTAGTAAATGCAAATAATTATAAGAATGAATTAATTGGTAAATTAAGAAATCATGACCTGACAAGATTAAGTCAACAGAGGCCTGGTTTAATAGAAAGAAGGATAAATGATGGTACTCAAGAATTGTTGGAAAGTTTCGAGTCTATTACTGCTGTCCCTGCTATTGAGTAGTTGTTCATCTTGGCCCAAACTTACTCAAGTTGAAGTTCAAACTGTAGAGATAGAAAGAAATATACCTCTACAAAATCGTCCACGACAATTAGATATGCTTTCTATTAAGTGGTATGTGGTAACACCAGAAAATTTTGAAGAATTTAAAAAGCGATTTGCAGATGAAAACGGGGATTTGGTTGGGTATGTTCTTAGTGTGAGAGACTATGAAACGCTTGCATTAAATATGGCCGAAATTAAACGATATATAGAACAACAAAAACAGATTATTATATATTATGAGAAAGCATTAAGTGAGAAAGAGGAGTAAAAGGAAAGTTGGTAATGAAAGCCGAAACTAACAAATTAAAAAAGGAGAAATAAAATGTACTTTGATTGGTTAGCAGATAGGTTTAGAGAAAAGACTAGTTGGACAGGAATTATTGTTACTGTTGCTGCTGGTGTTGTTATTCTTGGACTAATGCCTCTTACTGAAGTTTTTCTTTGGGGTGCGATAGCTTGGGGTGTTTATAGTTTTTGGAAAAAGGATTACTAGACTATGCCAGAGTTGGAAACAAAGGTCAAATTTCTTGAAGAAGAAATATATAATCTACAAACAAATTCTTCTAAGTGCTCATTAGGATTGACTTCATCAGTTAAAACGGATGTTGCACTTCTAAAAAAGGAGTTAGATAATCAAAAAAGAATATATGATAGATTAGATGTCGCAATTGAAAAGCTGACTGATGTTTCCAACTCTATTCATCGTATGCTTGCTGTACACGAAGAAAAAATCGCAAAACAAGAAGAAAAAATGATGCAGACAGAAATGGAAAGAGATAATCGTAGCACAGAATTTTCTAAACGAATAGATGCTCTTCATAACAGGCTTACGGATACCGTCAAAGAAATCATAGATTCGAATCTGAAACATCACAAAGATTTAAATAAAAGAATTGAATGTATAAATGACACTATCTCTTCCAGAGTTGGTGTGTTAGAAAAATGGCGTCATATTATCATTGGCGGCGCAATAGTGATTGGATTTGTATTAAATAAATTAATTTCATTTAGTCCTTGACTTTTCTACTAAAATAGTATATCATGTATATTATGAATTCGTATATTGATGTAAAATTTGTAAATCTTATATCCTCACAATTACAACAATTCAAAAAGAAAAACGACTTTCTTTGGAATTTTCGTTGTCCTTATTGTGGGGATTCACAGAAATCTCGCACGAAGGCTAGAGGGTTTATATATNGNAANAANAANGACNTNTTNTANAANTGTCATAATTGNGNNGNAGGAACNACTNTNGGNNANTTNATNNANNATNTAGACTCNAAAANTTANAAAGACTATATANTTGAACGATATAAAAAAGGGGTTAAGACAAATAACCCTGAGCCGGAGTTTAAATTCAATGTTCCTGTCTTTCGCAAAAAAGATATTTTTAAAAATCTCAAGTCGATTTCAGACTTGTCCACAGATCATCCAGCAAGAAAAATTATTGAAGAAAGACTTATACCATCAGAATCATTCTCTGATTTATATTTGTGCGAATCGTTTTACCAATTCACGAATACACTAATACCAAATAAGTTCCCTTCCTTGGATAGAGATCATCCAAGGTTGTTAATACCATTTAGAACAGAAGAAGGAGAAATATTTGCATATCAAGGAAGAGCGTTTGGAAACGAACAACCAAAGTATATAACGATCAAATTAAAAGATGAAAATAAAATTTTTGGGTTAGATAGAGTCACAAAAGATAAACACATATATGTGGTTGAAGGCCCATTTGATAGTTTGTTTTTAGATAATTGTATTGCGGTAGCTGGTGCAATTTTTGATAAGCCTCTTATGATTGGGGGAAGATTAATAGAGAATGGTCAGCTGACTATTATTTTTGATAATGAGCCAAGAAATAAAGAGATATGTAAAGGAATTGAAAAGACTATTGCGATGGGCCGGAATGTGTGTTTATGGCCTGAATATAATTCGCATAAAGATATTAATGATATGATTGTGGCGGGATATACCAAGCATGACATAGAAAATCAAATTAAACAATTTACCTTTTCTGGCGTAACTGCTAAATTAAGGTTTGCAACATGGAGAAAAACTAATGATTAATAATTACCTTCCAACATCATATCAAGAATTTATTCACCTTTCAAGATATTCAAGATGGTTACCAGAAGAAGAAAGGAGAGAAACTTGGAACGAAACTGTTGTAAGGTATTTTGATTTTTTTACTGAACATCTTAAAAACACATATGATTATAAAATATCTAAGCCTTTACGAGAGGAGTTAGAAGAGGCAGTATTAACAACCGCAATTATGCCTTCTATGCGTTGTCTTATGACTGCTGGTGAAGCGCTCAATCGTGAAAATATTGCTGGATATAATTGTTCTTATCTTGCCATTGATCGTGTCCAATCTTTTGATGAACTTCTTTATATTTTAATGAATGGCACGGGTGTAGGGTTTTCTGTGGAACGACAATATATTTCTCAGTTGCCAGTAATCGCTGAAGATTTTAATGAGACAGAAACAACAATTAGTGTTGCGGACAGCAAACTTGGTTGGGCGAGAGGATTTAAAGAGTTGGTTGGCATGCTTTATGTTGGACAAATTCCGCGCTGGGATTTATCCAAAGTTCGCCCAGCAGGAGCTCCATTAAAAACATTTGGCGGCCGGGCCAGCGGACCAGAGCCCCTGGAAACCTTATTCAATTTTACAGTTAATATGTTCAAAAATGCCTGTGGTCGTAAACTTTCTTCCATTGAGTGTCATGATATAGTATGTAAAATTGCTGAGATTGTGGTTGTTGGTGGCGTTCGGCGTTCTGCTTTAATCAGTTTATCCAATGTGTCTGATGATCGTATGAGAGCATCAAAACATGGTCAGTGGTGGATTGACAACCCTCAGAGAGCTCTTGCAAATATTTCTGCTTGTTATACAGAAAAGCCAGATATAGGTGTGTTTATGGATGAATGGAAAGCACTTTATGATTCCAAGTCTGGTGAGCGTGGTATTTTTAATCGTGTGAGTGCAGTCAAAATATCAGAAAAGTCTGGCAGACGGAATACAGAAGATTATGAATTTGGTACAAATCCGTGTTCTGAAATTATTCTGCGTAATCGTGAATTCTGTAATTTATCAGAAGTTGTAGTTCGTTCAACAGATACAAGAGAATCACTTCTAAAAAAGGTTCGCCTTGCCACAATCTTGGGAACTTTTCAATCTACACTTGTCAATTTTAAATATATCAGCTCAACTTGGAAAAGAAACTGTGAAGAAGAACGTCTTTTGGGTGTATCTCTTACAGGCATCATGGATTGTAATTTAACTAATGGTAATCAATACTTCAGAACTAATGGTAAAGAAGTAGAGTTTGATGGAACCCGCACTGATCTCCCAAGATTGCTAGAGGAGTTGAGAGAAGAATCAATAAAAACTAATGCAGAATTTGCGAAAAAGATAGGAATCAATCAAAGTGTCGCTTTAACGTGTATTAAACCCTCTGGGACGGTTAGCCAATTGGTTGATGCTGCATCTGGTATCCACGCAAGGCATAATCCTTACTATATTAGAACGGTGCGAGGAGATAAGAAAGACCCTCTTACAAAGATGATGAAGGACGCTGGATTTCCTGTGGAAGATGATATAATGAATCCAAGCCATACGGCAGTATTTTCGTTTCCCATGAAGGCTGATAAAGAATCCATTTTTCGTAATGATATGAGTGCGATTGAACAATTGGAATTGTGGTTAATTTACCAAAATCATTGGTGTGAGCACAAGCCTTCTGTAACAATTTCTGTCAAGGAAGAAGAATGGTTGGAGGTTGGAGCCTGGGTTTATAAACATTTTGACGTTATGAGTGGAGTTAGTTTTCTTCCGTTTTCAGAGCACGTATATAAACAAGCCCCCTATCAAGACATTAAAAAAGAAGAATATGAAAAACTTCTTAGTCTTATGCCGAAGAATGTTGATTGGTCTATATTGTCAGAATATGAAAAAACAGATATGACAACAGGAAGTCAAGAACTTGCTTGCACAGGTGGTGTATGTGAAGTAGTAGATTTGGTTCCATTAACTGGTATGAGAGAAATTGGTTTATAATGAAATTATTAATATGTATCTCCTGTGAAGCGGAGTTTCAATTAAAACATTTCATGGAAAAACGATTTTATATAATAAATTATTGCCCGTTTTGTGGCGAAGAGTTTTCTCAAGATGAAGAGTTTGAAGACAATATTGAATGGATAGAAGAGGAATATTATGATGATTAACATTTACCTAGCAGGCCCAATTGAAGACTGCAACGATAGTGAAATTAACGATTGGCGAAATAAAGTAAAAGGTAGTTTTCTTTCTGGCATTAAAGGCATTAATCCATATCGTGCCGAGGAAGTGAGTTGGCCAACTTCTGAAATCAAGAAACGTATCATTACTAAGAATTTTCTTGACGTTAAGAGGTGCGACGGCGTTCTCGCATGGTTGCCGGAATATATTAATAAGCGCCGGCCGTCCTATGGAACGGTAACTGAAATTGCGTGGGCATATTCATTTCAAAAACCAACATGGATTGTGAGTGATGATGAGCTTGTTCATTTTCATCCTGCATTTGATTACACTTCCATACTGTTTAGGAAAACGGAAGATGCGGTTGATCATATCAATATAATTTTTGGAGAATATCTATAATGGCGAACACTAAAACTATAACAATTGATAATGATCCTACAGGTGGAGTTTCTTCAGTGACTGTTGAACAACAAGCAATACCAGTTGATGAGGGATTAAATATTGGTGGAGTAAGTCTCAATACTGATTTGCCGTGGTATGGTGATGCATTTATAGTATTAGTGTTGGTGGCATTAATTTACACAGGCAAAAAGGTTATAGACAAGTTATTTGAAAAATCAAAAAAGAAATGAAACCACAATCACGCAAACAAAAAGGCCGAAAGTTTCAACAGTGGGTACGCGATCTTCTAATTGAGAAATTAGATATTCATCCAGAAGATATTGAGAGTCGTTCTATGGGTGCGGCTGGTGAGGATATTATGATGGCTCAGGTTGCCAGAAAAAAGTTTCCGTTTGCAATTGAATGCAAAAACCAAGAATCACTTAATGTGTGGAAGGCATATGAACAAGCAGAATTCAATTCTGGTGACTATGAACCTATTGTTTTTATTAAACGAAACAACCAAAAACCCTTAGTAGTGGTTGATGCAGATTATTTTGTGAGGATACATGACAAATTGGTGGATTGAACAATATAAACAATTTCATGTCGAATTGAACACAAGGTATCCCGGCAACAATTTGAAACCACAACTACACCATATTGTAGATTTAGTAAAGGATACCAAAGCTACAACTCTATTAGATTATGGTTGTGGTAAAGGACTTCAATATACGAAATGGAATCATCACGAAGAATTGGGTGTTATGCCTTCCCTTTATGATCCTGCTATTCCAGAATATGAAGAACTACCAGACGGGCCCTTTGATGGTGTATATTCTACAGATGTAATGGAACATATACCAAAGGAACATCTGCCAAAGGCCTTTGATAACATATTTTCTCGAGCAGAGAAATTTGTGTTCCTTGCAATATGTACTAAACCAGCACTCGCTGTTCTTCCAAATGGAGAAAACGCACATTGTACCGTTGAACCAATTGCTTTCTGGAGAATCATGGTAGAAAAATATGCACCAAAACGTGTATATACGCACATAAAAACTTATGGTAATTGTAACAATTACATTATTTTAAATGAAGACCTGTATCTAGAATGGTATTTGAATCAACTTTAAAATCAAAATACTAAATAATAGGACTTTGCGTATAAAAGTACTTGACAAAGCTTATTTTATGTGGTACAATATAAACACAAATTAAACATGGAACCTTAAAAATGAATATATATTTACATACAATTATTGCTATTTTACCTATGTTTGCGACTTATTTGATAGGGAAAAATTGGGGTAGAAAAATTTTGGTTGAAAATATAGTACACGAGCTTATATCTGCATTGGATAGAGACGGATTTATTAAAACTGTAAGAGATAAAGATGGTGAATTAGAATTGGTTCCCATTTCAGAAATTATTGCCAAAACTTTAAAAAGTTGTCAGAAACCCTTACAGAAGACCCCTTAAATTTTATGAATTACATATAGGAATTTTGAAATGAATAACGACGTATATTATCATGACCCCATAGCACATATGAGAATGCTTGAATTGGAAATAGAGATCATAAGATCAAGAATTCAAAAACACAATACAGGACATTTATACACCGCTATCAATGTGCTTGAAAATCGAATTGAAGAACTTGAAAAGCATATCAAGGATGCTCTTAAAGACGCACCCGGCATTCATAGTATTAGATTGGGAATTAAATAATGAGAGTTGAAGTTCGTAATAACAATGTAGATAAGGCTATTCGTATTTTAAAGAAGAAATTAGAAGATGATGGATTTTTTAATGAATTGAGAAAACGAGAATATTATATGTCCAAAGGAGAAAAACGCAGACTAACAAGGGCAGCTAGTAAACGTAGGATACAAAGAGAAAACAAAAAAAGAGTTGAAGAATTTGGATTTAAATGATCATGGCAAAACGTAAAATAATTGTTGAGACTGATAATAGTTCATGGCAAGCGCCTAAGAAACGAAAGAAGCGTAAACCCATGACTGAGGTTCAACGTCGAGCAGCTATAAAACGACTTGAAAAAGCAAGAGCGGCTCGAGCAAAGAAAAATTCTAATTATGGTCAGAAGGGGTTACATTCTACTTTACAAAATTTATCAAAAAATCATCCTTTGCATCCTGATAAAGTTAAAAAATGGATTAAAACACAGAAAGAGTTTGCATCGACAGAACGTCAAGCTGTCCGTCAAAAAATAAAAGGTTCTAAATCAAAATTAGTAAACCACGAATCTTATATTCGTTCTATGAATCAATATTTGAAAGATGGAGATTGGACAGATAGGTTTTTTGGAGAACATCAGGAAAAGAAAATTTCATATCGTTCTGTTGCATTAAGTTATTATTGGCATGGGTCCAAAAAAGGAGAAGTAAAACGAAATGTTAATGTATATTATCCTGATATGGGTTGTGTATATACACAAGAAATGTTAGAGGAAGATAGGGAAATGGAAAATGTCAGAAGAAAATAAGACACAAAGCGCTGAAGTAATTCAAGGCCCATGGAAAAAATCTAGCAATGTTAAAAGAAAAATAAAGCTGGCTGACGATGCTATTCAATTACAAGAAAATATTGATTTTGTTAATAATCTTACACAGACAGTAATAGTACAGATGATTCACACCATAAGAGAGAATGAAATTAATGTAGAAAAAGATTCTTTTGTACGGAATATGAGTTTTATAATAGAAATGGTTCGAGCAGCCCTATTAAAAGAAAAGTCATTAAATACTAATATGACTAAAATAATGGATATTTTATTTGAAACAATATTCAATTCTGGTGGTAATATTGATGATCTTAAATTAATCATAGATGAAATAAGAGAAGATAATGATGATGACCCAGAAGTGTCATGAATCATATAGTAATGAAGAAGGAATAGTAAAATTATTTTAGTTGATATGAGTCAAATCATGATGGCAAACGTCATGATGCAAATGTATATATCTAAAGAAACAGAACCAGATGAAAAAATGGTTCGGTATATGATACTTAATTCTTTACGGATGTATCGCTCGCGTTTTATATCAGAATTTGGTGAATTGGTTTTGTGTTATGACTCCAAGCATTATTGGAGACGTGACTATTTTCCACAATATAAATACAATAGAAGAAAGACTAGAGAAGCTTCTTCTCAAGATTGGGACGCCATTTTTGATTGTCTTAATATTATTAAGGAAGAAATTAAAGATAATATGCCTTACAAGTTTTTAGAGGTGTATGGTGCAGAAGCTGACGATATTATTGCTACACTTTGCTCTGAATATAATGAAGAAATTATAATATTATCTGGTGATAAAGATTTTATCCAATTACAAAAATTCCCAAACGTTAAACAGTATAGTCCTATCACCAAAAAAATGGTGAATGGCGCTAATCCTGTTGGACATCTCAAAGAACATGTTTTCAGGGGCGATTCTAGTGATGGGATTCCTAATGTTCTTTCACCGGACAATACATTTATTGATGGCTTGCGTCAACATCCATTGCGTAAGAATAAAATTAATTCGTGGATGGAACATGATTTTAATGATGTTGCTCCAAATGATGAAGTTAAGAGAAATTATCAACGAAACCAAAAATTGATTGATCTTACATATATTCCTTCTGGACTTTCAGATGAAATATTGGAAACATATCGTTCTTCTTCACACGGGGATCGTAGCAAATTACTAAACTATTTTATACAAAAGAGACTTAAAAATCTTACCGAATTGATAAACGAATTTTAAAGGAGAACTTCAATGGCTTATACTAATTATACACCACTATTTTCAGAAATTTTACTAAACTTAGGTAAAATCAAATCAAAGAAAGATAAGGTTTCATATTTGAGACAAAATAACTCGGAATCTCTTAGACAAATAATAAAATCTTCTTTTGATCCTAAGATTATATGGGCTCTACCTTATGGTGACGTTCCATATGTTCAAAATGAAGCCCCCGAAGGAACGGAACATACTGTTTTATCCTTTGAAGTAAGAAAGCTTTATCATTTTATTGTGGGTGGGAATGCCTCTCTACCACAAAACAAACGTGAAATGATGTTTGTACAGATGTTAGAAGGTCTTCATAAGAATGAAGCAGCCGTTCTTGTTGCGGCAAAAGACAAGAAGTTGCATCAAGTCTACAAGGGACTTTCTGCTCCCGTAGTAAAGGAAGCGTTTAACTGGAATGATGATTATATGATTAATGATGAAAACCGTGTTATTTATCCTCAACTGCCCGGCCCCGCCAACGGATGATTGTCAATTTTTTTTGAAAATCGTTTGAAATCAAGGACTTAGAGGTGACGATTTTCCTTGACAAACCCTACTGAATGTGGTATACTATAAACATGATGAAAAAGAAAGAGACTCTCACACCATACGCTAACAAGACCGAGGCCAT
>NZAS01000085.1 GCA_002686195.1 Candidatus Pacearchaeota archaeon | reverse complement strand
GCTAGACAGTGCTTTAACTGAAAAACAAGTTGTTTTTGATATGTGGAATGCCGAAAATTCCTCTAGTGCGGATTACGGGCGTTTTACGATTGCTCTTACTAGTAGCGCCACGTCTCCTTTTCTAATAACTGCACAGTCGGGAACTACTGGAATTTTTGAACAATCAATCGGAAATACAGTTACAACGGGATCGCTTGCCGATTGGAAATTCTATAGTTTGGCATTGTATAATAGTGGCTCTGATTTTATTGCTAAATTATATGTTGATGGACAATTAGATGATACTAATACTTATTCTTCCATTACTTTAAACGAATTACAGTCTAAAAAAATGAAAGCCCGCATTGGAGGACTTTTAATTGCGCCTTCTGGAACCGCCGGCGCACCTTCTAACTTAGCCGGCGCCGGCAAGTTAAGTGGCTCTATGGATGAATTTCGATTCTGGAAAGTAAGAAGAAATTCTCATGAGATAGCAAAAAATTGGTTTGTTCCTGTAAATGGCGGCACTAATACAGATATATCTAACACCACATTGGGTGTTTATTATAAATTTAACGAAGGTATAACACAAACTTCCTCTATCGATAGAGTTGTACTAGATTACAGTGGACGTATCACTAACGGGACTTGGACAGGATATACAGCAACCTCACGCAATACTGGCTCAGCAATAGTTTCAGCCAGCGCAGCAAATGTAGAGTACCCCGATCCCATTATTAGATCTTCTCATCCAGATATCGCGACATTAAAAACAGGGCTATTAAACAGTGGCTCTTATCACGACAATACTAATGTTGCTTCACTTTTGAGCATGATTCCAAGTTGGATTGTAGAAGATCATGAAGCAACAGAACATGGAAATCTGCAGATTATTTGTCATATTGTGGGAACGTACTTTGATTCACTTTATACATTAATTTCACAAGTACCAAAATTCCGCAGTCAGACATACACTAGTTCGTCTTATATTCCGTTGCCTTTCGCGCAGCATATGCCCCAGTCTTTGGGGTTGTATACTCCTGAAATCTTTATAGATTCGGATGTGTTGGAGAGGTTTAAGAATAGAGATCAGACTATGCTTTTTGAATCTGATTTAAATAATATGAAAAATATGATTTATTTAAATCTTTATAATAACTTAGCAAACATCTTTAAGGCAAAAGGAACATCAAAGGCAATAAGAAATGTATTAAGCTGTTTTAATCTTAATGAGGAAATATTACGCCTTAACGCTTATTACAACGATCAAAAATATGAATTAAAAGATAATTTGATACAAACGATTGTTGACAAGAAAAGCGCTAATTTTAACTATAAAAACAATCTAACGGGAACAGTTTATCAAGCGCAAAACGCATCAAATGCTGATAGTTTAGGCTATATTTCTGGTAGTCAAGGCTCTGGTTATGAGAATAAATATGGTTTTACTGTCGAGTCAGACATCTTTTTTCCCGCATTTAAACAGGAAGATGCACCCTTTGACAGAGAGTTTCTCCCTGTATCACTGTTTGGGATGCACACAGTTGACACAGGCAGCGCTGACTCTTTAAGCGGCGTGGATACCACGTGGGTAGATTTAGATTATGCTAATTTTCAAGTACTGGCAGTACGCGATAGTCCATGGTCTAAAAATGTTTATTTCAAATTAACCTCTTCTAATTCTCCTAGTTATTTTCCTGAATTGACAAGCAGCACTTTCTTGGGTACTTATGACAATGATCGATGGAATCTTTCGGTAAGGATAAAGCCAAGTAACTATCCTGTTACGGAAATAGTTTCGGGATCCACAGACTACACCTATGATTTGTTTTTCAGAGGTGTTAACACCTACTTGGGGACGGTGCAAGATAGCTTCTCGCTTACTGGCTCGATCACTAAAGCTCGCGGAAATCAAATATTGGGCTCTGCCAAGCGCCTTTATGCGGGAGCACATAAGACAAACTTGACAGGCGCCACTCTTAAGAAGAGCGATGTTGAGGTATCTAGCCTTAAATATTGGACTAAATACATTAATGATCGTGATTTAGATCAACATTTGTTTGACATAACGAATCAAGGAATCTCTGGCTCGTATATGGAGATTTCACCCAAGGATCCCAATGACGGAAATCTGGAGATCTTGAATCTAAACACATTGGCACTTAGTTGGGATTTCTCAAATGTCACCAGTTCAAATGCGGCAGGCTCCTTTAATGTAACAGATATGAGTTCTGGTTCAGCGTTTATGAGAGACAATTATGGATGGCTTGGCAACATTACCGGATATCAACTTACGGGCTTGGGCAAAGGGTTCCAGACTTCATCAGTTGAGGCAATTGAAAGCAAATTAAGCAATACATATAAGTTTATTGATCCTCAAATTGCTGTTTCTTCAGACATGGTGCAGGTATTAGATGATGACGATAAAGTATTTGGAGTGGATCAAACTGTTCCGAACTTTTTCTTTGCGCTTGAAAAGAGCATGTATAACGCAATTTCGGAAGAAATGCTTAAATTCTTTGCTGGTGTCGTTGATTTTAATAATGTTATTGGAGAGCCAGTTAATCGATATCGTGAACGCTATAAAGCTTTAGAGAAGCTGAGAGAGATCTTCTTTCGCAAGGTGACAGATATTAAAGATGTTGAAAAATATCTTAATTATTACAAATGGTTTGACGAATCTCTTACTTCTATTATTAGTCAATTAATACCAGGCTCTGCTCAATTTGCAGATGGAGTCTTGAATATTGTTGAAAGTCATGTTTTAGAAAGAAACAAATATCAAACAAAATTTCCTACATTAGAATTTAAACCAAGTGATCCAGCGGCAGCATTTAGCGGTATCGGTGAAAAACTTTATCCTTTTCCGAAGGGATCTTCTCCTCTCCCTTCTTCTCCCCGTCGTACTAATATTAGTGGCACCTATTGGCATCTAAGAGCCGAAAGAAGCGCACCATCGATTACTTCGGGTAATCCATCGGTAGACACTCAGAGAGATAAAATTCGTGATACTGTAGCTGCTAGTCCCAATTTAAGCCAAAGCCTTCCCGTTTTGTCAACAGTTGGCGGCGTTAAATATAAAGGCAGAGGTTTCGCCGGCAGAGCTTTTGCTAAAACATACAAGTTGGATATGGGGAAGCCCAATGCTAGTATTTATAAAGGCGGCACAAACTTCAAAGAAAACAAAAACATTCAGTTTACTTACACCGCTCTACGCCCAGCTGGCCCGGTTAATACTACCGATGGAAGATTTATTCCGTTAAACGTTTTGACGGCTTTCGAAGATTCTTTAGAGGGGCTGAGAGAAACCTATAGAGAAACTCTTAAGGAATATCCGACAACCAAGATTAAGAGAGTCTTTAAGGTTAATCATGGTAGAAAGTGGCAAAATGGCTTTGGGTACAATAGCCTTAAATCAACTTTTGCTTTCCCCTTCAATGTGATTAGTTCTTCTGTAACTACTGGATATAACAAGAGAGTGGTGGAAAGAGTTAGTTCATCTCTAGAGATTACCAACCTCCATCATGATTCTTACGGCGCCGAGATGGAAATTCCTATGCAGGGGCCTTTTACGAATTATGCAGTGGGTGGTCACCAGTCGCGACATATTGCCATCAACAAGGGCCCCACTTTGGACACCTATCTCACGCGTCCTGAAGCTTGGAAGATCCTTTTGGGACAATGCAACGATGTAACACTTAGCGGAGCTATCGGCATGGTAGGTCCGGATTATCCATGGCCAGAAGCTAATGACGTTGGGGCGCGCCCTTATCCGATGACGGCTTCCGAAAAGGCAGTATACTATAGAGACTTTGTTGCTAAGCGTCCGGTGAACATTCGTAATATTCACCATACAACGGGTTCTACGATTTTAGGAAACTATAGCCAACAATACGAAGTTGTTAATACGGTTGGAGCTTATTCTAACCCTCGTCGTTTTCTTGATCAGTTGCCCACGATTGATCTTTCGGTGCCTTTGTCGCAAGCAACCGCTACTATTGAGATTTTGACTCTTGTTCCCGGCAACCTTAATGGCGAATATATTCAGTTAACTGATGAGACACACCCTACCGTCACCTTTACGTGTGACACTTCGATCACTACAGCAGTACGAGATTCTCCTACGGAGTATCGTTTCGGAAGTGCATCTTCGGGTGTTGCAGACATTCCACGTCAAATTGCGATTGAACTGGACGAAGCTTTAGACCTGGCTTATAATAATGGGGATATTAACATTTATTCTCTCAGAAATGGCGATACGCTCACTTTAACTCAGATGACGGGATCCGGGGTGCGAGGAAATACCGCCATTGTCACAGATATTGATGGTGGGGATGCTACTATTGCTGCCGCTTTTACCGGCGGAACTACCGGCAGTTTTTTGCCCAAAAAAGCAAATGTTATTAATACGTTCATTAACTGGCATCGTGGAGCAGAAGGGCACTTCGATTTCGGATTAACTTATGCGCCTACCCAGTTTACTGGATCGGGACATCAAACTGTTATAGTGGGCAGGTTTGCAAATTGTGGTGGTTGGGAAGTAATGTCACGAGGGTTTGAAGATATTCGCAGTTCTGAATTCTCTCCTTATGTGTCTATAAACAATAGAAATCTAACTGTAATTAAGCCTTCCCAGGGTCCCAGCGGAACTCTTTCAGAGCCAGTTGGTGAAGGAATCCCTGGCATCCGTGTTACGGATATTCACGCAAAGGATTATGGGTTACGCTCTCAGCTTTCTCGACATACAGCACGATTTGGTAGAGATTCTTTGTGGATTACAGGAACGACAGCAGTAATCGACGGCCCAGAACAAACTGCCGGCGGACCAGGAGCTTCGTTTACTCAATATCCTGGTTTTCATAAGGTACATAGAAATACCAAAAGAACGTTGAAATATACAAGCCAATCAGTAAACCCAAATATTTTTAACCCTCCCACTGTCGCTTTCGTTTCCGCTGCTCAGTATGATAACTTTTATGTCACACATCCGATCCCGCGTTCCGATAAACAATACTCGTGGTTTACTGGCTCGCTAGGCACTGCTTCGTTGGTTGATTTGCGATATGCACGCTTTGCTCCTATTCAAACAACAACCGAAGGGTTTTATTCTACGTCTGCAGGGTATGTTCCTTATTTTGAGTTTATTACTGCTAGCAATGTGGGAATGATAGGAGACGGACTTATTGAGCCACATGAAGATGCTGCTTCCCCTGTGGATATTACTTATGTTAGTCCATATTTGCGCCAGGTGCCTACTTTAAATATTCGATGTATTGATCCGGTGAGTGGTTCTCCTCATAACGTGATAGGATTTCCAGCCACCTCTCCTTTTAATACCTATACAAGTGAGAGCGCTTTTCCTATTAGTTCAACTCCACTTGGTGGAACTGTAAACTATTTTAACCTTCTTATGTTTAAGAGAGGAAACTTTCTTGGCTGGAACTGGCGAAAGAATCGACAATCTAATAATCCAATTCTTCTCAAAGAAAGAAAAGACAACGTAATAACAGCAATTTCCGGCGCCGACAACACATTAGTTCAATATAGGCTTACTCCTCTTTCCATGAAAGGGCGCCCTACTTTAGTCAACTTCTTGGCTGATGGCGTAAACAACGCAACCATCAAAGCCGGGAACACTAATTTGGAAATTTTCTTTGATGAAAATCGATTAGATAATTTGTGTTTCCCTAATCAGGGTGATATAGTAACTCCTTTTGAGGATGTTTGGAGTACATTAGAAACGAATTCATATAATGTTAACTGGGTATTATACAGAGAAGCCTTATTTCCTTCTTTATATAACGAGTTCTATACTTCTTCGCTGCAACGGATCGAATATGACAATCTATATTGGCGCAATCTTAGAGGCGCCCTTGATGAATCAGGTAATTACCCTGCACAGCCCCAGTCTCGTAACAGTATTGGTTCTGCGATAAGCAACTCTTTTGGGGTTAGCAATATTAGTCAAAGTTGTTGGCTGTTGGATGCACAAACTGATTTTCTTACCCGAACTCAACCTTCTTTGGCGTCTAATAAGGCGTTTAGCAGCGGCAAAACATTAAAGGGAACGGGCTCTTGTGGTGAGTTGCAAAATGATTATTCTTTTGCTTTCCCTACTCTCCCATATTTGAATATTAATAGTCCATCGCCAACGACGCCCCGGCCGAACATCGATGACTCAGGTGTCATTGTTAAGAGTAGCCGCGCAAAGAAAGTTCGCAATCTGACGGTTGGTGGGCTATATTCTCGAAAGCACATGAACCTGCTTCCACATTCATTGGTGGCGCCTAGTGGTATTAGTATATTACAAAACTCTTCTGTAATCGTAACTCCCAAATCCCTAGGCGATGCCTTTGCTGTAAACTATTTTACAGGCAGCCGCCACTGGTTGGTGGACGATATATATGCCGGCGAAGCATATTGGGATGCCCCAGCTAATGCTGGCATTATTAAACAAAATGGGACGGCTTCTGTTTTTGAATCTCATCCATCAAAACCATGGTTTACTGATTACTCAAACTATAGCCATGATTTGAAATTGATTGCAAAAGATTTCTCTCTTGTTCCGGAGTTCCGCGTTAGTGAACATGTGCATGATTATCTGACTTATGGGTTGTTCAATGAAGGTAAAACAGATACATTTGAGATCGTAGGTACAGCATATAATAGTTCTCAGTCTACATTTTATAAAGATTATTCTAACTCTGATTTTATGAGAGGATTTTTGAATATTAAGGAGCTTACTTCTCTCAAGGCAACAGAAATCAAATTAGTTTGTAGCGCCGCCATCCGGCTTAACCCATATAAAGGATTTTATCCAGCACAACGAACTTTGGATTTGGTTTCCCAATTTTCTAAATCTTTTGGCAGCGGATTCTTGGTAACTGGGAGCGGAGTATACACTTCGGTTCGCCCGACTCCCGCATCAGCAGGCAGCCGCATCGATACTCGTTATGAGCCAACCCCTTCTGAGTTGATATCAAAGCAAGGAGGAGGCTTAAGACCAATTATGCAGCCTTTGTTCGCTCCCGGAATTCTGTATAATTCTATTAAATCAGGCATAGCTGTAGATTGGCCGCTTATTACAGCCACGTCTTCGATATATCGACAAGCTTATGGAGCAGAACAGACACATTGGGCGCTTACAACTGATCCCAGTGCCGCGCCCGGCGCCGGCGCAACATCATGGGATGGATCAGGCAGCTATTTTAATGTGAGGTTGCCGTTCGAAACAATTATTAATCCAGGCACTACACTAAAAAATATAGATTTGTTTGATGTAGAACCTCACCCCTCCGCAGCACTTGATGTTACCGCATCTTTAAGTATCGGAGATGCTGATAAGACTTACAGTAAGATGGCTAATAATTTCTTTGGAGAAGTGGGTAACTTTTTCTTAAAAGATAGGACTTTTTCAAAACTACAGTCCGGAATTATCTCAGATACATTGACATTTAATGTCCGGNGCAGTGTACGGTGCCCGTCTAAAAATTAGACGTAGCATGAGCGGCTCACGTGTTTATACTTATGAAAGTGGAGCCTACAATCCGCCCGGCAATGATGGATATTCTAAATTTGGTGGCGCGCGCATCACAGGCGCCCTTGGTACTGCGGTGAAATATCTTTACCCTGGCGAAGGCTTTCCATTGCCACAGGATCCTCGCCAAAACGATGCACTCAGAGAATCATTTACGATGTACAGTCGTCCTTCTGCTTTTGGTCCAAATATTGGCGGCCGCCCAGGCGGAGGAGACCAGGACGACAACAATGTAATTAATCAAGTGCCTATTGATTGTTTTAACGGATTTAATTGGGCATATACTCCTCCTTACTATCATGGAGAATCTTGGGTGGACTTTATTTTTCGCCCTGTAGACAATCGAGAGTATACTCTTGATAAGATCCTTGCCGAAATGGATACAGTTTTTTGGCGTGTTGACCCCGGCGCACGGATCCGATCTAGCGGCGGCGAGCCCTACAATGTACTCCTTCCAAATTGGATTAGTGCTGATTACAAAACAGGCGATGTGCTCCTTAAAACCCCTTACAACTCGTCTGTTGTTAATGGAAATTCTATGCAGTTAAGCGCTAGCGTTAACTTATTTGGAGTGGAAAGCGTATCTTTGCAAGAAATGGACAAGTTCGGCAATCAAAATATGTCACGCAACCAAACAATAGGTAAACGCTGGGTTATTCAGTCCAAGTTTGAAACTCCAATGTTAAATTTTAACGACACTGGTTTTAAGCCTTTGGTGTCGGGCAGCGGTGTTACGCTTCCGGCTAATTATGGCTCCGGTTCCGTTCCACGTGGCATGTGGCATCAATTTGGTATTATCGAACCAGATCCCAACAAAGGAATTTTCTTAGAAATAGATGACATTCCAAACGATTGGCTTAAGAATCATTATGATGTGATACTTTCTGGCTCTGTTTATAACGACAATAGTGCCTTCCAAGGTCAAAGATTGTATAAGAAAATGAAATCTTTAACTGATTTATTTGGATTTAAAGAGAATACAGATAAGGTGCGCCTGGGAGAACTAGCGGAATCCCGAACTCTTAAAGAAGCAATTGTGGCAGTGCCCTATATTCTAGAAGTGGGAGACATGGATAGCACTGAGAGATCTCGAATGAGCAATACTTTAGCTGCCACTAAGAAGAAGTTTATTGAAATTTCACAAGAAAGATTTTCCGCCGCTCGTGCCGCAACTAGGGGTAGCCTCGCTGGAGATTCGTTGGATGCTGCCGGCGAATCAATCAGACTCTTACTGCAAAAGATGGATAGGTATGTGTTACCTCCACAGTTCGATTTTCTTAGTAATGATAGTGTCGATCCGATTGTGATGTATATGTTTGAGTTTGAATACAAATTAGATAAAGATGATCTTTCCTATATCTGGCAAAATCTTGCTCCTCGAAATTATAAAAAGATGGAATTCCAGGTTCAATCTACCGCACATGATTTAATGAATACCGAATTGTTATACGAGAATAACCTTATGGACAACGAAAACCTGCGATGGATGGTATTTAAAGTCCATCAAAAATCCCAAACAGATTATTTTGATCAAGTGGTTCCTCAAGCAAATACCGCCGGCGGCAATGCAACTTTTGACTTGCCAGGTCCTCTACATAATCGAATAAGTCAAAATCGTGCCGATGGTAACGATGATTATAATATATCTTTTAACTGGCCATACGATTATGTATCATTTGTTGAGCTAGTTAAATTTGAGGCGCAAGTCTTGTATGAAAAACCAGAAGGTTCTGCTGTCGATGCACCTCAAACAACCCCCGTTGGAGACTTAAGTACTACTGGCGCCCGAAATAGGCGACTAACCGAAGAGAGTTAAACTATGGCAAAATTTCTTAATAAAAAAGAGCGCGTTTATGATTTAAAGTTGACTCCATATGGTCATTACTTGCTTTCTATTGGCACATTTAAGCCCGTATATTATTCATTTCTCGATGATAATGTTTTGTATGATGGAAAGTACGCCGGCGTAACTGAGACTCAAAATGAGATTCATAAGCGAATCAAAGAAGATACTCAATATTTGGAAAGCTTTGTGTTGTTTCGAGATATTGAGTCGGGTTCCTTTCCTACGGATGGTTCATTAAATTATTTTGAAGTAGATGTAACACCAACAGTGGTAACTCCTGCCCAGGATATTTTTCATTTTAATTCAGTAATCGGAGATGCACATTTAAGTGCTGATACTCAGCTAGCACCAGCATGGAAGGTTGTACCCCTTAGTGGGCGCATTTCTTCTTCGACTGCCATTGATGTTAAAAATTCAGAGCGAACTCCTCAGATCAATATGACATTAAATTATACATTAACTACGGAGGAAGCATCTTTTGAAGTTAATCCGGAGAATGTACGAGATATTATTGACACAGTCGATGGAACCTTTTATGATAATCGGATTATTGTTTTTGAAGCTGATGATGCTTTGTTATATGTAGACGAGGTAAACACTCAGATTTTAACTGAAAATTTTGATATGGAAGTGTTTGAGATTTTAACTGGTTCGGCTCCTAATGAAAAGGATACTTTAGAGCGAAAATATTTTAGAACATTAATACCTCAGATAGAAAATGGGTTCATGGTTTCTCCCTTTCAAGAATCGGTTTCGCCTGATACTGTTACATCTGGCACCGTCGAATATTATTTTGATGTTGACACGGATCTCGCAGTTAATCACGAGATAGCGTGCCGAGGAGCTAGCCAATTTAATAAAGAATCTTATTACATAGATATGGATATTGAATGTGACGAAGACGATGATACCGCTGTTTTCGTTGACATCTATGGACAAGCTACGGAGCCTGAAATATGTCAAAGTTAATTTTAAGAGGAGATACTCGTAAGAATTTTGGAGAATATCTTCCCACACCAAGTATCGAAAAAGTAAAAGTTTTTAATGGCAAATTAATAGTGCAATTAGGGCTTTATATAACAATGGCAGAAGATGAAGACGAAGACACTCTTAAAGAAAGATTAGCAGAGTTGTCTTATTACCTCTTCCTTGTAATATCTTCAGACTACGCAGAGGAGATCATTCAGAAAACGGGTAATAACATATTTAGCTATTTGCATGCAACTAATTATGTAGCCGGCGCCCATTCGGGATGGGAAGAGCTAGGATACAGAATGATTGATGTTGCGGGAGAATACCAACAACTAAGCTTTTCAGAATTCACAGCAACCGACAATTATCTTTATGATGAAGCGGGCAATCGGATCCTGAAGATGTTGGCAGAAGTTACGTTGTCGGAGACATTGAGTGATATTGCTGATTTATATGCCGACATGGGACAGACAAATGTGATTGAAAGTTGGAATGATTTAAATAGTCTCACTGTTTTTGCTTTTTCTTCCACTCTTGATTATTCCGATTCATCGACAGACATTGAAGAAGAGCAAGAAAATCCTGTTTTATTAAATCAGAATGTTAGTGAAATTTCTTATGAAGTTGTTATTGAAGATTATGAACTTGCCGGCCAAGCTGAGATTATTTGGGTAGATAAAGAAAGAGATCCGTTTGATGGCGTTCCTTTACAATCTATAATGTCGCAATATTATACGCCCGATGGAATAACTCATCAGGATATTACTGAATCATTTAATGATTTGTTAGAAGAATATCAAACCAAAGCGAAAACAGATACAGTTTTAGAAAGCGTTGTGGATAGCGTTTCGTTTGTGTTGGAAAAATACGGCACCGAACCAGATTTAGTGCCTCGTTTAAACGTGGTGAGAAAAGCTTGGCCACAGAAACTTGTTACTACCCCTAGCGGACAATTATATATGAGATTTAATCGCAAGTTGTTTAATGCCAACAAAGCGGTTAGAAAAGGAAGGTTATTGCATAAGGAATTGGTTCTTAATCCAAAGATCGTTGATTTAAGAGAGCCTGCAGCAATAGAACAATATGAGCCTCAACCAGGCGCCTATGATGGATTGGAATTTGAAGAAGGTACATTCTTGTATGAGAAATGGAATATGACAAGCATCGCGTTGAGATCTACTGAAGCTACTGAGCTTGAATATGTAACAGGCTCTTATGAGTCAGATTATTTGATGAATGCTGGATTCTTTTATTTTGATTATGAAAAGCTCATGCACACCGGCAGCAATTTAGCTGGTGTTGTGGATGTTTCTAAAATAGAAAGTTTTTTTGGAAAAGAAATTACCAATAGTAAATTAACTGTCGATGACGTGACGCTTAAAAGAAAATGGAGAGAAGGATATTATGACGAAGATATAGAAATAATGATGTATGGAGTATTAGATTCTAATCCTTCAATGGACTTCGTGATTCCTGCGGATTACAATGGATCATTGGCAGTCAGTTTAGAGTTGGTAGACGGCACCACTGAAGAGTCTTATCTTGTTTTGCGCAATTTCGCCTTCCCAGATCAAGAAGAAGACTCTTATCGTTTGATGTGTTTCGAATTCCAAGATATTCATCTGATGCCATATTCGTCCCATGTTCAAAGTGATTTCTTAGAAAATGGCGCCGGCCCCCATTATCAAGAATACGTGACAACTGTAGGGGTTACAGATAATACTTTAGATGTTATCAAAGCGATAACTGCTAGCTATATTAGCTTTATGACAGGGGCTATGCAAGAATATTACGACGTGGCAGCAGAGAACTGTAGTTATAACAACATTGATGGGGTTTTTAATAAATTTTTTGTTGACAATATTACTACAGCTTGGTCGGACAATTTAGATGAAGCGCCATGGGTTAAGGGCCCTGTTTTGTATAATATGCATCGTGATTTGTTATTTGATACATTTAGTGGAAGCGTTGCTGATATTATAGATGATTCCAAGAAGATCAGTGATAGAATCGGCCCCTATGCTGGCACATTAGAACAATTAGAATCGTTTTTAGAGCAGTTTAATAATTTATATTTATATCAATATTGGGAAAATGGCTCAAGCAATGTTCAGTTGCATGTTGATTATTGGAATGATTCTGGAACGATAGACAAGGAATATGAAATCACTTTTACTGATTTTCCTTTGATCTATAATGAAACGCTTGCTACTGAATATGAAAATGAGGAAATTTTACAAGAAATAATTGCAGATCTTCAGGCACAAATAGATTATCAAGAAGAGTTATTGGCGACAATACAAGATAAGTTGCCTACATTTTATTCTGACTCATGGGAGTCACTCTTTAATCTGTATGCGAACGAAGATTTGACAGGAGAAGACACATCCCAAAAGTGGAGCGATCAGCAAGACTCTGACCCTGACATGCTGCCGGCACATGCTGGAAAAGATGATTCTGGGTCTGATTCAGTTACAGTCGCCACGAGAATCACGGTAACACAAGGAGTAGATGCAGCTAGAGAATTTTTGACAGATTGGACTGCTGGCTGGAAGAACTCCACTAGTGGGAATGCATATCGAGGCGCAGCCTCCATTGGTTTTGTATTTCAAGCTTTGTATTTG
>NZAS01000084.1 GCA_002686195.1 Candidatus Pacearchaeota archaeon | reverse complement strand
CAATAGACCAAATATAAAATGGGAAAAACCCGTACATGAGATGCTGACTGGTTTTCAGACGTATTCACATTTACCTACAGAAAAACCTTTTTGTATATTACATAACAAAACTATTGAAAAACAAGAACAACAAAATGAAAAATACGCGGGGATTATGAGATGAAGTATAAAAATAAAAATGGAATAGAATTGTCATATGAAGGTCATGAAAATGATACTAGTGTACAATTGGTGAAAGAAATACTGAGAGTAGCAATAATACTTGGTGATAAAAATGTTTACTCTAAATATCCAAGACAAGGATGGGTAAAGGTAAAATCTTTTTTAGAGGAGAATTTTTCTTTAGATGATTAAAATAAAAATACAAAATCCTACGGTTTATAGAAACGAACCTACCTTTAGGCCATTTGGTATCATACAAGATATTTTAAGAGATTATAGTATTCAATTTACTAACTCCGATGATTTTGATTATCTATTTATTGGAATGCATGACTTCATTGATAAGAAAAAATCTCTTCAAGAAAGCATTGACTATGGATTAGAGAATTTATCTAAAATTACTGGTGATTATTTTCTATTCGAGGGTTCAGATTCGACATCGTTGATGGGTGGTTATGAAGTATTTGAACAAAGTGATGCTACTTATTTATTTAAAAACCAAATGTTACCATCTCAAGATGCGTATAAAGTTCCCTATGCTCATAATAAGTGGTTTTGGGGTAGTGGAAGTGATTTAGATTTATCATATGATATTCCTGATGATATGTGGAAAAGAATAAAATTTACAGGTTGGAATGTTGGACAACTTGTTCCAAATTATAGAAATTTCCAACCAATAAAACAAGACAAAAGTATTGATGTTTGTGCTATATTCAGAGGTAATCACGATTATAATGAAGACCATAAATCACAAAATAGTCATCTTTATACTGAACATAGAGGGGGGTTATGGAAAGTCTTAGAACCTTTAAAATCTAAATACAATATGATATATGATAGATTACCATTTGAAGAATATATTAAAAATTTAATGGACTCTAAAATATCATTTTCACCATTTGGTATGGGAGAAATATGTTTCAGAGATTTTGAATGTATGCAATATGGAACTATAATGATAAAACCTAATCAAGATTTAGTTAAAACTATACCAGATATATATGAACCAGGTAAAACATATATTGATGTAAAGTATGATTGGTCGGACTTAGAAGAAAAAATTGATTACATACTATCAAATTTTGATGAATTGAATGTTGAGATAAATGAAAATATTAGAAAAAAGTTTATGGAAGGGTATGATTATCGTAAGCTTTGTTTGTANTGGTATNATATTTTTANAAATTTAAGTGGAGTAGAGCANAGCTCATGAAAATATTGGTTACNGGNGGNGCAGGTTTTGTTGGTTCACATTTGGTTAATAGGTTTTATAATAAAAATCACGAAGTAGTAGTATTTGATTCTTTGGGACATACATCTTGTATTGATAGNTTGNGTTCTNAAAATATTCCTATAATTATAGAACGCTTACAGACTAAAGAAGTGTGGGNTAAATTAGATACTGATTTTGATTTGATTATAAATTCAGCCGCTGAAACACACGTTGATGAATCATTTGAAAGACCAGTTGACTTTATAAATACAAACATATTAGGTTTGCATTATCTTAGTACATACTGTTCTAATACTAATACATCTTTAATACATTTAAGTACAGATGAGGTTATTGGAAATGGAGAGCCGTTATATGAATATTCAATGACTTTACCTACTAATCCATACTCTGCAACTAAAGCTGGTGGTGAATCTATTTTACATGCTTATGGTTATTGTTATGGGTTGGATTGGAAAGTTGTTAGATTAAATAATACATATGGAACTATGCAATTTCCTGATAAATTGATACCTTATTTTATCAGTAAGTTACANGATAATGAAAAATTACCAATACATGGTTCTGGTAAACAAGTTAGATTTTTTTTAAACGTAGATGATTTTGTAGATGCCGTTGAAGTCGTTATGGATAAAGGTGTGAATAAAAATATTTACAATGTATCTACGGATGAATCCTATACTGTATTGGAAGTAACAAAAATGATTTGTGATAATATGGGAAAGGATTTTAATGATTGCGTGGAGTATGTAGATGATAGACTATTTCAAGATCCAATTTATTTATCAAATAGTGATAAGTTACGTGGTATTGGTTGGAAACCAAAACGTTTTTTAAAAGAAACCATGTCAGAGTTAATAGATTGGTATACAAATAATAGAGATTTTTTTAATAAATGAAAATATTAATAAATGATAGATTAATAGGTTTTGATCACAAACCATTAGTTATTGCTGAAATTGGTATAAATCATAATGGTGATTTGAATTTAGCAAAACATTTGGTTGATGAAGCATGTAGTCAAGGTGTAGAAATAATAAAACATCAAACTCACGTCATTGATGATGAAATGACAGGAGAGTCTAAAAAGGTTATTCCAGGTAATTCAGATATTTCAATATATGATATTATGAGTGANTGTGCTTTATCTGAAGATGATGAAATAGAATTAAAAAATTATGTTGAATCGAAAGGTGCTATTTTTATAAGTACACCATTTTCAAGAGCCGCGGCTGACAGGTTAGAAAAGATGGGAGTTTCTGCTTATAAAATTGGTTCAGGTGAGTGTAATAATTATCCTTTGATAGAACATGTTGCATCTTTTGGTAAACCAATGATAGTATCAACTGGTATGAACACCATAGAAAGTGTGAAAAAAACAGTTAAGATATTAGAAGATAATAATATCCAATATGCTTTGTTACATACTACTAATTTATATCCAACACCCTTTCATCTTGTTAGACTTGGAGCTATGGTAGAATTAAAAGATAATTTTCCAAATGTTGTTATAGGTTTATCTGATCATACAACAAATAATAATGCTTGTTTGGCAGCCACGGCATTAGGAGCTTCAATTTTAGAAAGACACTTCATAGATACGAAAGATAGAGAAGGTCCTGATATATTAAATTCTATGGATACTAAAGAATTAGGAGAATTGATAAGAGGTAGTGAAGAAGTTTTTAAAATGAGAGGTGGTAGTAAATCAGAGCTTATAGAAGAACAAGTTACTATGGATTTTGCTTTTGCTACAGTTGTTTCTATTAAAGATATATCAAAAGGTGAAAAACTAAGTGAAGATAATATTTGGGTAAAAAGACCAGGAACTGGTAATATTAAAGCAGAACATTATAAAACTTTACTTGGAAAGGTAGCGATTAAAGATATTAAGGACGATAGACATTTAACATGGGAAGATTTTAAATGAGAAATGTATTCGTGGTTACAGAAAGAAGAGCAGATTTTAGTAGATTTAAACCTATATTAGAACTGATAAGTGATGATGTACATTTAAATTATGATTTAGTTGTTACAGGCATACATTTATTAGATAGTCACGGTAAAACTATTAACGAAATAAAAGATGGTGGATTTAAAGTTTTTAAAACTATAAAAATGTTTGAAGATGATATAGATAGAGATAGTGGTGCTGAAATGACTATTGCATTGGGACGTGTGACAATGGGATTAGTTAAAGCTATAGAGGATTCCAAACCAGATATAATTTTATCTGGATTTGACATAGGTGCAAATTTAGCAGTTTCAATTGCAGGTGCTCATATGAATATACCGGTTGTGCATATTCAAGGTGGAGAAGTAAGTGGTACAATTGATGAATCTATTAGACATGCTGTTAGTAAATTTTCACATTATCATTTAGTTAGTAATAATGATGCTAAAAATAGGTTAATTAGAATGGGTGAAATACCTAAACATATTTTTGTTGTAGGATGCCCATCAATTGATGCCATGTTGGATATTGATATAAGTTCTCCAGATGAAATAAAAAAGAAGTTTAATATAGATGTACATAAAAAGTTTTTTTTAGTTTTACAACATCCTGTTACAACGGAATTACATAATGCTAAAAAACAAATAAAAGAAACTTTAAAAGCGGTAAAGAAAAGTGGTGTAGAAAGTGTTTTGATTTATCCAAATAATGATGCAGGTTTTCAGGCTATAATAGGAGAAATAAAAAATAGTAATATAAAGTATTTTACAACGTTGTCTTTGAAAGATTATGTTTCTTTACTAAGTTATACTACAGCTTTGATAGGAAATTCCAGTTCAGGTATCCATGAAACTGCTACATTTAAAGTTCCAACCATAAATATTGGAACAAGACAACAAGGTAGGTTGAGACCAAGAAACGTGATAGATGTAGATTATGAAGAATACGAAATAACTGGAGCTATAAATAAAATATTAAATGATAAGAAATTTTTAAAAGATGTTAAATATTGTATAAATCCATATGGTGACGGAAAATCTGCAAGTAGGATTATAGATATTTTAAAAAAAATAAACATCGGTAATAAAATTATACAAAAAAGAATTACTTACTAGGAGAACAAAATGAAAAAAATTTTAATAACAGGTGGTTCAGGAACGATAGGTAGTTCTTTCATAAAAAATTATTATGATGATTACAAGTTTTTTAGCTACAGTAGAAATGAAAAAATGCAAGTATCTTTGAAACGAAGTTTTAATGAAGTAGAAGTGATTTTAGGTTCAGTTGAAGACAAACTTTCATTGATGAAAACAATTTCAAAAATTAAACCAGATGTAATTATTCACACAGCTGCATTAAAACATGTGGACACTGGAGAAATAGCGCCAATACAAATGGTAAAGTCAAATATAGTAGGGAGTTTAAATATTATTGAATGTTCTTATGAGTTTCATGTTCCAGTCACAGTAGGTATCAGTACTGATAAAGCATGTGAACCTTACAATAATTATGGATACAGTAAATTATTAATGGAAAAAATGTTTATGGAAGCAAATAGTGATAGGAGTAAATTTTCTACTTGTAGGTTTGGAAATGTTACTCACAGTCATGGATCAGTTTTACCTTTTTGGTCAAGATTAAAAGATGCAAATAAAGCTTTACTATTAACAGATAGACGGATGAATAGATTGATGTTTTCAAAAAACGAAGCCGCGGAGTTAATTCACACCGCGATGTTAAAAACTTATACGGAAGAAGGTTTCGTTTTATCTAAAAAAATGAAAACAGTCAATATGTTAAAACTAGCACAGGTGATGTCAGATAATATTGAAGAAGTGGGATTAAGACCTGGTGAAAAATTAGATGAAGTATTAATAAGTAAGGAAGAAATTCCATTTACATATGTTGAGGGTGATTTTATAACACTTAGAGAACATGAAAATAAAGGTAAAAATGTTTTGACAGAAGAATATTCTTCTCTAACTGCTGATGAGATGGATACCCATGAGATGTTGGCCATAACAAACCATGATGGGTATGGAGATAGGGATTATTATGGGGTACACTAATAAATTAAAAGTAGTTATATTGACAGGAAACAAGGTAAGACATAAATATTTTGTCAAAGTCATGAAAGAAAAATTTGATGTTATTGGGTCTGTATTTGAACCTCACCATGATTATTTTAATTCACAAAGAGATGAGAGTTCTTTAGTCAGAAAACATTTTAAAAATTTAGATAAATATGAAGGAATATATTTAAATTCTGATTTCGACCATTCGGATTTAAATCATAAGGAAATAGAAGCAAAACATATTAATAAAATTGAAAATATAAATTGGGTGAAATTATTAAATCCAGATTATATATTACTTTATGGAACTGGTATATTAAATAATGATTGGTGTGATGAGTTTGAAGATAAGATAATTAATTTACATCTTGGGTTATCACCATATTACAGAGGAGCTGCTACGCTTTTCTGGCCATTTTATAATGATGAACTCGATTACTTAGGGATAACTATTCATTTAGCTACTTCAAAAGTAGACGCGGGTGATATATTAGATATTGTTAAACCTGATATTGATATAAAAGATAATTATTATGATATAACTTATAAATTAATAAAAAAAGCTATAGATAAATTTTCAAATATAGTTTACAGATATCATAGTGGTGAACGAAAACGAATTGTCCAGGATGTTTCGAAGCAGAGATATCTCTATAAGAAAAAAGATTTTTCTGAAAAAGTATTGATGAATGTTTTAAGTAAATATGGTTCTGAAAATGTTATTGGTAGTTAATTATCATTATATAAGGGATAAAATTCCACATATGGGTATTCATCCAATTACTCCTTCGTTTTTTAAAAAACAATTGGAATTGATTAGTACAAATGGTTATAAATTTGTTTCTGTAGATGATGTAAATAAGGTATTAAAAACGAAGAAAAATACTTTACCAGAAAAATCTTGTTTAATAACATTTGATGACGGGTTAAAGGAATCATATGATATTGGATTGTCAATTTTAGATGATATGGGAATACCAGCATTTTTTTCTATAATAAGTGATACAATAATAAATGATAAGTTGGTTGGCGTTCATAAGTTACAGTATTTAAGAACCCAAGTTGATACTGAAGATATTGAATATTTCCTTTCATCAGATATAGAAACATTAGATAAAAAATCTATTTTAAATCAATATCCATTTGATGATACAGCAGTTGCTAAAATTAAGTATTTATTAAATTTTGTAAATCCTGGATTGGTTGATAAATTATTTTCTGAATTTATAACTATTCCTGAAAAAGATATAGCTACTAAATTATATATGGATAAGGATCAGATAAAAGATTTATATAATAGGGGTTTTTTAGGTACACATAGTAAATCTCATAAACCATTAGCTGCTTTGGCGGATGATGTTTTATTTGATGACATCAAGAGTTCAATAAATGATATAGAAAATTTATGTGGTGGTACTGTTAAATCTATATCTTATCCTTATGGAGAAAAAACTGCAGTTGACAGTAGAGTAGTAGATGTATGTGAAGAGTTAGGTCTTGTAAGTGGTTTTACTATGTTCAGAGGTATCAATGATAGCGATTATTTTTTTAAAAATCCATATATGTTAAAAAGACTTGATACTACTGAAGTTTTTGGTGGTAAATATGAAGGTAAATATGAACTTTAAAATTTTAATTCCAGCTAGGGGGGGTTCAAAGAGAATACCAAAAAAAAATATGATTGATGTTGGTGGAAAGCCTTTGATATCATATGTTTTAGATCAATGTAAACTCATCACTAATGATGTATATGTTAGTTCGGATGATCGTGATATATTAGATTTTTGTGTAAAATCTGATGTAAATACTATTGTCAGACCAAAAGAATTGGCTACTGATTTTAGTAAAAGTGAAGAAGCTATAGAACATTTTATAAAAGAAGTTGAAGATGATTTTGATGTAATTATAGTAGTACAACCAACATTACCATTGTTGTTGGCTAAATACATAGAAGAAGGATTAGAGATGATGGATAGTTATGATTCTGTTATATCAGTAGTTGAGGATATTTCTTTTTATTGGGGTGAAGATGGTAATCCAATTAATTTTGAGTTAGGTGATAAATGGCGAGGTAGGTCACAAGATAGACCAGTTTGGTATAAAGAGAACGGTGCATTTTACATCACAAAAGTTAGAAATTTTATGAATGATTATATCTTACAAAATGGTAAGGTTGGTTTTGTTGCTATGAACAAAAGTGAATCTATTGATATAGATACTTATGAGGATTTAGAGTTGGTAAATAATATAATAAAAGGTTATAAATGATTAACATATTTCAACCTTCTGTTGGTGTAGAAGAGTTAGAATTAATTAAAGATATTTTTAAATCCAATTGGATTGGATTAGGTTCAAAAACTAATGAACTTGAGGAACAATTATCATCAAAATTAGATGTGAGTTCTGAAAATGTTACTTTAACTAATTCTTGTTCAGAAGCCATATTTCAAGTTTTTGAGTATATAGATTTTATTATTGGTGAAGAAGTTATATTACCTTCAATGAGTTTTTTAGGAGCTGGCAATGCCATTTTAGAGGTAGGTGCAACTCCTGTTTTTTGTGAAGTTGATGAAAGAACTTTAAATCCATCTGTCGAAGATATAGAAAGTAAAATATCACCAAAGACTAAAGCTGTTTTTATAACTCATTATGGTGGATTACCTTGTGATATAGATGGAATTGTAAAATTATGTGATAAATATAATTTGATATTAATAGAAGATAGTGCAGGCTCACCATTTTCAAAATATAAAGGTAAAAATGTAGGAATATTTGGTGACTTTGGAGTTTGGTCATTTGATCCATTAAAGGTAATGACAATGGGTGATGGTGGATTGATATATTCTAAGAGTAGATATGATATGATAAAATTAAGAGAACAAAGATATTTAGGACTAAAAAGCTCAACTGGGTTTTCTAATAAAATAGATAAAAAATGGTGGGAATTTGAAATATCTACACATGGTAGGAGGTCAATCGTTAATGACTTATCGTCATCATTAGGACTTGAACAATTAAAAAAGGTAGATAAATTTATAGAAAGAAGAAAAGAAATATCTTGTTTTTATGATGAAAATATTAGTAAATTAAGTTGGTTGAAAATACCACCAAAGTTTCCTGATTATGTAGAATCTTCTTATTATTTCTACTGGATTCAGGTTGAAAAAAATAGAGATGAATTAGCTAACTATTTAAAAGAAAATGAAATTTACACGACTTTTAGGTATTATCCTTTACATTTATTGGATTATTACAAAGAATTTAAAACTGATTTACCAATTACCAAAAAGGTGATGATGAATACATTATTGTTACCTATTCATCAATCATTGACTGATGATGATATTGCTAAAGTTGTTAAAACTATAAAGAAATTTGGAAAAGAAAATGAATTATAAATCTGGAATTGATTTTATAATAGTGATATTTTATAGATTTGGATATGCACAATTATTAGTAGAGAGTATAAAAAAGTATGTTAAGGATATTCCATATACTATTCATATAACGAATAACGGTATAAATGAAGGTGAAAATAGTGGTTATGATATTTTAAAAGATATGTTCAAGGATGAATCATCTGTAAAAGTTCATAAAGGTGTAGAACAAGGCATAGATTCAAATGAAGAACATTATAATGATTATATTTGTAAAATTGATGGCAGAGGAGTTGCCATAGGTAGTTGGGCACAAACAGAGGCGATGAACATAGGAGTGAGAGAGGGTGATAGGAAGTATATTTGCTATTTAGACGCGGATGCCATATTTTTGAATGAGTGGGTAGGTGACATTCTACCAATGTTAGGTGATAAATTTTTTGTAACACATGCTTGGAGAAATGATATAGATATATCAGTTTCTCAATTTACAATATTCAAAAGAAAAAATATAGTTGATAATTATCTTTATGAAAAAGATGATTTATATCCTAATATACATTATAAGGATGTTACTGGAACTTTGTCTTTATATTGTCAAGAAAAAAACTTATCATATGTTGTTCTTAAAAATAGTTTCAATGACCATAGTTTAAAATCTCAACATTTATTAAACTTAAAAAATGGAGAACAAACTTGGATAAATGATGTTCCATTTTTTTATCATTACGGTAGAGGTTCTGTTAGGAAAGATGACCTTTATATGGATTGGATGAGAGAATCAGCAAAATATTTAAATTTAAAAATTAAGGATATTACCTTATGAGTGTGACAGCACAAATAAATAGTTTAATAAATAATATATTCGATGATGAAAATGCATTGAAATATCTTTATAATTCTAATAAAGAATTTATACCTGGCGAAACACCAATATATTATTCAGGTCCATATTGGGATAACAAGGAAATAGAGAAGGCTATCACCACACTTTTAGTGGGTAAATGGCTATCTTCTGGTGAAAACATTTACAAGTTTGAAAAGAAATTTTCAAGAATGTTCAATCAAAAATATTCAGTAATGGTTAATAGTGGCAGTTCAGCTAATTTGGTTATGATTGCAGCTATAAAAAAAGTATTAGGTTGGAAAGATGGCGGTGAAATATTATTATCACCCGTTGGATTTCCAACTACAATAGCACCGGTTGTACAGAATGGATTGAAACCTGTATTTGTTGATATTGAATTTGATACTTTAAATTTTGATTTGGATTTATTGGAAGAAAAAATAACAGATAGGACAAGAGCTATATTTATTTCACCCGTATTAGGTAATCCACCAGATTTCGATAGATTATTAGAAATAAAAGATAAATATGGTATAGAACTTATAATGGATAATTGTGATTCACTTGGAAGTAAGTGGAAAGGTAAATTACTTACAGATTATACTATTGCATCATCGTGTTCATTTTATCCAGCACACCACATTACAACTGGAGAAGGTGGTATGGTATCTTCTAATAATGAAGACATAGTTGCTACCGCTAGAAGTTTGGCTTGGTGGGGTAGAGATTGTTATTGTGTTGGTTCTGCTAATTTACTTGCATGTGGAACTTGTGGTAATAGATTTGATAAATGGTTAGACACATATGACGGTATTGTAGATCACAAGTATATCTTTACCAATATAGGATATAACTTAAAACCATTAGATTTTCAAGGTGCCCTGGGATTGGTTCAGTTAGATAAGTTTGATGATATACACGATAAAAGAAGGAATAGTAAACATAGATTGGAAAGTATTTTAGAAGAATCCAGTGTTGGAGTTAAAGTACTAAAGGAATTAGAACATGCAGAAACATCTTGGTTCGGTACACCAATTGTGTGTAGGGACAAAGAACAAAAAGATAAATTGGTTAAATATTTTGAAGATATCAAAGTACAGACAAGAAATTATTTTGCTGGCAACATTCTACTACACCCTGGTTATAAACATTTGGATGATTATAAAAAATATGAAAATTCAAATAAGGTACTTGATAAAGTATTTTTTATTGGCGCATCACCACATTATAATGATGAAATTTTTGATTATATAGAGAAGGAATTGATTAATTTATGAAAACATTAGTGTTAGGTGGAACTGGAAAAATAGGATCTAAACTAAAAGGTGATATAAAGTTATCTTCAAGTGATGTTAATTTAAAGAGTTTAGACGAGACTTTAGATTGTTTTAGAAAATATTCTCCAGATGTAGTTATTAATTGTGCTGCTCAAAGAAAGAATTATTCTGATATGATAAATTTACAGGCTGATCATATTTATGACAATACTATGATTAATTTGAATATATTTAAAGCATCTCAAATGTTGAATATTAAAAAAATAGTTTCCTTGTCATCTATAAATGCGTTGCTAACAAATAACGGTGAACCTCATGAATCTTGTTATTCGGATGGTTATAGGAATATTATATTAAATGTTTTATCAAAAACATACAAGTCTCAATATGGTATATCTTCTATAATTCCAATGTTATCTAATGTTTACGGTCCTATTTTTAGAGGAGGATGTGTTGTTTCAATTTTAATAGAGAGGTGTTATAAATCCATAGTTAATAATGATGATTTTATAATAGATGGTGATGGTAGTCCTATGAGAAATTTTATTTATGTTAAAGATGTTTCTAAAATTATCGAATGGTTGATACAAAATTATAAATCTGATGAACCGATTATAATTTCCGGTGATGATTCATCAAATATAAAAGAAATCGTTGAAATTATAGTTGATTATATGAACTTCAACGGTAAAGTTGTGTGGAAAAAAGATGCATCGGTAGGTCAATCTATAAAATTATGTGACAACTCAAGATTAAGAAAACTTTTACCAGATTTTGAATTTACTGGATTACGTGATGGTATACATGAAACAATAGATTGGTTTCATAAACATAACGGAATAAAATAATGAAAAAAACAATAGACTTTATAACGATAGATTATGGATTAATAAAAAATACTAAACTTTTGGTAAAAAGTATTCGTAAAACTGTTAATACAGAAAAATATGATTATGTCATAAATATAGTTTATCAACATAATGGAAATAATATAAAAAAAAGAGAAAATGAAATAAGGAGTATTCTAATAAAAGAATGTGGTGATGGTTCTATGATTAATTTAATCGAAGGTGTAAATCATAGTGATCAGACAGTCACGGCTGAAACAATTGATGGTAACATCGTGGGATTTGGTAGTGTTTACGATGCGATGGGAATATCAAAAGGTTTAAAAGCATCCACTAAAGATTATGTGTGTATGGTTCATGCGGATTCATTTTTTATGTCAAAAAATTGGACAGATTACTATGTAGAAAAAGCCGATGAATATTTTTTTGCAGCTGCTAGATATGATGATTATTCACATTTTAAGAGTAATAGAGGTGATAAATTTGAAAAACTTAATCCTGATTTAAAATCACTTGGAATAGCTTGGAATCACTTTATTTTTGCAAAAAGAAAAAATATAATTGATAATAATTTATTTCCAGATTGTAGTTTTAGAGATACTCATGGAAATATTACTTTATTTTCATATCAAAACGATAAAACATTTTGGACATTTCCAATGTTTTCTAACCTTAGATATAGGTCATCTTGTAATCATGAAGTGACTATAGGTGAATTAGATGATTACCTTAATGTAGATAAATCTGTTAGACTTTTTGATTCTAATTTTGATGTAAATTTTAACGCTAGAAAATATCCACTTGATCAAAGAATTGGGAGAGTTCCACCAAAAAATCGTCTAATAGGGGAGTCTCAATATTTAAGTGGGAAGAACAAACTTTTTCCTCTCGATAAAATTCCTGGTGACATAATTGGTAACGCGGGATCAGATAATGATTTTATAAATAAATTTTATTTAACGCTAGTGATGTACGCAGATGGTGACTTTTCTTTAAACAGGACATGTAAAAAACAAGGGTTAAAATGTTCTCATGGTAGCATTTATAGAAAATATAATGATAATGAATATATTAAACCGTATAAATCAATATATGGGTATTCATCGCTATGGATTACTAAGTTATCATGTGGTTGTGAGGTAGATAATGATTCACAATATGAAATTCTATGGTGGCATCAAATGCAGGGATGGAGCAAAGCGAGAAAGATGTTGAGTATTGGATTTTACCCGTTAGCTAATAAATACTTAGATCATTTATAGGAGATAATTTTATGATTAAAAAAGAACTTAAAAATATGATAGATGATTTAGACTTACAATCATCAATTAAAGAACAAGGTGAATATGTTACACAAATAATTCATTTTGTTGGTGGTATCAAAAGAACTTATGATGGTATCAAGTCTGATTCTATTAGACAAGGTCAGTTTACTAAATTTAAATGTAAGAATGGTGCACTAGTTATGATAAATGATGCAAATGTATTAATGATAGAAGTTTTTTCAGAAGATGAATAATAAAAAAAATGTTGTATTTCTAGTTGCTGTATCTAGCAGTCACGATTACTTAAAAGAAAAACACGGTGATTTTAAGTACTTTGAATTTTCAATAAATTCTTGGAAATACTGGTGTAAAAAAAACGATGTAGAGCTTTTTATATATGATACACCTGGTAATGATGAACATGTAAAACATAAACCTACTTGGCAGAGATGGTTTGATGTATTTAATCAACTTGAATCTAATAATATAAATTACAACAAGATATTAGTCGTTGATGCATCAACTATTATAAGATGGGATACTCCAAACTTTTTTGATTTAGTAGATGATAACTTAAATGTATTTAGGTCTTTGGAAAACATAAGATGGATGTATCAAGGTGTAAGTGGATACAAAAGTTTTTTCAATAATTTTGAATTTAAATTAAATAAATATATAGACTGCGGATTTCAGATATTTACGAAAAAACATAAGTCTTTTCTAAAAGAACTTAAAGATTTTTATTTTGATAATTATGACGGTATAATGGAACTACAGAATGAAAAGGTAAAAAGAGGCACTGATCAACCGGTTTATAATTATCTACTTCAGATTAAAAATATTGATGTTAAAACAGAATTACCAGAGGAATATATGTTGACACACCTAACAAGATTTGATTGGTTTTCTCATAACTGGCAACTTAAAGAAGATTCTACTCCGTTTTTTATAAAGTATGGTTACATATGGAAGTATAGTGGATTTCCAAAACGGAGTGATAGGTATGATTTAATGAAACAAACTTGGGATGCAATTAAGGATAAATATAGGTGAAAAGAAATATAATATACATGGTTAATATTGTACTTGATGATAGGAGTAAAACTCAAGGGTACGAGTGGTCAATCAGAAGTTGGAAAAATTGGGCTGATAAAAATAATTGTGAGTTGTTTGTATTAGATCAACCAATATATGACTTATCGGAAATGAAACCACAATGGCATAAATTATTAGTGTTTGACTTGTTGGAAAATGAAGGTATCGATTATGACCAAATTTTGTTTGTTGATTCGGATACAATAGTTCATCCTGATTGTCCTAACTTTTTTGAAACTTCCGAGAATAAGTATTGTGGTGTTACTGCGGTGGGTAGTATGGATTGGATATGTAGAAGCATAGAAAATTATTCCACTTATTTATTTGATGGGTATACATTTCCATATTGGAAATATATAAATTCAGGATTTATGATAATGAATAAAACTCATAAGCCATTATTTAAATCTATCTTAAATTTTTACTTTGCCAATCAAGAGCGTATCACATGGATGCAAAATAATTTAGGGGTGGGTACGGATCAACCGATTATAAACTTTTTTTTAAATAAAGAAAATGTTAATTGTAAGTTATTACCATATGAGTATAACATGCAAGACATGATGAGGTTAGAAGCTTTGGGAGAAGATATGTTACATACTAAATATGGATGGGTTTATCATTTTAATGCTGGTGTTAAACCATCACCTGGAGCTTGGTTGGAACATACTTATAATTATTTATATGGGATATAATATGGTAAAAATTTATTTATGTGATTTAGCTAATGATTTTAATGGTATAGATAACAAATCAATTCCTTTGGGAGTTGGATTTGTTGCAACATATTGTAAAAAAATACACAAAGACAATGTGGATATTAAAATATATAGAACTTATAAAAAATTTATAGATGATGTTAAAAAATCTCCACCAGATATTGCTGGATTTGGAAGTTATGATTGGAATTATAACTTAACATTAAATACTATAAAAAAATTAAAGAGTATAAAACCGGAATGTGTGGTTGCATTTGGAGGTGCTAATGCAGAATTTCACCCAAAGGATAATATAACTTTTTTATCAAACAATCCTACCGTAGATTATATAATATATGGTGATGGAGAAAAACCACTTAGTAATTTAGCAGCCAATTATATTTCTCTACATAAGGAAGATAATTTTATTGAAAAATTAAAAAACGAACCTATAGACGGTTGTAGAACTTTATTAAATGGAAAATTAATAACAGGATTAAAATCTTCAGATCCTATAATGGATATGGATGAAGTTCCATCACCATACCTTGAGGGATTTTTTGATGAATTGTTGGAAGACTCTACATTAATGCCTATTATTCAAAACATAAGAGGTTGTCCATATTTATGTAGATTCTGTGTATCTGGTACACAATATGGAAAAATAAGACACTTTAGTTTAGAAAGAATACATTCTGAAATATCCTATTTAAAGAAAAATGCAAAGAATAGATTTTTGAGGTTTTCCGATGATAATTTTGGAATAGTTGAACATGATGTTGAAGTTGCTAAGTATATAAGAAATTTATTTGAAAAAGAACAATATCCAGCTGGATTGAAAGTATACTCTGCTAAAAAACAAACAGATAGAGTTAGGTTAGTTGGTAGAATTTTAAAACCACTTATGACATATGTTGTTTCTCTTCAAACTACTACAAAGGCAGTTCTGAAAGAAACCAAAAGAGTTTCTGCAAAACCCCCTGAAGCTGTTGAGTCATTAAACCACGCTAGAAAATATGGTTTGTCATCCGGAACAGAATTAATTTTTGGAATGCCCGGTGAAAGTTTAGAATCATGGAGAGATGTAATAAATTTTACATTAACTTTTGGATTTGATTCTATAGCTATGAATCCATTATGGATATTAAAAGGTGCTGACTTGAATAGACCAGAATCAAGGGAAGAAAATAAATATGGTACTAAATTTATGTTAGCTGAAAATGCAGTTACATCATATGACGATTTCTTTTCTTGTGAAAGGGATGAGATAGCCGTAGAATCAAAATATTATACATATGATGATTGGAAAGTATTTTTGAAATATCAAATTATTATATTGACATTAAATTATTTTGGATATGGTAGAGAATTGCTATATTATGCTAGTTTAGAAAACATAAAACCAACAGACTTAATTGATTATATGATAAATAATAAGAGTGAATATCCAATCACAAATGAATTAATAGATACATATGTTGACACTTATGTTACAAATATGTGGGATACTGAAGAAGAGTTACACGAATTTATTAAATCTAATTTAAAAACCTTTAAAGAAGATAAAGAGTCACTTGTTAGAATAGGAAAAGCTAGAGGATTATTTGGATATATAGTTAAATATATTTTAAAAGATCCTGATAAAAAATATTTAAGAGAAATTGCTGATGCTATAATTAAAAATGGAAGTTCAAAGAAAATTGAGAATGAAGTTAATTACTTACTTGATTTATCTATTACAATGATGATTGACCCATTTAAAGAATTTATACCTGATATTGAGATGTCTAGTGATTATGATGTATTTAGTTGGGTAAGTGATGGATATTCCAAACCATTAAGTAACTATGAATTTGATAAAGCAACTGATATAAAATTAAAATGTAGAAATAGTATTACGGTTAGTGAAACTATAAGAAGAGATAAAGAACAGAATAGGACAGATTGTTTTAATTTTTTTAGATATATGAACTCTGGATTAATGAGAAGATACATTTATAGTGAAGAATTCGAAGTACATGAAAGTTCTCCGTGGGAGCCTTATAGAAGAGAACATAGAACAGATAGTACTTCACCGAGTGATTCATTATTTGGTGCATTTGAAAATATATAACGGGATGAGTTATGAAATTTAAAGATGGTGTCGATAAAGACATAGGTAAATTTGAAATGATTGGTGGAGATGCTTTCATTACTCCGTTTCTAACTAAAGAATATTGTAGTTATTTGATAAGCTTATTTGAAGATTATGGTTTTAAATTAGATGATAATGAAAATTGTGATATATTAATGCACAGAATAAAAAATGGTAAAGATATATGTAAGTCATATTTAAAATATGTAGAAAAATATATAGAGCCAAAAATATTAAAAGTTTTTACACCAGTTATCAAAACAGATCACATTGATGGGGAATATAGAGGATTATGGGATGGTTATCCAATACCATTTTGTAAAAAATGGTCAAACAAAGAAGAAGGTCAAACTAAATTGAGATTACACAATGATAATTCTTTGTTAACATTATTTATGATATTAAATGATGAGTATGAAGGATGTGAAACAACATTTCCCAGGCAAAATTGGGATACGAGTAAATTAAAAGCTGGTCATGTATGTATTTTTCCAGGTACAATTACACATCCACATTTTACAAAATCATTAAAATCTGGTGTTAAATATACTTTAGTAGGTAGAGTTTCAATATTACAACCAAGAAATGGTGAATTTGATAATATTAATAATTTATTTTTGGATGATAACGGAGAATTAGACGCGTGATAGAAAGTAGTGTAGCTCTTTTGTGTAGAGGTCCTTCCTTAAGACATATTAAAGATATTCCAGAAGTAGAAGAGTATGTAATAGTTAATGGATTTTCTGATGAATTACAATTAGATTTTATAAAGGAAGTATTACAATATAAACCAATAACTCATGTATTAAGTTTAGGTGCTTTGAAAATGTCATATACTTATGGAGTTTCTGTATTCCAAGCGATGTTAAATAAAAATAATTATAAAGATTTCAATATAAGAAAAATAGTATTACCTTATATAAAAGAATGTTTACCAAACGATCATAACAATCCTATACTTTATAATATAAAAAATAAAGATGATGAAATAATACCAGTTCAAGGTCTATCAGATAGTCATAAACCTCATATGACAACTGAATATAAAAGGTATTCTTATACTTATCCAACATGCGGTATGGATGCATTAGGATATTGTACACTTGAAATGAATAAGAAAAACATTTTCATCATAGGTATGGATATGTGGGAAAAACCCGGATATATGTCAGAAATTTCAGTACCTGATAAGGCAGTTAGACGTGGTGATGGGCCGGGAGAATATAAACTATTAAAAGAATTATTACCTAAATTTTTAAACCATTTTTCAGATAAGAAATTTAGTTTTTATACAGTTGCAAATTTTCAACCAAATTTAGATAACGTATCTGTTATTAAGGTTGAAGTAGATTAAATAAATGATGAAAGATTTTAGAGAAGATTGGTTAGGTTGGAATTTACTACCCATCGCACAAGAAGGTAATACTGGAAAATATTTAAAGTATCAAACCTTATTATATAGTTTAGTAAAATCTTTAAAACCAAATAGAATTTTGGAAATAGGGTTTAATGCTGGACATAGTGCTTGTTGTTTTTTAAATGCTAGTCCTGATTCAAAAATGATAACATTTGATATATGTAGATGGGGAACTGAAGAATCGGCAAAAAATGTATTAAAAAATAATGGATTTGATATAACATTAATAAAAGGTGACTCTACAACTACTGTACCTAAATATTTTAAAGAAAACCCAAAAATAAAATTTGATCTTATTTTTATAGATGGGTATCACAAATTTGATCCAAGTGTAGATTTTAACATACCATATGAAGATATGAATAATACAAAAGATTATATAAATTCAAAGGGTATTTTTATTATTGATGATATGAGTATTGGTACTGTGAGTGCATCTTACAGCCGTATAAATTGGGATAATTTTGAAAACATCTCATTTGATTATAAAATTGAAAAAAATATTAAAATTTTAAGGAAAATATCATGATTGAATTAAAAAATAAATATATAGTTGGAACACATATAATGTTTTATGAAATAGAAATGGTTTCGGAATATATACAGAGTTTGGTCAATGCTATTAATACTGTTAAAAATAAAGATAATATCACGATAGATTTATTTTATAATATTTCTGAGTTTTTTGAAAAAATAAATAGAGAAGAAATATCTAAAGATGATTTAATAACTAAGTTTTTATCATTGGTCAAATCAGTTGAGTCTACTGGTTGTAATGTTACATATAAAATATATGAAGATAATGATAAACCAATAACAATGGTCGATTACAGACGAGATTTAAATTACTTTGGTTGTGTTGATAACGACTATGTAATATGGGGTGAGTCAGATGCATTGTTACCAAAAGAAGCATTTGGTACATTGGATTCATTGAAAGAGTATGCGAATCAAAATAATATACACAGATATGTAGTCACGTTTGCATTAAGAAAAATGTGGGATGATTCTTGGAAGATTTTAGAACATAATGATTTCACAGATGCACCATTTTATGAATTGGATGATCCAAAAGCAACAACAGAACAAAGTAGTATTCGTTATTCAATGTCTATTGATGAGATGAATGAGATAAATCAAAGATGTGATGAATTGGATGTTCGAGTTTTAAAAGAACCTCAATTTGATGGATCTATTTTAGTGTTGAGTTCTGATTTATTAAAGAATGGTGTGAATGTTCCAAGATGCATTTTAGGTCATGCGGTTGATGATACGAGTATGATGTATAGCTGTAGACAGATAATGGGAGAAGCATATGTACAGTTTACAGTAAAAAATATTTTGAAAGTACATAATAGAAATCATCCAGAAAAAAGAAATTATTGTTTACAGATGGAAGGTGATAGAATATGTACACAAGAAAAAGGACCAAATCAAAGAGGTGGTTGGTATGAGAATTTGAAACATTTGGCTAATGTAAATTTATCAACATTTGGAAAATCACAAAATAGATTTAATACATATGAAGATTTTAAAAATATAATGGAGTCAAAATGAAAAGAGCATTAATAACAGGTATT
>NZAS01000083.1 GCA_002686195.1 Candidatus Pacearchaeota archaeon | reverse complement strand
CACGATTTTCTTCAATATATTCTTTTGTAATCTCGCCGATCTCTTGGGTAGGATCAGGAGATAATATTTTAGAACCATAATATGGCACACTTAATATTTTTTTTAGTGTGTCTTTAGATTCACATTTGTCACAGTCTATGAGTACTTCTTTGTACCCATGAAACGCTTTGATGATTATGCCACATTGCTGACATTCATATTGATAGCGCGGCATTCTTTAGCGCTCGGCCATTTCTTCTAAATCTGTACTAGTGATTTCTGTATCATCTGTAAATCTCACCGTAGGGGGATTATTTACAATCAGGCCATCATCACTCTCTTGCAGTTCGAATCCTTTCAAAATCGGAACGATATCTGATTGAGACAACAGGGACTCTTGTAACGCCATCATGATGGCGCCAAGTGCTTGATTTGATAAGTGCATTTTATTCTCCTTTTATTTTTTACCGAATATTAACTCTTGTAGATCTTCATCATACATCATTCGAGCTAATTCTTTAAACTTAACCTTCGGTTGCCAGCCAAGCTTTTTCTGTGCTTTCGAAGGATCTCCCAACAAAAGCGGTACTTCGTGTGGTCTAAATAGACGTTCATCAATCTCTACATGTTCTTCTATACTTAAATCTGCGTGGTCAAATACTTCTTGCAGAAATTCTCTAACTGTGTGAGTTTCGCCTGTGGCTATCACATAGTCATCGGGCTCGTCTTGTTGAAGCATGAGCCACATTGCTTCGACATAATCTCCCGCAAACCCCCAATCTCTTTTGGCATCTAAATTTCCAAGATATAACTTATCTTGCTGTCCCATCTTAATGCGTGCAGCGGCAGATGTAATCTTGCGTGTCACAAATGTCTCTCCTCTGCGGGGGGATTCATGGTTAAATAGGATCCCTGACGATGCATGCAGGCCATAACTTTCCCGATAATTCCTAACGAGATTGTGAGCAAAGACCTTCGCGCATGCATAGGGACTTGCAGGCATCAGCCGCGTAAGTTCATTTTGAGGATGTACGGGATTGTCCCCAAACATCTCGGATGATGAAGCTTGATAAAATTTCACATGAGGGCAAACATTCCGCACTGCCTCAAGCAATCGCAATGTCCCCATCGCAACAATTTTTGCTGTTTCTTCGGGAGTGTCAAAGGAAACGCGCACGTGCGATTGTGCTGCCAGATTGTAAATTTCATCTGGCTGATAGTCTTGCAATGTACGATATATATTTCCCGCATCGATCATATTTCCATATACTAAATCAAAATTCATTATATCTTCAGTACTCTCAAAAATATGATCGATTCGATCTGTATTGATAAGTGATGTGCGGCGCTTCAGGCCGATCACGCGATAGCCTTTTTTCAATAATAAGTCTGCTAAGTATGCGCCGTCTTGGCCTGTAACTCCTGTTACGAGTGCCACTTTTTGCTTTTCGCTCATACGCTCAAATCTCCATTTTCTATATACCAATCATAAGTTTTTTTAATTCCCTCTTGAAAAGGTGTAAACATATAACCTCCTACTAGTTTTAAAAATTTTGTGTTGTCGCCATCTTTTCTAAATTGACCGTCCATTTTTCCATTAAAAGAAATGGCTACTCTTTTCTCGACTTGTTCAGTGAGAGTGCGTGCCATTTGCAAAATCGATAAATTTTGCGAAGGTGCAACAATTAACGGCTCTTGTGTGTTGTGCTCCTCAAGCAATACAGGAATTATCTCACACAAATCATCAACATATAATTGCTGGCGCAAAGGGAGCCCTGATCCCCACAATTCAATATCGTCTCCCCCTTTGGCCATGGCAACCTTGTGAACCAATGCGGCTACAAAATGGGAGTTCTCTTTTCCAAAATGATCGCCAGGTCCATACAAATTAGACGGACTAAAAGTAGAATAATTTACACCATACTGTTTTCTGTATGCACAGCTTTGCACTTGTAATCCCCTTTTGGAGATGCCGTAGGCAAAATTCGTTTCGGCGGGTGGGCCCTTAAAAAAACTTTCTTCAGTAAATGGATAATGTTCCATTTGATCGGGATATGCGCAGGTACTCAATGAGGAAAGCACTCTTTCTACTCCACTTTTATAAGCACATTGTAACACATTAGTATTCATCATTGTATTTTCATAGAAGAAAGTACCCTGATTATTTATATTTTCTTTTATTCCGCCTACTCGGGCAGCAAGGTGTACGATGGCTGTGGGGCTGATATCCCCAAACAATTGTTCGACTTGAGAAGCATCAGTCAAATCACACTCTGCTGATGATACGTACATCCAGTCTGGTTGTAGTAGCTTGAGTCTCTGACCTAAAAAACCAGAACCTCCCGTTACCAATATAGTGCTGTGTGGTTGTGTTTTCATATACTTAGAAAATATTTTACCAATAAACTTTTCGCATTTGGTGGTGTCGTAGTCGTCTTTCGACGTCATCATTTGGGGCTTCTTCATGTAGGAGGGGTACTTTTCCCCGCCACTTCCGCCAACGCTAGTCCATCTTTTGTCTTATACAGTACATCACCGGAATCATTATCTCCCTTGTAAGTAACTGCTTTCTGTCTTTCATGGTGTACTTGAAGGATTTTCTTATCTTTTTCACCCTGCGCAATACATCGCAGAATAAAATTCTTCTTGTCATCATCAGCTGTAATATTATTATGTTGCATAACCATTTCAATAAACACTTTTTCAAATGCAATTGCCATTTGTGCTGCCATTTTTGTAACATCTCCTGTCAAAACAGATTTAGCTACAGATGGCCACAGCTTAAATCGGTTCATCGCCTGATAAAGAATATCATTTAGGATGCCCATGGGGTGCTTTTGATTATATCGTAATAAACTGGGGATGACTTTGCGCTGTTGCAAAAAGCCCTCAAGCGTAAACATGTAGTTTAAAGATATTGATTGACGAATTCGCTCTTTCATTTCTAGCAATTTCTCATAGGTATGAACTCCGCCATGGTCTATTGTGTAATAAGGCACATCCTCATCAGTCAACCAATAGTCATCAGATATTTTGCCGGCTGCACGTGCCATAGTATACATCTCGGCGCCGGGATACATCATTGCTACCCCGATGTCATCGTAATATAAGTACTCAATATTTTGGAGTTCCTGGACAAAGTCGATCGTCTCATCGATGGTTTCGTCGGTTTCGCCAGGGAGGCCCGCAATAATAAAGGCTGTGGCCTTCAGATTGGTAGTCCCAAACAAACTCAAGCCATACCTGACATGTTCTTTGGTGATCCCCTTATTCATGCCTTTGATCACAGCATTGGCACCACTTTCAAGTCCAAAGAGAACTTGAATAAAGCCGGCCTGTTCCATCTTTTGTACAACTTCAGGAGAAATTGGACGAAAGCGTGCGCTAGCGATGAACTGAGTCTTGATACCTCGTCGGATGATGGCATTGCAAAAATCGAGTGTCCGCTCTTTGTTGATCATGAAAGCGTCATCGTGAATCCATATTGTGTGGACCGTCGGGAATTTCTCCAGAATCATTTCAACTTCATCTGCGATATTATCACCTGACCGGAAACGAACTTTGCGGCGCGATGTGTGATCGAGCACACAGAAATTGCACTTATATGGGCAGCCGCGGCTAGTCAACAAATTGGCGATCGTCTTGTCTTGGTTTACAAACAATTCATGCTTAGGAAACGGGAGAATATCAATGTCGGGAATGAGGGCGCGCTCTTCGGTTACTACCACCTTTTCGCCGTCATAAAAAGCAATACCTTGCACATCTTCGAGAGGAGTCCCATTATCATAAGATTCAATAAGATCATGAAAACCGGTTTCACCTTCGCCGCGTACCGCCACAATATAGGGATACTTTTCTACCAGCTGGCGCCACATAACACTGACGTGCATGCCACCCACAACGATTTTAGCGTTAGGGTACATTTCGTGTGTGTGTTCAATCATACGATAGGCTGAAACACGACTATGTGTCATGATCGACACACCAAATACATCCGGATCAAACTCCTTGAGGGTGCTCTTAATTGTGTTGTAGCACATCTCATAGGGTACGTTATTTAAATATAAATTACGAAACTCGTCTTGATCGGGGCGGTGGTGCTCTAAATAAGACTGTAGATATGCCAACCCTAGGGGGTAGTGGCTATCGTGGTTGTCTTCAGTTCTATGTTCGTCTTGAATAGACGTGCAGCAAAGTAAAATTTTCATGTGTATTTCTCCAATGGGGTCACCCTATTAATTATGAGCCTTGTTGTCTTTTCTCTGTTCTTGGTATAGTCCTATCACCAAATAAACTTATTTTTAAAGTACTCTACAATAGAGCCTATTTCTTTGTCAAAAACTTTTTGAGGTGTCCACCCCAAATGTCGCAGTTTATTATCATCAAGCGCATAACGTACATCCTGACCCTCACGAGAATATGAAAAGTCTATTACATCTTTTAATGCATCAATGTCGCCATGAAATTCTTGGACCACCTTAACTATTGTATCAATGTTGGCCTGCTCAAAGGCGCCTGCAACATTATAGATTTCATTTATGGAACCCTTGTCAATAATGGTCATGACAGCCTCTGCTGTATCGTCTGCATGCAACCAGTTGCGCACAGGTCTCCCCATATTGTGAAGGCGGATTCTTCTTCCTCTGACTAAATTTTTTACAGCCAAAGGAATGAGCTTTTCGGGATATTGGCCGATCCCATAATTGTTGGTGGGCCTTAAAATAATATAATCCAGTCCATAGGTGCGGGCCCACGCCATTACCAGCATATCAGCGGCGGCTTTTGCTGCAGAATAAGGGTTGCTCGGCTTGAGAATATCTTCTTCGGTGTGTTCTCCCTTTTCGATATCTCCATATACCTCATCGGTACTAAAGTGAAAAAAGATTGGGCGCTGATTAACGTTTTCAGGTTTGTGGCGAATAAGATCAAGCAAGTTGCGAACGCCTACAATGTTGCTGTTTATGAATTCTTCACTATTAATAATGCTGTTTCCCACATGAGATTCGGCGGCCGTGTTGATCACATAGTCACAATCATATAAGTGCTTCAAATCCTTGATATCTATTTGGTTAAATTTAAAATTGGGATATTGATGAAACTCATCCAGCAGTGAAAGATTGGCGACATATGTGCATTTATCAATGCCATAAACCATCCAACCTCTTTCAAGACACTTGCGTGTCACATATGACCCTATAAAGCCCAAGCAGCCTGTGACGTATACTACTTTCACTTTATGTCCGCGAAGAAGTCATCGACTGCTTCTTTGATGTACTCGATTTTCTCGTCGGTGAGGCCGATATATGTTCCCAAAAAGAACGAATTCGTCGTAACCAACTGGGCATTTGGGAAAGTCTTGTCCATATCTCCATATGCATCGGCCATATGGACATAGCCCGGATGTGCAAGTATGTTGCCAGAGAAATAGGAGCGCGTTTGAATTTTGACACCCTCAAGATGGTTTACAATGTCAAACCGCGAGAATGGAGCATCTTCCTTAATTGTCAGCAAAAACGCGAACCAGCAGGGGTCGGCATGTTCTGTTGCGACGGGCATATGAAAGTATTGCTCATAAGGCGCAAATATGGCCCCTAGCTTGGCCCAGTTCTCTCTACGGGCAGCATCTAGCTTTGGAAGCTTCTCAAGCTGCTGTAGGCCCATTGCAGCCTGTAAATCAAGGGGTTTTAAATTGTACCCGATTTCGTCAAAGACATATCGATGATCATAAATGGCGCCAGGGTGGCCTGGGAGCCAGTTTTTAAATCTCATTCCGCATGCTGTGCCTGACGTTACATTGCCAGGTTTCATGGAGTTGCAGTAACAGGCGCGCCCCCAGTCACGCATGCTCGCTAAAATCATTCGTGTCTTCTGGCTGTTTGTCGCGATGAAGCCGCCTTCACCCATTGTCATGTGGTGGGCAGGGAAGAATGAACATGTCGACATGTCTCCATAGGATCCTAGCTTCTTGCCGTTGTAATATGAACCCAAAGCATCGCAGGCATCTTCCAGAAAAACTAAATCATACTTTTCAACGAGGGCCATCAATCGGTCCATGTCTGGTGGGTTTCCCAATACGTGTGCGAACATGATGCCCTTAATGTCGGGATCGTTTTCTAGAGCTTCTTCTACCTTGTCTAAATCCAAATTAACGCTGGGTAATTCAACATCCACAAATACCGGCACAAGATTGTGCTGAATAAGAGGATTAATGGTTGTTGGAAAACAAACCACTGGTGTGATGATTTTATCGCCGTCCTTTAACTGTTTCGTAAAGCGGCGTGATTTGGTTGCTGCAACCATCAAGAGATTTGCGGAACTGCCCGAGTTGGTGAGGGCCCCATGCAGCTTACCCAAGTGCTTAGGAAATTCAACTTCAAAATTTCTACCTTGTTTTCCAAAAATCATCCAGCCGCTCAACAATACCTGAACTGCTGCGAGGTATTCTTTTTCGTCGAAGACCGGTCCAGAGTAGGAGACCCAATCATCGCCAGGATTCCACACCTCTTTCTCGTGTTTGTCGGTGATATATTCGTGAACTAGCTCTAGAATGCTTTGTAATTTGTCATCGGTAGTG
>NZAS01000082.1 GCA_002686195.1 Candidatus Pacearchaeota archaeon | reverse complement strand
CATTTCCATCTACTAATCTACTTACACCGTCAGAGCCTGAACCTAATAATTTTGTAACTTTATTTTCACTATAATTTTCATCAATAACCATAACTCGACCAACACCATGTATTTTACTTGGAAAAGTTGCATCAGTAATTTTAAATTTCCAAATACCATATTCTTCATTTAATTGATTGAACATATTTTGCATACCACTTTCTACAGAAGTTATTCCTGTAAAAGCTTGTTTTATTACTTCCCAATGTATTATAATGTTTCTTAAATATCCAGATGTAGGGTCATCTGGAACTGCAAAATTAGAGAAACCTTTACCACCTGCCGCGTCTTCTAAATACTTTCTTAATTCACGAGTCCTATAAGTATCATAGTCTTTAGAATAATCCATATTACTTTGATGAAACCATTGACCAAGAAAAATAAATTTTTGTGGATTTGAAGTAAGTAAATGTTCGTGATTACATATTTTAACAGATTCCCATCGCCACTTCATTTGGTCAAGGTGCCAACCTAATTTTGGTTTTCCACCTTCCATTATAGGTACAAGACTTCTAAATGTTGAAAGTAATTTTCCGTTTGAATTTACTTTTCCTAAAAATTTACTTATAATGTTATCTTCCATCCAACCCCACGATACATACGGGCCTACAATATAGCTTACCGCACCCTTGGTGAGTTTAGGTCTCAATATACCAGGTGGTTGTTTTGATGCTGGTAATGGATTTGTGCCCCATAACGTTCCTGGTGTTGTAACTAAATTTTTTATCTCTTCATCTAATTGTTCTACAAATTGTTCAAGTGTTGGAGCATAACTTTTAGTTTCTTTTACTTTTGTGTCTTCATCTTTTTTTCCATGTGCAGGCATTCTACCACTACCATCAGCGGCTGGAGCTATTTCACTTTTTGTTTGTTGTCCTAAAGTATTTACACCTAATGAAGTAATTTCTGTAATACAATCAAACCCACCATCATCGCGTGTCTTCCATTCAAAATTCTTAATAAGACCAGCCATAGCATCATACTTACCTTTATTCTTCCATATCATATCTTGAATTTCTTCATATGCCGTACCATCTTTTATATCTTCTTTACTAAAAAATGTCACATCGGAAAAATCACCTACACTACTCCAACCCCATTCTAAAACAACTGGTTTACCATGTCCTAAAAAGTGTGGTGTTAATCTTCCTATATCAGTATATGAATGACAAACCCAATTTACTGTAGCGTTTCTAATTGCTTTAGTAGAACCTGCAAATTCAACACTAACAGAAGTAATACCTGGTAATGGTCTGAATCTATCCTCACGAAACATAATCTTATTTCCTTCAGGAGTTAGAATCCCATCTCCACCTTTATCAAATAAACTTCTATCATACATTTCTCTAAAACCACTTAGATGTTTAAATGTTGTATCTGCTCCTTCACCTTCCTTCATTAATTCACCACCCATTATACAAACAGTATCCATACCACCTCGTGGATTATTNTGTGTTACTGCCTGTTGTGAAATTNTTNTNCCATCATCATCCAATTNTANATCAACTNTAANATCACCAATATTTTTAACACTACCGGCTGGAGGCGGGTTTTCTTCAGTATAATAAACATATTCCAAAGTAGAATCTATTGGTGAAAACATTCTAACCCATGATGATTTAGCATAAGTATCTTTTATTGCTTTACCAACATCAGCTTGCCCAGTATTAGGTGAAACGTCTCTCGCAAGAGCATTCTCCATTTCATGTAATGTTCTCCTAACGTCTGGATGTATCTCAGAAAGGTTTAACATAACCTAAGTCCTATTTGTTTAATCTGTGAAATTCTTGTAATATAGAATTTATATCTCTCGGTATACGAATTTTATCACCGACCTTTGGTCTTGATTCATGTGAATAACCATTAGCTTTTGCAAGAATCCACCAAAGTGTTGAGTCATTATAATATTTGTTTGCTAACCAATNAAATCTTTCAAAATCTCGAGCAAAATGAAATGTATCAGTATCCCTAACTAATATTTCTGGGTATCTCGTTATTTTAAGACAACGAACTCCATTCTTATCTTTTTTTACTTTAGTATATGAGTATCTATTCATTTAAGCTGTTCCTCCAGATGAAGCCTCTGGTAGAGCCAGTATATCCATTATATCTATTCCTGATGCATCAACAGGTGGGTTATTTTCATTATTAGATGGGTCTGTTAAAAAGTTTTCATATGGTTTAGTACCATCCATCCAAGGTAAACTAAAGTGTTTACCTGTCATTGATAACGCATAATTTCCAATAAATTTAAACCCTATTTGTATTGTTAAAAATTTAGGTAATTGTAATGGTACATCTATATCCCAACCACCACTATCTTCTACAGTTACACCAATATTATCTATTAAACCTGGTGTATCTTTATATAAATTACCAATAGTTAATTCAACAAATGGTGGTGTCATTAAACGACCACCAGTTTTACCACCTGCTTTCCAAGTTGGATATCCAAGACCCATAAGATAATTAACTTTATCCCACAACGGAATCATTTCTTGTTTTGTATTAGGAAATACCTTAAAAGAAAATCCTATAGCTCTATCAGCTCCACCATATGTATAAACTTTGTCTGGTCTACCTATATATTGTGATTCATTCCAACTTGGTGATATAGTATCACTAATACCTTCCAATGTTGCTCTAAATACTATATATTTCTCATTAACTAAATCTTTAAATTTAAATGGTATAAAATCTAAATCAGAATTTGTACCATATGGTGTCATATTAACTTTATCTGTCAATTCATTTGCGTATTTTCCAGTATGACCTTTTTTTATTAAACCTTTTATTTTATCATCCCAAACTGGTAAAATACCTGGTGTACCAGGTTGACCAACCGAATACATTATCTCTTTACCACGATTTCTAAGTTCTCTATTCTTTTCATCACTATCTAAATTCTCAGTTTTAAAAACCTTTGATTCTGCAGGAGTTTTTAAAGTTTTCTCATATATAACATCATCTCTTGCATTAGTTTCACCTGGTAAATCACCATACGCTGACATAGCATAATTTCTAATAGGGTCTTTATCAGTTATAACACTTGGTGGTTGTGGTATTAAAAGTCTTTGTACGTCACCCTCATCAACTATTGGTTTTATAACATCACTTGGTCGTGACCATTCTGGTACAGCGTTCATTTTTGAATCTGTTATACTAAAATATCTAGCTTGATTTACTAATAGAGCTGGCCACCTCTCAACTGGATTAGCTTTACCAGTATCACTACTTGGATGGTGTCTCCACATCATACCACGAGCAATTAATACTGACATACCATTACTATCTTCTCTATTATCAGGCCACTTAGACATAGGATGATACTTACCAATATTTGTACCAGTAGAACTTTCTTCCCCCCAATCATCTGTCTCTATATCAGTTCCCCACAAATTACTCCAAAATAATAATTGTGTATCATCATTACCAATTGCACCACTCTTTAAATCCTCATCGTCTGCATTTTTCCATATAAGACCTGGCCCTTGAGCTTTACCACTCATAACCAACGCTAATGAATCTTGATATCTTGTATATGGCCCACTATGTAAATCTCTAGCCCAATCCATCTCATTTAAATGACCACCTACCCATCCAACTCCGGCGTAAACTGATTTACCAACACTCAATGCTCCTTTACCAACTGTAGAAGTTATATTCTTACCTTTACTCCATATATTCTTAGTAGAAGTTTTAATCTTAGTCCAATCAATTTTAAATCCATCGGATTCAGTTTGTAAGATATCTGTTGGTACTTCAAGTTTAGCTCGTTGTTCGTGATGTGGAAAGTATGTACGAAATCTTTCAAGTATTGGTGCAATTGTTTTCGACCCAGCGGAAAACGTCTCTTTACCGAAATTAACAGCATCACCTGTAAAATTAATAGTACTCTTAGCGGCTCCTCCTAAGAACTCTAACGCGGCCCCTGCGGCTGATGCACCAGCTTCTCCAGCTTTACCAGCAACACCCTTTAATTTATCTATTAATGGCCCTATAGGTTCTAATGCCGCAGTTAATGAATTACTCATCGAACCATGACTTTCTGCATGTACCATTGGTACAATAGATACTAATCCAAGTGGATTCCATTGTCGTGTATGTTCAAATGGATTTAACTTATAAAATAAAAATTGTTTAACACCAAAAGTAAGACCTTGTGGTGTAAGTATAAATTTTCCTATTCTTTTAACATCATCAACTGTTCTACCAATCATTGTACTTACCATACCAAGTCCTGGTACACCACTAACAGCATCAAGTCCTGCTTTATTACCAATTTCTTTTATAATAAATGGTTGGTCAAATCCTATAACATTATTATCTCTATAAGGTAATTTATCATATTGTCCTTTAGTAGATAATTCTGTATTTATTGTTCCACTACTATTATACGAATTAAATGCTTCTGGAGTTTCTAAACTTGGAAAATTAAATGGTTGTCGTGGACTTCTACTCATATTTGGACTATTATCTGTTGTAACATTAAACCACTCAACCATTTCTGGTCTTTCAAGTGAAGTTATATCTGATAAATTAAATGGATTATTATCTGGTCTTGTAATTGATAATATATCTGATAAATTAAATGGATTTAAATTATCTAATTCCGAATTAAATAATGAAGCGTCACTATTAATAAAAAGTATAGGTTCTATACCTGCCGTGTGTCTACCTATTGGATTTGTATTAACCACTTCTGGAACACCATTCATAGTAAATAATGTTGGTGGCCCACTAAAGTTAAGAGTAAATCCTGTTGCGTTAAGATTTGGGAAATAATTTACTGGTCCAGGATGTGAATATCCACCCAACGATGTTGGTTGACCTAAATTATTACCAGTAGGAGAACCTAATGGATTTCCAGCTCCAATGGCTAAGTCACTTGTTAAATCAACTAATCCCATATTATTGCTCACTCAAAGTTTTAACTTTACCAATTAACGAATTCGTTAATGCTTTATTGGAAGCTTCTAAAGCGTTAATCGAATCTATAACACCTCTCAATCCATCAGTTATTGGTACTATATCTACTGAAGAAGTACCACCAGCTAAAGTAGATTCATTTTGTACTCCAACTATAGTATCACCCTCATCAAATTTTTCCATACCACTACCAGGTCTTGAAATGAAATCTTGAGCTACTGTACCAGATTTAGCCACTTCAGGAGTAGTTCCTCCACCCATTCCTAATAATTTTAGTGCCCATCCTGGTAACAAACCAGCCATAAAAGCTTTTAATTTTCTTATTGGTGACATTACAAAATCTATTATAGCTTTACCAATTCCTTTAATAGTCTCCCAAATTTTATCAAAGTTTTTCCAAATCAATATTCCAGCTCCAATTAACCATCCAACTGGACCCATTGCAACTAAAAGAGCCGCACCAATGCCCATCATCAAATTTCCTATTCCACCTACTGCATCTGCTACCCACATAAATCCTTTATATAACAACCATACGGCTCCTATAGCTAATGTTATTGGCCAAAACGCTATAGCCATAGCTACTCCAATTGCTCCAATTATATATTTTAATACACCAAACTTTTTAGCTAATCCAACAACAAGAGCTACCAACAATATAACTCCCATTACAATAGCACCAACAGGATTTGCAGTCATAGCGGCATTCAATGCCCATTGTGCGGTAGTTACAACACCAGTCCACAGAGCTTGTAATTTTTGAGCCGTTAATATTGCCATTACAATTCCCAATATAATTGTTCCAGCATTACCAAACTCATTCAGAGCGGATATACCAGACGCTATTAAAGCTACCATCTTAATAAGAAGAAATACGGCTATTCCAATTGGAGCTAAAGCTACCATAAATATTGGTTTCAATACCATCCAAACTTTAATTAAATCTTCACTCAATCCACGTATTGCTTTCATAATATGTGCCATAAACGCGGCGGATTCTTTTTGAGCTTTTGTTTGTTTATTAAGATTAGATTGGTTTGCTACCATCTTAGATAATTCAGTAACACTAACACCAATGGACTGTGCTAACGCCCGTCTTTGAAGAACATTCATTTGGTTAAATTCTGCTTCAGAACCT
>NZAS01000081.1 GCA_002686195.1 Candidatus Pacearchaeota archaeon | reverse complement strand
TTTCTTTGTTAATTCGCTAAGGGCTATACTAAGTGCTTCAACATCATGTTTCCCCAAGTTTGAATTTATAAATTCTTTCGGATTCTCTGCAGCCCATTGTCTCAATGAAGCCTTGGTTTTTTCTGGATATGCTTCTAAATATTTTTCAGCACCTCTGCGATGAGTGCTTACAGATTTTACATATCTTTCCATAAAGTATTCGGAAGCTTCTGGGTTGCTCATCCACCCATTGTTTTCAAAGAGTATATTATATTCTGGTGTTCCGTATTTCGGCTCCGCTCCTTCCAGCCCTTCTATTATGCCCCCGATGACGAGCCGCTCCTCTTCTCGTAGATCAATTCTATTTACAAGATCTGATACTGGGCCCGTCCTACCTTCGCGGCTATTTTTAAAATAGAAATAACTATTAGGGTTGGTGGCTAATAGCTTTCGAAGAAGAGGCTCAAGAGCTTCAGGGTGAGTTTCATGATATTTATATTCAACATAATTAAAAGTATCTGCATTCTCAATCAAAAAGTTAACAATATCTTGTGCAACCTCTGGAACCTTTTTGACAATCTCTTTAGTCATTAAGGTGTGAAAAACAGATCTACTGTCTTCTTCTTTATATAAATCTATAAGCTTTTTTGCTGCAGCCAATCCAAGATCTGGATATAACTCATAAGCTGGGACGCCACCCATCATGGGTCTTTCAAAGAAAGTTCCCAATGTATAAGAAAAACTTCCGGTGCTGCTCTCGGACTCTCCGGAAAGCTTCTTTTCAGCCTCCTCTCTTGTCCAGTCTGCAGCTGTCTTCCTGAGGATGCTAAGCTTTGATATATCTACATTGCTTTCCACAAGAATATCAAGCATTCTTTTGGATCTATTGTTGATAGTGTGTGCCATTAAACAAAACCCTTTAATCTTCTAATTGTACTTTAAAATTAGTAAGATTGTTTTGGATAGCTTTATATTTTATAAATTATTATTTAGCCCTTAGCTCTTCTAATGAGAGATATTGAACATCTTTGATTAGAGCCAGCAGGATTCGGCAGTGGGGCTCTCACCTTTGCAAGCATAGAGCTTCCAAGAGCAGGAACTTCAAGAGAAAACTTTACAGTCCCTCCCCAGGCAGCAGTGTCTGCTGTCAAAACATTCCCAACAAAAGAGAAGTCAGCAACTGAACACCCCAGGAACCCTGTCAATACATAAACCGTATCTGAAAGGTCCATATTTCCTAAACTTGCTGTAAGGTGTTGAATATTAATCTCAAGTTTATTAACTTGATCCCCATTTTTATCAAGCTGAATTTTAAACTCAAAGCTTCTGTAGTTACAAGCATCTGAGGCTGGCGTGCTTTGTGCCGCAGCGTGATCCAACGGACCATCAGCATTAGTGCGCAACAAAATTGCATCTTGATCATCTACAAAAGGTATATTAGCCATTTATTGCTCCATTCTAGTTTAGTTAATTATATTATTAGAAATTATAACCATACAACATCTTTAAAGTTCCACATGGGCCTAAAGAACTCTTCAATGTCTTTTTTGTCTTCATCTTCAATAATTCCATTTGGTGCTAGAATAATTTTATCATTGCCAACAGGCGCAGGTTTTCCTTGCGGCCTCTTCTTTGACTTGGTTCTTCTTGTCCACTCTTTCTGGCTTTCATTAACCGGAACATACCCCACGGGAATCAAATTATGTCCAGCGGGAACATATGCTGTCTCTTCATCATCCTCTTCGCTTTGTTCTGTTTTTGCCACATCAGAAGAACTTGGAACAATTATAACATCCCAACCCATTTCATCTGCAGGATTGCTTATCTCTACAAATTCTCCATAATGAAAAGGCATTTTTCTATAATTTTTCTGACCAAATCTCTTATATGAATTTTTTGGATTATCTAAGAATATAAATTTTCCATGATTCTCTTTTTCTCTCAAATACTTTAAGACGTTATCAACGCCCTCTACCTCTGTCTCTTCCGCAGGATAATCAATCCCAAGTATAGAACATATCTTTATAATATGATTAAGCCTGCATGCCTCATCAGAAAGGCCTGCCTTGCTTAAATATTCGTTAAGAAATGTGAGTTTGTTTTTCACTTACGCAAAAGTCCTCATCTTTCCACTTGGAATGCCTTCTGGCTGAAGAGATTTTATTGTTACATGAAAATGATCTGATTCCCGAAGTATATCGACAGTAGCAAGCTTTTGAGACTCAACTAAAGCATCTTTAACATTTGTTCCGCTAAAGGAAATGTCTATGGAGGTTCCTCCCAAGTGGCCCTTCCTTCTCCAGGACCCTGCTATAATATCCTTAGCATCTGATATTTTTTGTTTTCTAATCTCTTCAGTTTCTTCTTTGTGCTTCTCCTTAAATACATTTACAATTTTATCTACATCAGGAAAGTTTCTATATAGCCTTTCAAGATATGAGTTTGCACGAGAAGTTCCAATTCCTCTGTTCTTATAATTATTATACATAATTCTTGCTTGATCATAAGGACCTCTGAAAGCACTTGTAATCTTTATTTTGCTTCCAGTCTTTCCGGCTACCCCGTCTAATATATTTAAATATTCGCGCAGCATAGGATCGGCNCTGACCAGATCAACTCTGCTGCTGGTTAAAGAAATATTGTCAAAATTTATTTTTTTATACTTCTCTACTAACTCGTCAGATAATGGCTTGGGATCCCCTGTTAATTTATTAAACATAGCATCATCAACTACTCCAGTTACTGGCAAGTCATTTTGCTCTTGAAACAAGATGACCGCAGTTTCTGTCTCCGGGCCAAACTTGCCATCTACACCAAAATATTCTAAAGGATATTTTAAATCAACCAAAGATTTTTGTATAAAAGCAACCTGATCTCTATTTTCATGACCTCTNCTCATTTGAAANCCGGAACCAATATCTGTGGGCTTCTCTATATTTGAGAGGTCTATGTCTTTGGGCTTTGAAACCTCTGTATCTTCAAAGCTTGAAATGTCTACATCTTCAAAAGCACCGGTGGATCTCAAGTATTCACTATTATATAACGAAGCTCGTTCCATTAGGCTGTCAATAAAATATCCATTAAACGACGAGCTGGTTGAGCTTTCTTCTAAAATAGAATCAATTTCTATTCTGATCTTAGCTTCATCAAAATTTTTATCTTGTAGATTTGGATCGATTGTATTAATTATTTCTGTTAAAATTTCTGGCTCAAATATTGTCTTCAAATCTCTAAGTGCATCTGAATATTCAGATGCTGCTAATGAAATATTTGCAATCTTATAAAGCTTTATTATTTTACAATTACGCCCCAAGGATCTTTTGTTTGTATCGTCATGAATACTGTATCCCATTTCTTTTAGTTTCTTTTCTACCATGGGATCGGGACGAGTTGCTTTGATCCATCTTTTCTGCTCTTCATGAGAAAGTTCATCCAAAGAGGTAAGCCCCATATCTGCCATCATGGTCTCCAAGTACTTTCGTCTTTCTGACTTTCTTGGGTTTCCAAAGTCTTTAATGATTTTAAAATTAACATCAGACATCTTTATATTTTTTATTGATTATCCCAAACCATGAAGATATAGTTTTAAGCATTTTGTTCCATAAACCATTATCATTATTATCATTTAAATTAGTTGATCTATTTAATCTTTTAAAAACATTAAGCATATGTTTAACTTCGCCTTTAAGTCTTAATATTTCTTTAGACCTTCTTCTTGAATCTTTTATGCTGTGGGCAGCCGCCCATCTACGATCTAAATCCTTCAAGGCTAGCTGGAGTTCTCTCTCTGTTTTTATGTTGTCTGGGCTTTGCCTCCTCATGAGAAAACCTCCTGCTATAATTGAATTTTGAATAGACTGAAAATATCACCATTTATTAATATAATATTACCTGGTGGACCCAGTATAATTTTACCATAGAGAGGTCAATATGCTAAAAAATAATACCATAAGAACTTTTAATAATGCAATAATTTCATCTAATGACTTTATAAACAGAGTAAAAGAATTAAACGAAGAAGGTTTGGATATATATATTGGCACTGACTCTCAAGTAATAAAAGAAAAGATTTCCATTGTAACATGCGTGTGCTTTTATAAAAAAGGCATAAAGAAAAATCAAATATTTTATATTAAAAAAAGGGTACCGGCAAAGCGGTACCCAACTTTAAGGTCTAGAATTTTATTTGAAGCATATACTGCTTTGGAAATGGCTCTTGAGATGGACCCGTATATAAATGGAAAATTAACTGTTCATTTAGATATAGGGTCTGACCCAATAAAGTGCAAGACCGCCAAGTTTGAAAAAGAATTGAGAATGCTTGTTGGGTCTCAAGGCTTCGGATGTGAAATCAAGCCAAACAGCTGGGCGAGTAGTTCTATAGCAGATAAGTTTACGAAAAGCTAAACTATTTTATACCAATTGCACACCAAATAAGGCCAAGGGCATCTTCTTCTTTGCTTTCTAGCGCCCGCCCTATTGAGTTAATATATTGTTTGAATGTTATATCATCTTCAGATATAGAAATACAATGACCCTCTCCAGAGGGTACCAAGAAGTCGCCAGTGGCCGCTGAGCCATTAACTATAACCGGAATCTGTCCTACAAATGATAAAATTTGCCCAAACCAATCATTATTGTTTTCGTTGCTCTCCTTATAGTTTCCAACAAGCAGGGCTCTATAGGTAACCACCATCGGGATTCCTGGCGAATTTTTATAAAGCTTTCTATCTCTAACGTAAACCACTGTTCCGCCCGGAATCCCAAAATAAAACCTATTAGCTTCTCTTATTTCCTCTAAAGCCTCATTGTCTGTCCACTCTAATGGGTCTCCAACCTCAAACCACTCTCCAAAGTCTGATGACTGTGATTCAAAAACAGCATCCCCAGCAACTCCAACGTCATAAGCCACACTACCACCTGCCGATTGAAGAAAATATGTCGAATCTGTATTCGCCCCCCTTATCCTTCCACGAGTATCTCCACCATCACGGGGGCTGGAAGTGTCATTGCCGCTAGTCAGCCTAAGCCAAGTATTCCCATTTTCAGGAGTGGAAGCCCCAATCTGCAATTTTAATACATCTGCCTGGTTTCCGGTTCCACTGTTTGTCATCAAGCAGACATGCCCAACATTGTCTGAGCTCGAACCTTCAATATGAACCAAATCTGTTCCAACACTCATGTTAATCCCAGCGCTAGTCATATAAATGTTGCTGTTGTTTGTTCTTAAATACAAATAACCTCCAGCGTATATATCTCCATATCCGCCGCATGCCAGCCTGAAGGAGTCGCAGGTCGGTGAGGCCGAGGTGGTCGGGGTTCCTAGTGCCAACAAGTTGGTGCAATTAACCGCTATGTCGCTTGGCATTGGATCGGCGCCATCATTCGCTCCAATTATTAAATCCGATAAACTCCCTGCCCCAAGGTTTAAATCACCTGCTGAATCTATATTGATATCATAATCTGAGTGTGTAGTCTTTAGCTCCATGGCGGAGCCGTCAAGCGTTAATACGGTATAGCCAAAGGAATCAGTAATAATATAACTATCATCTTCAATTGTAAATTTAAACGAATCCGCCCGAACATCACTCCAGTCTATTACGTCATTGTTGGTCGCTCCTCCGAGCGAAAAATTATCACATAAAATATGATCAGCATAAATACCGTTTTCTACATGGGTGCCGTAGTAATTCTTATCAGCGCCATCAGGCGTCTGGCCATCCGCCACCCCATGTAAGTTTAGATAACCAGCCGATTCTATTTCTATGCCATCTTCTTCTAGTTTTATGGTCATTCCAAAGTCAACACACTCAAGATTTACTTTGTTAAACCCAACTATGGCAACACCTCCAGCAGCAGCTTCTATATTTATATCACCATCAATAAGCTCTATTTTTGCATTCTGACCCTGACCATAAATAAAAACTTCTTCCGCCGAAACAGTAAGATCATTATCTTGCAATACCTCTATGGTATAATCATCTGAATATCTATCTTTTGGCATTTAAATTTCCTCAAGTATTATCTTTTTAATAATAGACCTGATTGTTCTGCTTAATTCTATTTTTAATTTTTCTCTTAAGCTTATTAATCTTTCTAACATAAATATCTTTTTTAAGCTTGCTTACCTTTTCTATCAAAGTAACTCCATTTAAGTGATCTATTTCATGTTGAATCACAACAGCGTCAACTCCAGAGAATTCCCCCTGCTTTCCCTGCCCAAATGGATCACTATACTTTACATGAATAGATTGACTTCTTTCTAGATCCACTTGAAATCCCGGCAAAGAAAGGCAGCCTTCTTTGAACAAGACAACTTCTTCGGAGCTTTTTAAAATTTCTGGATTAACCATTAATGTAGGACCATTGCCAGCGTCTGCAACAAGAACCCTTCTTGCATCGCCTATCTGAACTCCGGCTAATCCTACTCCGTTAAGTTCATACATCTTCTTTAACATATTATTCATATGTGTATTTAGATCTTCTCCAAATTCATTATCATTAACTTGTCTGCTTTTCTTTCTAAGAGTTAAGCTTGGTACGAAAACAATTTGCATATCATTCATAAGAGTCCCCTATCATCAGTTGTGTCTACGATTATCTCTGCTATTGACGAAGCAGTGCGTGTAAAGAGAAATGGAAATATAGCATGCACAAAACACGCTACACCTGCATACAAAAGGCAAACACTATAAAAAACAGCCCAAAGGGCATGAGAAAAATATGATTCATTCATACGCCTGGGATGTTCTGTAAATAAATTTTTTATACATTTAAATGTTCTTTTAAAAAAATCTTTCATATTATAATTCTGTTAATAAAATAGGATCTTCTTCTTCATCAGATTCATATATAGATCCTTCAAAATCATATCTTGGTTCTTTGCCGTTGAAAAACCCTATTCTTGCTTCTAAGACCTCAGTTTCAGGCTGGCCCTCTGTTGTTGCAACCTCTGTTATTCCCCTGCTTAATAACTCATTAGAATATACAGGACTTACCTTTTTCCCCGTTTCTTCATCCATAGACGTAGAAACCGTTATATGAGGAAGACTATTTGAAGACTCTACGCCAGAAACCAAAACTGCTTGTCCTTTGTCATCGGCTGCATAGCCAACTATTCTTAATGTTACCGTATTTCCTACAGGCAATGCAAGCACTTCTTCTGGAGTTGGTTTAAATTTTATAGTCATATGATGCATATATTCGTTTTGATGCAATGGCTTCTTAACAACTCTTAGCCACCATCTTTTCAAAACCTCTTTGCCAACCGGAGTAAGAAAAGCCCCTAGATATAATGCCTTCTTCTTTTTGCCTGCAGTTTTTGATATAATAATATCCAAGTAATCAGCCTCCTTCATAAGATCTCTCTTGTCCAATTCGTTTGCTATTTTAATTAATTCTTTTAACATATTTGTATTATTATCCTTATTATTATCCTTAGAAGCTAATCTCGCAAAAAGAGATTCTTCTGGTTTGTTTAAAACGCTTACCTTATGAATGCTGACTTTCGAATGAACATCTGGTCCATATACATTTTCTAAAATATTATTTACATCAGTTATATACTTTAAGTTATCATCATAAAACTCTATTGAGCTCACAGCCTCCTGTTGAGCAATCTGGCCTATAATATGAGCCTTATATTTTCCACTAGAAATATTAGTTGGTTTTGTAAAAATAGCAACAGGAAGCTTAGCTCCGACGCTGCTTATTCGATCCCTTATTCCGTCTTGCATGCCATCCATCGTTTCTCTTGCTGTCAGAATAATTGCATTGCTACTATGAGCATTGTATATTTTTAAAATTTCTTCATTTACAACATGTCCCAAAGTTTTAGGGCTTTGATAGAAAGATGCGTCTCCGGCTATAACAGCCTTCTCTTCAACATACTTTCCTCTTAGATCAAAAACCTTTAAGTGTTTTGATGGAAAATATTTTTTTAATACAGGAATACCTATTGGCTCTCCAAATGCATCAGCCAACACAAATACAACTTGTCTTTCTTTGCCTAAAGTGGGCAAATCTACGACATCTCTTATCAGTCGTAATTCTCCAACCTCTTCTTTATATGAACCTATCAGTTCTGGAATATAATTTCCACGCTTTCCCTTTTTTATAAAATCTGTATGATCTTCGTTAACCATCTTTACAAAAGAAATTGCTTTATAAAAAAGATTTGGAAACTCCATATCTACAGAGATAGCATCACCTTTATTATTGGTGTCTATTATAGTGTGCCATTCTGGTGCCCAGAAAAATGTATCATCCATATCAAAGATATATACTTCTCCGCTCAAACTTGGCACAGGAATATCTAATGGATTTTCAATCATTGCTGTTTTAACAAAATGATTATAGAAACTTGCTTCATCTATAATATCAGAATCATCCACAGTTTCAGGCTCCGGCAAACTTTCGCTGAAATAAGCCTCAATCTCTGCTTCTCTCATGGCCTCACCTATCGCAGGCCCTGGGGTAAGGCCTCCTGCTATAAGGTCTTGAGCAGACATGATAGGGGGAGCAGACGCGAAGTCTACAAACCTACTAAAGTCTTGTCCTATGGTTATTCCAAAATCAATTACATCTTCGTTTCTCAAAATAGATTTAGCAGTACGCTTCATTCGCGTCACTTGATTTTTTAACTCTATTAAATTATCAGGATTCAAACTAGTTAATTCTAAAAGAAATTTTACAGAATTTTTAATTATTTTTCCAAATTTTCTATCAAATAAAACACTGGCTGCATCATTATGATTATTCCCTATGAGAATTGTTGCAAGCTGAACAGCAATATTCCGACTTGATGAATTTGATTTAGATACTTTTAGTCCAGGCAATATTTGTGGAAAAAGATCAAAGTCTATCAACATGTTGATATAATAAGAGGGAACCTTTGAGGTTATAACTCCTTTAATTATCTCTTCCTTGATTCTTTCGGAAGAAACCGCTGCTTCGCTTGGCTCCGTTAAAGAATTGTTTTTCCTAATAGCATTAGCTGCCTCTTTATCAATCTCTCCGCCTACTCTTCCGGCGAATCTAAATGCCCTAAGTATTCTTAAGCGATCTTCGCCAAACCTATCCTCTGGATTTCCAACAGTTCTAATGACTTCATTTTTAATATCATCTATGCCACCGACATAATCAAGAACCTCTCCTGTTCTTCCTTGTTTTCGCTCTTCTAAAGTTGGAATCCTATAAAATAAAGCATTTATAGTTAAATCCCTACGGCTTACATCATGCCTTATAGATAAGGGATTTTCCTTAGTAGACAAGACTGCTTCGCCGCCAGATCTGGAGCCAGACTCAAGCCTGTAAGGAGCAAATTCATACTCGTTTCCATCCCGAGCTATTAACCTTGCTACAGCAAATGATTTCTCTCCTTGCACCTCAGCCCTCTTAACGTATGGGCTTAAAAGCTTAACCACATCCAATGGAGAAGCATTTGTAGCTATATCATAATCCTTTGGAGTCTTCCCAAGAATAGTGTCTCTTACGGCCCCTCCCGCTATATACATCTCAAATCTAGCACCAACCATTATATCATTTAACCGATAAAGACTTTCTGGAATCTCCATAGGAATTTCCATTATAATTGGATCGTCAAAAGCTTCTGACATAACCTTCCCTTGTCTTGACTTTTTTAAATCTAGTATAAGGCTGCTGAGCTTTTAACCAGGAGTGTAGGTGCATTTAATTCCTCTCTCAATAACATTTCTATTGAACTGAGAGTATACCCGAGGGAGCTTGGACATCCATGACACCCTCCCATAAAGTTAAACACAACCTCCCAACTGTCTCCGCATGGCTCTACGCTATTTAGTTCAACGTATCCACCATGTGAAGCTAATCCAGGATTTATTTGTTCATCCATTATCTTTATAATATCATCTTTTATTTTATAAGACATAATATACCCTTAAGTTCGTAAATTATAAAATAATTAATAGAGGAAAACTATATTGTTTTCATTATGTTTCTACATTTTGGAAAGCCGGAGCATCCATAGAACTTTCCATACTTACCTTTTCTTTCTAACATCTCACCTTTTTTGCACTTCGGACAGTCAACGCCTGTAGACTTTGCCTTTGACTTTTTGGCCTCGACGGGCTTCTCGTCTTCTCCGATCATAGCTGTATATTTGCATGCAGGATATGACTTGCAGCCATAAAACTTTCCATTTCTGCCCGTTCTTACAACCAATATGTTTGAACACTTTGGACACTTGTGACCAGTCTCTACAGCTTCCGACTTTTTATCCTCTCCATCTATTGATAAAGATCCATCACAATTTGGCCAATCAATACATCCAAGGAATGGTCCATGCTTGGAAATTCTTTTAATCATATTAGATGAACACTTGGGACAATCAACCTCAACCGTAAAAGTATCAGGAAGGCCCGATGTTATTGCTTTGTCTATTTGTGTATCTAAATCACCATTAAATAGTTTCAAAGTATCTATATAGTCCATTTGGCCATCGGCTATTTTGTCTAGATTTGATTCCATCTTGGATGTAAACTTGGTATCCACAATCGTTGGAAAATTTGCAGAAAGATAATCAGAAACCATAATCCCTATCTCTGTTGCTATAAGGGCTTTCTTCTGTCTTTCTATATATTTTCTATCTAATAACGTATCCAAAATAGAAGCATAAGTGCTCGGCCTGCCGACACCCTCCTTCTCTAAAAGCTTAATTATAGAAGCATCAGAAAATCTTGAAGGCGGCTTTGTAAAATGTTGAGTAGGAACAACCTTGCTCCAGGAAACCGCTTGTCCAACAGATAGCGGTGGAAGAATAACGTCATCCTTTATTTCTCCATAGACTTTTAGGAATCCATCGAAGATCAAGGTGCTTCCATTCTTTTTAAAATTATACTTATCCTTTTTTCCAGGATATTCAAATTTTACAGCAACTTGCCCAAACTTTGCTTCTGCCATTTGAGACGCTGTAAACCTAGAGTCTATTAAGTTAAATAATCTTTTTTCATCGCTTCCAAGACTAGAAACCGGAGAGTCATAAGTCGGGCGAATAGCTTCGTGAGCATCTTGAGAAGATGCTTTCGGTCCATAGTTTATAACATTTGTAGATAAATATTTTTTACCATGATCCTTTAATATGTTAGCCCTAAGGTCTGTTATCTTTTGAGGATCTGTTCGCGTGCTATCAGTTCTATGATATGTAATTAGCCCCTGACTAAACAAGGCCTGTGCTACACCCATAGTCTTCTTAGCTCCCCATCCAAACTTGTTGCTTGCAGCTTGTTGCAGAGTGGAGGTTATGAACGGCGGAGCAGGCTTTCTGCTTCGCTGCTTATTTGTATGATCTATAACGACAAGATCATGCTTTTCATTCATGGCCAAAACAATTTTATCGGCTTCTGCCTTATTTTTTATTTTAAAGTCTTTTCCATTTACTCCCCAGAAATCTGCATTGAAATCCAAATCTGTCTCAACATTGATTTCCCAATATTCCTCTGGAAGGAAAGCCTTAATAGCCTTTTCTCTTTCGGATATTATCCTTAAGGCCACAGACTGCACTCTGCCTGCGCTGGTGCCTCTAAGGCCCTTGTTCCACATCACAGGGCTTACCTTGAAGCCAACGAGCCTGTCGGTTATCCTGCGGGCCTGCTGGGCATTGTAAAGGTTGTCATCCAATGTTTCTGGATTCTTAATTGCCTTTTTAACAGCTTCCTTTGTTATTGCGTTAAATCTTACGCGGTGTATATTAACACCCCTCTTTGGCAGCAGGGTCGCTAGATGAAAAGCTATCGCCTCACCCTCCCTATCTGGATCTGTAGCTATATAAATAATTTCATGATTTTTTGCTTCACGTTTTATTTCTTTAGCAATATCTCTTTTATCTGAATTAATTTTGTAATTAGCCTCAAACGTTTCCGCATCTATACCCATATTCTTTTTGGACAAATCCATGATATGTCCAACTGAAGCCATAATGGTATAGCTATTTCCGAGAATTTTTCTCAGCTTAGAAATCTTGTTTGGAGACTCTATAAGCACTAACGGCATGACAAACTCCTTTGCGCCATAAAATGATACCAATGAAATTTAAACTTAACTATAAAATATGAAAAGTTTTAATAAATTCCATTGGTATATTTTTTTAAAGCTATATAATCTTTTAAATGATCTCCTCCATGATTATAGTTAATTGCTCTCTATCATTCTTCTCCAAATATGGTATTGCGTCTTTCATTTGCATAAAGCACCTCCTATCATTAAAATATTTTTTTAATACATATTCCAAAAACATTATAGACTTCTTATCTTTATGAGCACTAAACCTAGCTAGTGCATCAAGGAAGGTATTTTCCATGACAACCTCCTATATTCCCTGTGTGAAAAAGATCAATGAAAACTTTGTGCTTTCATTATATAGGCACTTTATTAGTCTAAAGATGAATCTGTGCTGCCAAAACCTCCTTCTCCTCTGCTTGTTTCCTCTATTTCTTGCACAATAAAATCGCAATCGTTTCTTTTTCTAAGAACAGCTTGAAAAAGTTTTGATTTATGTTTTAAAACCAAATCTGCCAAAGAAGACATAGACTGTGGCCTGCGGCCAAATACTTTAACTATTCCATTTGGAAAGGTTACCCGAGCAGGGTCTCCGCCCATAGCCTGATGATGAACCCTTACTGGAACCAAAACCTCTCCAGTATAAGACTCGTCAATCACTCCGACAGAGTTGGCCATGGAGAGTGGCAGCTTGGAAATGCTGCTTCTTGGAACCACTTCAAAGTAATATCCCTTTGGAGGTTGCAAAGAAAGCCCTGTATTAAAGAATATAACATCACCTACAATTTTTTCTATACCTGTAAATGTTAAATCATATCCTGTATCTGTATTATGAGCCCTCGTTGGCACTTGAGCTTCTTCGGTTAATAGTTCAACTTTGATTTTTGTTTTGGCCATAGCTTCCTCCTTTTGACTATAAAATAGTACCGCATAGATTATTTTTGAACAGCAAAATATTTAAAGTCTATGAATAAAACATTAAATGAATATAACGATATGAGCATTTCAAATAAATATTTTATAGAACTTAACGTAGAGTGTGTCTTGGAATCTGATGAAGATAAAAAAGAAGTTATTATAGATAAGATGAATAAAGCAATCTCTAAAATACTAAAAGATGAAAAAGCTGTACACTTAATAGTAAATATAAATTTAATATCTGAAAATAGTCTTATGGCCTCTCTATCAAGTATAAATGGTGGCGAAGAAAATTAAAGATTATATCTGTTGATCTGTTGCCCATTTCATATATGAAGTAATCGCTCTAGCAACATCTCGATTCCACTTCTTTTTATCAACTGGCACATGTAATCTCCCTGCTAGCTTAAGGCCCCTCTTCCAAGCCTCTACCTCTTCAATCACTGTAAACGTCTTATATATTTTTGTCTTTTCGCCATATTTGCCCAAAACTTCTTCTGCGCCATTTACTATGTTGTCACTCTCTGAGACCAGTACGTGTCCACATTCGTGAAGAAGCGTATAAAGCTGCGTTTCTAATGATCTGGTGCTGTTGATGGATACAATTTTTGCCTCTCTATCGACAGAGTCGTCGCCATCTCTGGCAAAGTCTACAAAATAACCCTTGCTTTGCAGCCAATATATAACTGTCCCAAGGGCCTGTTCGTGTGTCATGTCTATATATTACTAAAATCAAAAGCTTGACTCAGCTTGAATTAAAATAAGACTGTACCAAAAGAACTTACGATGATCCACATTCTGTCGTTTCCGGCTCTTTCTACATTTACAACCTGAACATATCCCCAATTAGTATTTATCTGAACGCCGTCTTGCTCCATAAACTTGCTCGCAATGGGCGCTCCGATGCCATCGACCACCTGTATGTCAATGTTGCTTGATCCAGCAGCTCCTTCGACATCAGATATTATATATGTCAAGCCAACCTCTGACACATCTGGATCTGGAAGACTCATAAGCAGAGTGCCGAATGAAGTTTCTACGCCTATATGGTATGCATCTGGGGCAATAACATAGGGAGTTAATGGATTACCATTTCCTTGTGTGAAAACATATGGGTTAACAATAGCTCCGCCGCCCTCATCATGCTCTCCCAAGGTGCTTAATAAAATAGTGCCGCCTTCTCCGGCATGATCGTCACAATGATAATAATAAGAAGTGATTGCAGCATCATGAGAAGGTCTAAATATTATGTTATTACCATCTTCGTAATAATCATAATCCTCAGGATCAGACGGCAGGCTAGTCGCAAGCGCTGCACCTTCTGAGCTTGTTGATATAATGAAAGGATGGCCTGCTGGAGATGTTAATACTGCTTCAAAAAACTCATAAGTAAAGCCTCTTAACAGCTCTATCTCTGCATTCGGAACTTCATCAATCTCAAGATTTCCGGATAAGCCGTATTCAGTTAGAAACGATCTAGCTATAGGGGCGGACCCATCTGCTCCCGCAGAAACGTCTTGCCAAGATCCATCTCCTTTTAAAAACTTTACAGCATCGGCAACAAGGGGCGGCGGAACAAGTCCTTCGGTTCCGTCTCCTCCGTTTGCTCCCCCAAATACTCCAATTTCGTCTGAACCACCGGTCAAATGTTCTGACACATGAGCCGCTGGAGGACGAGCGCTACCTGTAGCATCAAGGTCAAAATCTGTAATTGCCGCATTAAGCTCGGCAAGCGTGCCGCTTCCCAAGTTTCCAATATCAGTTCCATGAGGATTATCTGTAGCATCCATATGTGTATCAATTTCTGAATGAAGATAAGTCCCATCTATATGCCCATCAATAGCTCCATCCAGATCTTCAATTGCACCCTGTACGCTTGTTGCCGTAGCCGTGGTCATGCCCGTGGCGTCAAAGTCTACGTTGCCTGCAGGGGAAACCATAGCCGGGAGTGCGGAGATCCAGTTGTCCTGGGTAGCGGAAAAGGCGCCCCCCGGACACAACTCTACGCTTGCAATTGTATCTCCCGCTGCGCCAAAAAGGCAGTCATCTCCAATAAGGCTGGTCCCGCGCAACACAAACTCAAGAGTATCCGTACCTGAACACTCCACGACAGGGCCTCCTTCTCCAAGCCCCAAATTTATGCCCATGACAGTATCATGCAGCCGGAAGTAGACCTTAGATCCGCCCGAGACGGCAAACACGGCATCCCCAGTAGGCTGCGAATTAGCAAAGAGACAGTGCTCCAACACGACGTGGGTATCTGTGGTGTACGAAAACGGTGTTCCAGCACCCGGGCCGCTGGTGGCGATGGTCCAGATGTTCTCCATTCGCGATATATTCTGCATGTCGGTGCCGGCGTCCCAGCTGATGCTCGTAACAGGATATTTCTCGTGATTGTCAACCTGCCCGTTGGTAAGCGTAACCCCCGCAAGATTGAATGTGCCCGCTGGGATAGCTATGACATCGAACGAATCATCCAAGACAATGCGCTTCTTCGGTGCT
>NZAS01000080.1 GCA_002686195.1 Candidatus Pacearchaeota archaeon | reverse complement strand
GGGAGTCTCGGGGGCGGCCGAGGGCGCCCGTAGGGCGTCCCGAGGACGGTCCCGGGGGCCGCGGGGGCGGGGGATTGCGACCAAGCTGCGTGGGGGACACGGGGCGGTGTTAGAGTTGTGGGGAGAGGTGAAGGAAATGGATGTAGTAGAGATCGTGGATGGGTTGATTCGCGCCATGGTAGACGAGCCGCAAGAGGTTCATTGCGAAGAAATTCAGGGGGGCAACCGTACCCGGGTGATCGAAGTTTCCGTGGCTTCCGGTGACGTCGGAAAGGTTATTGGTCGACGTGGGGCGAACGCGGAGGCTTTGCGGCAGCTCCTCTGCGCAATCGGCGGGAAGAACAAACTTACTTACCATCTGGATCTGCTTCAAGATGGACCTGGTGGAGCTTATGAGCAACAACGATGAATGGGTAGGCCTTGGAGCCCTGGCTGGGGTTGGCGCTCTTCTGTACGCCTCGAGCGCTCGAGCTTCGTTGCCTCCCATGGAACAGAGATCTGTGGGGGGTAGACTTCCAGAAGTCGGTGTAGCCGTCGATGAGTACGGGCTGTTCAGGAAGAACGTCGGAGTTCGGATGGCGCAGCGTGCTGCGCTCAAGCGGAGAGAGCGCAGCAATGCGTGGATGATGATCAACCTTCCGGAGTGCGAGCGAAATCAATTGATTCATCTGCTAAAGAGCATGGGTCGAGATCCGCAATATCTCGCGCCAGTCATGGCGAGTGCGGATCGAGACATGAATATTTGGCAGTGGAAAGACATGCGTGATGGTTCCACTTTTACCCACGCTGGAACCGCCTGGTCTTTCCAGCCATGAGCGGAGTTCCGCTGGTTTTGGGGAGTGTAGCTGTTCTCGCTATTAGTTCGGCAAGGAAGGGATCTCTAGCGGTCGAAGCGGGCGATACGGTATGGCTCCTGGAGTACGTGGACGATGATGGCGAGCTGGAGACCAGTGTATTCGCCACCCAGGAAGCAGCTGAGTACGAGAAACGACGAACGATGTTGTCGTATTTCTCCATAGGCCAACTGGACCGCGGTGGTCATGCCATGTGGTGGTGGGTGGAGAGATTGCTGGGAATTGGGGGTCCGGTGGATTCCAGATCTTGGGAAGAGGACACCGAGGATCTTGGTTTCGGCCCTACTGGGTTTCGGGAGTATCGTTATCCTCCGCGCAGAACAGAGTTGGGACCGAGGCTGGACGAGCAGATCCTCGATCGTCGTGTGATGACGCGCCTAATCAGTCTCGTTGAGGGCGCGGCTCATCCTCGTCCGTGGGACATTCTTGAAGATACTTGGCGCGGGTTGTCCGATTACAATGTGTACGTTTACAGCGTCCGGGTGTCAGATCCCCTTCCATCCATTCGGAGTCTCAAGCGATGAGTGGAACGAAACTGGCATTGGGATCTGTCGCCGCCCTGGTGGCGATTTCTCGTCGTGGATCTCAGAATATTCTTGAACCGTCGAAGTGGATGGTGACCGGTCGGTTCAACATGAAGAAGGCTCTAGAAAGTTTAGAGGAGTTTCAAGAGACTTTGGTGGAGGAGCATGGAGGCCACTATTCCAGGGGTCAAAATCGCTACGGTGACCCGCGTAAGGGGTTTGCCTATGTCTTCAATGTAAAGATGTGGAGAGCCCCGTCTTACCCTCCAGACTACGAAGAGGTTTCAGAAAAATATGGAATTTCAGAGGAGGAAGCGGACGCGATTGTGTGGGAAAGGATCTCGGATGAGCGTGAGTACATGCATCAGATGCTCAAAGATGATTACGACTGGATTGAGGAGATAGAGTCGGCCGGGNGCTCGGGTGGTTACCTGGTGGTAGTGGGTGACTACGATTTCGAAGAAGACATCTTGGAGCTCGAGGACTTCGAGCCCGAGCAGGAGTTTTCGATTGCTGGACCTCGTTATCACTCGAGTGATGTTTCGATAGTGCGCGAGATCTATTCTCGGATGTATGGTCGTCTGAAAGACCTCAATGAAATTGAAAAACGTTTGCTCGAATTCATTGAGGGTGTTGCTGCCTACGTCGCTTCAGACGAATTCTGGGAGGAAGAAAAAGACAGCTGGGAGTATTCGCCATGAGCGGAACGAAACTGGCATTGGGAGCTGTCGCCGGCCTGGTGGCCTTGAGCCGAGCTCGAGGGTCCAGGACGATCGTTGCGCCGAAGGACCTGTGGAAAAAGGGTCCACTAACTCTCAAGCGTGCCATGGCAGATATTCAAGAGGTGTCAGATGCCGCTGACGATGAGTACGGGGGTCACTACGCCACTCGTGGGGCGTCTTACGTCTTCAATGTCAAGGTTCGAGATTTTCCAGATTTCGATGACATACGCGAGAAGACCGGCTTGTCGGACATGGGTATCTGGGACGTGATTGGGCAGGCGATGCAGGATGAGAACGACTACATCCGTGAAAGTCTTCAGGATGATTACGATTGGGTCTACGATGTGGAGGTAGCGGGCCGCTCTGGCGGNTACCTGGTTCTCAAGGCTGATGAGGACTTCGATGATGTGATCTCTGACCTGGAGTACCTCGAGCCCGACCGGGAGTTCACGATTGCTGGTCCTCGGTATTCATNNGAGCAGATCGAGGAGATGAAGGGACTCTACGCTCAAGCTCACGGCCGATTGCACGATCTTCGAGAGATCGATGAGCGCTTGAAACGGACTGTGAAGGGATTCGAGGAACACATCGCTTCCGACGAATTCTGGGAGCCTTACATAGAGCTCCACGAATCGGAGGAATGACCCAGCTTGAAGGATCTGTAGTAGACTTGTTTTCGACAACCTCCAGGTGCTAATCTCTCATTGCCTTGCTAGCTCGAGGCTCCCACGGTATATCTTTTCTCATTGGATGACCTCTTTCACTCCCTAGCCCTATTTTTTTGGAGTAGACCCCCATGTCTCAAGTTTCTNTGAACGGCCCTCCCTATGGTGTGGATACTATCGTTGTGCAGGCTGCCGGTGTGNATGCGGTCACCGTGGANACCAANCTTCAGTCCGTNCAGNNGANTGCCCCGGACGCAGCCGGCGCGACTGTGACGCTCCCGGATGCGGNCGCTAGTAATGCGGGCCAGTCGGTGATTGTGAGCAACAAGGCTGCTGCTGGCNATNCGGTNNNTGTTGGTACCGTTGGTGNTGNCCAGAACATTATTGGTGTGACGAGCGCAGTTACCCAGACTCTGGTCCAGAACCGAACCTCTATGTACGTTTCTGACGGAACTCACTGGTACGTCGTCTACTACGCCGNGATTGCCACTCCCTGAAGCTCCTCCCTGACNCTCTCTTCATTTCGGAGAATTTCCATGTCCCAATGTGCCTTCAACGGTCCCCTTGCTCGCTATGGGGTCGCGGTTTCTACCCCTGGCGCCGGAACCACCTTCTTGACGCCCNNGAGCGCGACAGTTCAGCGGGTTACCCAGACTGCTCCTTGCACTTTCTTGTTGCCGCAGACGTCTCCGGAGATCGCGGGACTTGAGTTCTGGATCATCACGGCATCGCTTGTGGTCGGAGACGTTTTGACGATCGCCCAGAACGATGGAGCCGGCGCCCCGCAGGTCGGCGGAATGGCAGCCCAGGAACAGGGCGCGGCTTACGCCAACATCACTGGTGTGGATATGACNCCTGACAACGCCGCCAACGGAAAGGTCAGCTTGTTCGTTTGCACCGGAGCTGAGTCAGACTCTCCGCTCGGAGCCTGGGTCCAGGTTGTCAACTTCAACTACGTCAACGCCTAGGAGTTTTCCCCATGTCCGTTACTACTTTCAATGGTCCCCTCGCTCCCCACAACAACATCGTGGTCTCCGTCTTGGCTGGGGCCACTACTCTTGACTACAACTCGCCTACCTACCAGTGCCTTGATGCGGGTGGTGCCCACCGGGTTATCCATCTTCCTGCATGTACCCCAGAAATGGCTGGTCGACGCTTCTTCATCAAGAATGCTTCCGACGCGGCAGAGAATCTCACCGTGGATGTTGTGACCGATGCGGGGGTCCAGATCGTTGACGGCCTGGTTACCGGAGGCGCGAATGCGAATGGCACCACCGTGGTCGTTGCCCAGAACCAGTGTAGCTGGTTCATCTGCACCGGAAGCATAACGACTGGTCAGTGGGTCCAGGTTGGGATCACTGCTTGGGACGACACTGCAAGTTAGATCCTGGAAGGTTGCGTTTTGCTGGGCGGGATGACCTACATCGAGCTCTCTGACGGTCGCGCTGCGCTCGTGAAGATTTCGTACGACTCCAACCTGGAACCCAAGATCGAAGGCGTATGGATGCGCCCTCGAGAAGGGGCCGGTCGCCTTGTGAGTTCCTTGACTGCGGTACTCGTTGGCGTTCCATGGAGGGACGTTGACGTGTTGAACGATCCTCTCCTGGTGTCCGAGGTGTTGGCCGTAGCTCGCGACGCTCTAGAAGATCGCTTGCGAGGGGAAGCTGAAGAAGCTGCAGAGAGCGGAGAGCCGTGGAATTGAATTCGGTTTCTCTCTTCTCCCTTTCCACTTGTGGTAGGTTCTGGTAGAAGGCGTTAGGTCTTCCAGACTGCAGGAGTGAGCGATGAAGGAGAAGAGCACCCAAGATCTGGCTGATGAGTTCATGGAGCTCCAGGAGAAGAGGCGGCGTCTCGAACCACAGGTGCGGGATGGCATGGACCGGATCGAGCTGGTGTCCATCGAGGCCAGGGGAAAAGCTCTCGCTACAGAGATCCTCTTGCGAGGTTCTGGACGCGATCCGAGGCCGAACGATGTGTCCCCACTTCTNCTGCGNCACCTTGGCGTTGGCCTGGTGGAGTAGTGATGGATTTTTCGGGTATTGCTGACCTGTGGGTTCGCTCCTTTCCGCTGGCATTGGCGCAGATCAGAGAGGACAACAACGCTCCCCTGGATGAGTGGCCCCTGTGGCACATCGAATACACGAAGGTCTCTTTTCCCCCTGACCCTACCGGTTTCCCATCTGTGTATGGCTGTCCCGTGGGGTCTTACCGCATGGAAGTCATCTTGGGAGACGCAGAGTCTGATGAAAGCACCTTGTTCTTTGTGTTGCCTCCCCCCGTTTCCATCCGGAGCTTGGGAAGGTCTCTTTTCCCCACCACACACGAAGAGGCCAACTTTCTTCAGGCCCGCTTGGTGAAAGCCATCATGGGCGAGGAGATGCCATGAAGGTTTGTAGCTCGTGCGAACGAAGCCTCGAACTCGAGGATTTCTCCAAGCACAAGTCGAGCAACGACGGCCGGCGCTCACAGTGTCGAGCTTGTCTTTCCGCGGCTCGAAGGAAGAAGAGCGAGATCCCAAGTGGACATAAGCGCTGCTCCAGGTGTGAAGAGGTCTTCCCGCTGGAGAACTTTGGAGTGAACGCTTCCAGGAAGGACGGAAGGAAGGCTTATTGCCGACCATGCGCAACTGCGATTCGCCTGGGAACCAGTGGGGAGGCCAACGAAGCCCGTCGACAAGCTCGTGCAGTGAAGGCAGAGGAGAAGCGTCTGGTNGCGGAGATCGCTGCTGCAGCTGTTCTGGCCACCGGGAAGAAGGTGTGCGGAAAGTGCGGTGACCTCAAGCTCGTCAGTGAGTTCTGGAAACGGAAGACGTCACTGGATGGATACTACGCCAGCTGTAAGCAGTGCATCAAGGATGTTCGTAACCGGCCTGACCCAGAGGACGAGGATCGGGTCTCGAGGTGGGCTTCGGGTGCCTCTGACTTTGATGACCTGGTGCAAACGCGCCGCTTGGGTCGAGGAGATTCTCGATGAAGATCGATCTCACCATGAGGCTCTGTCGAGTCTGCAACAAGCCAAGGCCGATTGAGGCCTTCAGTCCCCGTGGAAGCGTGTGCCGCGNCTGTGCCCAGGGTCGAGCCCAGGACCGTGCCAGGGAAGAGCAGGAGGGTGAAACCCGCCTGTCCTTCGAGGAGTTCTTCGGAGGCAACGAACAGGTGGAGACCGTCTTCGAGAAGGCGGGCTTTGTGGTCTACGAGGTCATCGAAGGCGACCGTAAGCTCTGGTCCACCCCATCACGGCCCGCAGACCTTGAGGAGTAGGACCGAACTCATCAGTGAGCAGTAGGGGAGCACGGTGCCCCACGGGAAGCTCATTCCTCGGAGCTCGATGGGGTGACATGTTTTCCGATCGCGGACCATAGGCCGGATCCGGAGAGTCCAATGACAGCGCCGTTGAGAACAGCGTCAAGAACGCTCAACCCAGAAATGAGCCCAGATGCTACGCTCACAAGAACACCGATGCCTACTGAAACCCAGACTACGGCGTGACCAGGCAGCTTGGCGAGGAGGCCCAGCTTGCGAACGACAAAAACCAGGATCATCACTGAGAAGGCGAAGACCAGGGTCCAGTTCTTGGCATGGATGGCGTCGTACAGGGAATGGCCTGTCTCTACGGCCTCTTCCACGGTTTCAGGAACGCCATCGTCTTCTGCGCTCTCTTCTCCTTCTGCTGGAGCCTCGGGTGTTTCGGTGCCCTCTGAAACCTCGGCCTCTTCGGCTGGAGCTTCGGTGGTGACCTCTGCTGGCGCTGCGTCTTCGTCTTGTGCGAAGGAGGGCTGGGGTACCAGCATAAGCGCGAGGAGGAGGATTGCCTTTTTCATGGGTAGCTCCGGTTCCCCTCGAGGGGGAGTTAGGTTGGCAAGATGAGCCCAAAGATACCGCATCCACTACGTTCGCGCCACGGGGGGTCTCCTTCGAAGTTTGATTTGGACGCGGAGCTTGGGGACCGCTTTGATCTGGATGCCGAGCTCGAGAAGCGGGAAACAGCTGATCGGAAGAAGCGCCGTAAGATGGATCGCTTGGTCACCGATGTAGAAGGTAAGCGAAAAAAGGACACCACTCGCCTGGTGGCCAAGGGTCCGTGGCCCAANCTCTTCTCTACCTACTTTGTTCAAGCAGAAGGTGATATCTCGGCTTTCGAGAAGGTTCTGGCGACCAGGAAGAAGAGTGGCGCCCCGTTGGGGCTGGGCCTTGCTACCAACGTTCCCAATCTTCAGACGAGCCCCAAGATGCACAAACTTGTTCTGGCGGCTCTTTCCCAGGATTTTCCAGTTTTCATTGACTCTGGTGCTGCCAAGCTCTCCTTGGACGGTCCCATTGATTGGCTCTCGGTTTTGAGGTTTTACGAGCGCGTCGTGGATGGGACTTGGAATGGAACTCAGGTTCGACACCGTATCGCGGCGGATCCGGCCCGAATGCTTTGCGTTGTCGCGCCGGATGTGATTCCGGGAAAGTTGAGCGGCCTTACGCCCGGAATGGCCGCAGCTCGTACTCGTCAACTTCAAGACAAGTACAGCGTAAGACTGCAGGATCTGGCTTTTCGCGGAGTGGGGGTGATTTACCCAATCCAGGCCAAGGATTCTCGCCGTTTTGAGGAGGATGCTGATCGGATTTTTCGGTCTCATCACGGTGGTGGAGAGGTGGTGAATGTGATGCTTGGAATTCCTGGGAGGGATCCAAATGACATTCCGATGTTTCCCCTGGTTCGCTATCTCTTGAGATCTCCTATTCTTGGGCTTCCCCGATACCGTCCCCGATACCTGGCCCTTCCGCGACTTCATTTCCTGGGTGTGGGTTCGAGCCGACGTCTNGACACCTACATGCAGTTCATCCGCGTCGCCTATCGAGCGATTGCCAGTGGNTCCTTCGGTTACTGGTTTCAAAATCGTATGGGTTTGTTCGCGGGTATGAAGGGACGCATCACGTTGGACGAAGCAGCCTGGACCTTGCTCAACACTTCNCCCGCGGAACTTCAGCGCCTCACGAGCTGNACCGCTTCTCGAGAGGACTTTCCGTGTCCACCTGGTTGGACCCAGAGCTTGGCCGGTTCGCATCCCAAGATGAATGACGCCTTGCGCTGGGTGTGGGAGGAGCATCCGGACCAGGACTTCGTAACGTCCGGATTTGATCGCCTTACGAGCGAAGTGATCGGTCGCGATGATGTGACTGTGGATTGGTACGGCCTGGTCCAGAAACACCATGACTGGACGGAGATCTGCCTTCCAGTCATTGAGGAAGCGGAAGCAACCGATCCGTGTATGGTCCCAGCTACTTGGGACATGGATGACATTGAGGCGATGCTGGGTGCGGGTGGTCTCGATCGGGTCCAGTCGGATGCAACGACAGTCAATATCGCGGCGAGAAACGGGATCTGGATTCGAAATGGCCAGCAGTCGAAGGCTACAACGCCTGCCTGGTGGAAGAAGCGGTCCAGGGAGTTCCGGTTTCTTTGGAACCTTCGAGCCATGCTCTGGGATCGGTATATGCGAGAGCAGTCGTTGAGTTGGAGAACACCGACCGGGTACGATGACCGGGGGTTCACCCTAGGGGAATCACCGTTTCCCGTGGAATGGGACGAACACGCCATCGGGAAGTGGGTTCGAGCTCAGAAGAAACGCTAGACGTCGATTTCTGCTCGCAATTGATCCAGGTACTTTGGTTCGCGTACAAAATCTTCTTGAGAGGCGATCCAGTCGTTCGCCGCTTGTACGGCTTCGTTGCGGGTGTGTTCGAAGCGCTCGCTCATTGCTTGGGAGGTGTACCGTCCCATGTGGTTGGTGAGGATATCGTCGAAGTCCAGAACGGCGTTGGCAATTCTGTTTCCAGCTGGAATGCGGCTTTGATCTCTGCCCTTGGTGACCTTGGGATAGCCCGGGAGTTCTCGAATTCGTTCGAATTGTCCATCGGCCTCGGTCTCGATCCACTCGGCTCGTTCGTGGTCGTTTCGGATGTTGGGGCGTACCTCGTAAGGAAAGGCTCCCCCCTCCTTGATCACTTGAAAGTAGTTCCGGGACTTCCAGAAGAGCGGGGGACGTGCGGCGATTGCATCGTTCGGTGGCCCGTAGGTGAAGATGACGATGGGACCACTGCCATCCTCGGCTTCTTCCACCATGTAGGGTGAGTATCCGCTCATCAAGGCCTCAGCTGCCTCTGGGTCGAGATTCCATCCTTCGACGAGCATCTGAATGGCCCAGTCCGGGTCGCGACTGTATTCGGACAAGGCCATCTTGACCATTCCGTGGGAGTTGAACATCTTGTTGCTCTGGAGCTCGAATGTTCCGTACAAGAGAAGGCCCTGGTCGCTGGTTACTGCACGGCTTCCTCGAGAACCCAGGAGCCCCAAAGCTGCGACGGATCCGAGAGCCAACCAGGTGCCGTTCTTCATGCTTCCCCCCAGTCGATTCCGTACATCTTGGAGAATCGTCCCCCGAATCCAGAGATCTCATCCCATTCTTGGGGTATGCCACCGAGGATGGCTGCGGTTGCCATGATTTCGAATTGGGGCGAGCTCAAGAGTGCAACAATTGCCTCGATTCGTTCTGGGTGTTGGGAGGGCCGGACGCCAGTCGCTTGTTCGTGGGTGGTCCCTTCGCGGTATCTCACCATCCAGGCTTCGATAATTAGGATCATGTAGGCCGGTTTTTCCATTCCCATGGGTTCCGCTTGAGAGAGAAGGTGGCGGCTAAAACTGGAAATTGAGGCGCCCCCTCCTTTCAAGATCATTTCCGGGATTGGGATGGCAACGACCTCACGGCCTTGGCGAGTGTTGACCAACAAGAGGATCATGGGAGGCGCCTCTTCTCCTTCGAGGCGAATGTTGTAGGCCCAGTCCTTGGCTCTTTGGAGTTCTTTTTTTGCCCAGTAGTCTGTCCACTTCGTACGAACGCTTTTTTTGCTCTTCTTCTTAGCCATGATGGTTCATCCTGTGGTGTAAATGAGAACGGCGTGGGTGGAGCCGACTGAAGCTGACACATACACGGTGATGACGTCCACGGAGGTTCCGTCCCATTTTACAGCTCCGCTGGCTGCGATAAACATGCCTTCAGTGGCCGGGTTGAGGCCGTTGTCGGTGCTCACACGCCAGGTGGCGGTCTGGTTTTCTACGGCTAGCAGCGCATCGCTGGCGCCGGCCGGAATTTCGACAGCTGTCCAAGTGTTTGGAGCATTTATGGCGGTACGGCTTTGGGTAGCCGCGTTGTAGGCATTCGTCGTCAAGAGGGAGCTTCTCCACGCGTCGTTTCATCCTATCTCGCGGGGCTCCGGAGTGAAAGTAGCGTCGAGGTTCCCTCTCGGTTCCGACGCCATGTTGCCGCTCTTGCCAATTCGAAAACTGGTCTTCTCCCTTGTCGTCGACCGCAACCGTCGACATGCCCAAAATGTTTATTCTTCTTCTCCTTCCCCTTCTTCAGGTGCGTCGTTGGAACCGGATTCAGTTTCGGCTTCCTCCAGGCGCTTCTTCAGGGTCGGGAGGAGCTTGAGGATCAGCAGTCGTGCTTTGAACTTGTTCTCCAGCGCCCAGTCGGTCGCTGAGTCTTCGAATTCGCCCAAGCTATCCAGTCCATCGAGGTCAGAGGGAGCGGAAACCGAGATGAGACGTTTCCCGAGCTCCGTGGCTCGTTGGAGGTTTGGAGATTCGAGAGCCCATTCCTCGATTGCCTTGGCGTTTATTTCCAGATCGTCTGCCATTACATGATTTCCTTCGTGAGGTCAGGAAGCATCTCGAGCACCTCTTCCTTTCGGTCGGGATTGGCGCGAACCCAGGAAATTACTGCGTCTTTCATTTCGTCTCCGGAGTAGGAGGCAAAGTCGGGGGGCGGGGTGTGCATGGTGGGGTGAGCCATGCCCATGTCGTCTTCATAGTAGGCTCCACCGCCCGGGGGATCCATGGGATCGTCCGGATAGGGTCCGTCTGGCATGTACCCTTGTTGATGGTCCGGAGGTCCACCATGTGGTGGCCTGGGAAGCTCTCGGATCATGCGGGCTGCGCCTTGGATGGCGGCTTCTCGTGCTGCGCCCGTGGGGGGTTCTTGGCCTTGGGCCATGCTTCCCATTTTGCTTCCCACGTCGCTTGGGCTTCCGGAGTTGGCCAGATGAGCTGCAGCGTTGATGAGCATGGGCAGGATTCCCAATCCGCTGTTGGAGGAGCTTGGCTCTCCACCCTTCATTTCGGTGATTCCCGGTTCCTGGGTAGGCCAACCGAAACGCAAGGTGTAGGCCTCCATCATCCTGGTAGCCCTCTCGAACATGGCCATCTGTTGCGCCATACTCCTGAATGTGAATCCCGACCAGGTTTCGAGCCATTGTCGAGCTTGTGCCTGGTCAACGATTCCTGGGCCACCCATGGATTGGTCGTAACCTCCCTGTTGTGCGTGGCTCTGGTAATGGCCATGGTCGAATGCGTGAGAAGAGTTCTCTACATCGTGGTCTTCCCCTTCTTCGTCTTCGTATCCTCCCTCTTCCCGTTGTTGTTGACGAAAGAACTGGGGTGGTGGCTGACCTGGTGAGCTCTTGTAGCCTTGTCGGATCTGGCGCTGGAAGGAACCGTAACGTCGGCCGGAAGCTCCAGCCTGGCTGAAGTTGATGCGGAGTTCGCCCTGGTAGCCTTCTCCCGGACTCTCGTTCAGGCGCTCGACCATGATACGCATGATGGCGTCAACCGGCGTTTCGTCCGGGTCGATGGTGAAGTGGTGCTCCTGGCGCGAGGTAGGGACGCCTATGGGTTTGGATCGAATATCGATCCGGAGTCGTACCTCGTCGTTCTTTGCGTCCTCGAGGACACGTTCAAGGGTGCTTCGGATCGGAGATATTCCGTCTTCTCCGTAGATAAGTTCATCGAAATTGGCAAGGGCAACAGACACAGTGAGCTCCTATTTGAACGGGTCTATTTGAAAATCGGGGTGATCGGTAAGGAGGGGAACTCCTTCCGTATCGTTGGCGGCTGGCTCGGTGTTGCTGCAGTCCAGCAAGTCTTCGAGGTCTACATCGGAAGGTGAGAGCCATTCGAGGCCGTTTCGGTGAGCGAAACGTTGTCGTTCTTCATAGTCCATCGGCTGGATGAATCCTTCACTCATGTAGGATGCGCGTACGGCTGAGGAGGCGATGCCAGGTGATAGCTGCTCGGCTCCTTCAAGGAGTTGAAGTAGTCCGCTCCATTTTGAGCCTTTGAGCGGGTAGGGGTGAAGCCAATAGTTTCCAGGTTCTCCTTCGACTGAATAGGCGGCATCGAAGGTGGGTTTCGAAACTTTTCCCTCGGTGTCGAAGCACCAATAGGCCCCCTCGAGGGGGCTCCACCTGGATTTCTCGATACGGAAGGCTCGTACGCCCCATGGATCTGGGGATAAGTTGACGATGGCGTCGAAGAGGTGTGGGAGCTCCATGTAGCCGGCGGTATCTCCTCTACTGTTCACCTGCATGATGGCGAGCCCGCGGTCGTTTCGTTGCTTGGACCACTGGATGAGCATGTGGGCCACCATCAAGCCTTCTTTCATGCCAAAGGCGCTCAAACTGTCGATGACCACCGGTCCTTGTTGGGCATGGTGCAGGGCTTCCGCTACGTTTTCGACGGTATCGACGGCTACGATTTGTGGCATGTGGTCCGGGGTGACGCGGCGAAACATTTCACCTGCAGCTCTGGGTTCCTGTTCTTTGGTGATCCACCACCTGGGGCGAATGAGTGCGCCCACTGTTGATTTCCCCGAGCCCGGACCACCGTAGACACCCACCGTTCCTTGCATTGGCCAGGGGAGCATTTCCCATGGGCCATCGAAGGAGACGCGGTTTCCTGCGACTTCCGTTCGTGGTCGGGCACTCCCAATGGAGCGGTCAGTGCTTCCACAGGGGCAAATGACCTGGTCTTCTGGCCACGGTGTTCCGCACCGCCAGCAGTAAGGGCGCCGGGGGTATGCACTCATTGATCGTGGGGAATGTTCCATTGAGAACTGTTCGTAAATGTTCGCGAAAGTGAAAAGGGTAGGTTGAAAGGGTTGTTCGCGGGCGAACACGAACACGAATTCTATTTTGCCATCGTAGTGACTTCACAGACTCGGCGCAAGTGCTAAAACCATTCTCGAGACAACCGGTCTCCCTCTTTTTTTCGGAAACGACCAAACACCTACCCCCGGAGCAAACCATGTTGGGTGATGCAAGCGACTTTTCTCCCCTTGACCTTCTTGGCTCATTGGCCGTAAACGCGGTGACCACAAATCTCGCGTGCAAGAGCGACACTTTTCGCGTGGGCTGGAAGAACAAGACCACCGGCGATATCGCCCCGTGGATGGACTACCGATTCCTCGGTGGTGTCGCAGCTGCGGCAGTTGGCCAGTTCGGTGGACCCATGGTTCGTCGCGCAGGACACGATGCGGCTGTCGGCCTCCTCGGTTCCTACGTGGCTACCGAGACCTGTCGAGCCGCAGCCATTGAGCGCATGAAGACTGGTGGACAGGCTCTGTCCTACAGTGCTCCCGCGCCCGCAGCAGCAGCGCCTCCTGCTCCCGCTGGTGGTCCCAACTACGCCTACGGCTGGTGATCTGAAGGGGGTCTAACCGCCCCTGACCACAAACCTTTTTCCCTCTTCTCCCACTCTTTATTCTAAATCCGGAGACTACCATGCCCTGGTACGGTGATGACTTTGATGAACTTGGCTATGACGATGAGTTCGGCGACGATCTTGATGACTTTGGCGACGACGAATTTGGCGCTTCCGAGCGTCGAGTGGCGCGTTTGCTCAAGCGACGCGCAAAGCTAGAAGCCCTTCTTCCCGTGGTTCGCGCAGGCCGGCAAAAGCGAATTGCTCGCCGCCTGGCTCGCATTGACCGCGTTCTCGAGAAGAGCGGCTACAGCGCTTCGACGGCCGCGATTGCCGACGCAATGTCTGCGTCAGGAATTGAGGGTGTGGGTGGATTGCAGTTCCAGGCCGAAGCTCCTCCGGGACTCGGGCGCTTGGTTCGCCTTCCCTTTTATCCCACGACAGCCAATGCTCTGACCAACACCGCTGGTGGTGCCGGTGCAGCTTCGGCTCTCAACCCGATCTGCATCGAAACCATTCCGGGTCCCAACGACACGGCCGTGGCTCACATCATGCAGACGCCTCAGATCAGCTGGGCGACTTTGAGAATTGTTGGTTTTGAAACCACGCAGACTCAACAGAACCCGGCCGCAAACACCGGCGCCGCGATGGTAGTTTCCGATCTTCAAATTGGAGGCGGGGCGAACCTTTTCACCCATGAGGATTTCGCGGATTCTCGGATCTACGACGCAGATCAGCCTGAATTCGCGGGTTTGCGCGATTATCCAATCCTCAAATCCCCGAATCAAGCGCAGGTGACCGTTCAGGCGGTTGGCAACATTGCGACGGAAGACGTCACGCAGAGTTGTTCTCTCTTGTGCGAAGTTTTGGTTGACGATCAGTACGGAGCCCACATCCCAGGCCCATACGCCCGCAAGGGCGCCATGGTTCGCCAGGGCGGCAGTTTCGTCTAGGCCCTCGCGAGCTCACCCGGTTGAATGACCGGGTGAGCCGGCCCCCCTTTCACTTCTTTTCCCTTTCCCTCAACCTCCCCATATCGAGGAATCGACATGCCCCGCTTTACCAGAATGTCCCCTGGCGAATCAGCCACGCAGAAGATCGATCGTGCGCTCACTGAGGGCGTCGGTGGTCTCCGTTTTACCGCTCAGTCGCCCCCAGGAATTGGGCGCCTCATCAGAATTCCGTTCTACCACCAGGTAGCGACCGCTGGATATGCTTCTCTTGGCGTCCCCAGTCTTCTGGTCGCAGTCGGTGCCGCCGTCGCTGGTGGTGCGGGAATCGCCTCGGCCATCGAGCCGATGGTGACGGTGGGTCCCCCCGCAGCAATCGGTGCGACGAATACCGCGCAGCTCCAGACGCCCCAGATCAGCTGGGCCCTCCTGCGAATTGTGGGTTTCGAATGCAGTGTTCAGTATCCAGTCGTTCCGGCGACGGACGCGATGGACCTGGCATTCTCTGACCTCCAGATCGGTGGTGGAGCGAACTTGTTCGTCCACGAAAACTTCGGCCCGGCCGGTATCTACTTGATGGGACAGGATTCTTTCGCGGGTTTGCGCGATTATCCAATCCTTCAAAGCCCGAACACGGCGACGGTCAACATCCAGGGTGTCGGAAGCAACTTCTCGGCTCCTCTGACCTTCTCGGCCAACCTGGTCTGCGAAATTCTTCAGGACGACAACTACGGCGCACACGTCCCGGGCCCCTACGCTCGAAGTGGCGCAATGGTCCGCAAGGGCGGGTCGTTCGTATAGCCGCAGAGTCCTCGCTTCGGAGTTGGGGTGCGCCTCTCGTAGGCGCCCCCGCTCTCCGGACACAGGCGAAGGAGTCCCGCTGTGGCTGACTATTGGAAATACAACACCGGCACTCCCGAGTGGGGGCCGTCTGTTGCGTCCGGTGCACGACTCTCGCGAGCTCGAGCTCCGGGCTCTTCTGCGTCTGAAGGTTCCGATCTATCGGAGAAGAAGAGAAAGCGGTTACTCAATCGCAAGAAGCGCATTGAGGCGCTCCTTCCCGTCGTGGACGAAGATCGGCGCAAGCGGATGGCTCGCAAGCTCGATCAGATCAACGCGCAGCTCGGCGTGGAAGAATCCACCGTGCAGCAGTGGATTGACCGAGGGAACGTTGCGGGAACCCAGGGCGTAGGGTCCGAGGAGTTCCAGGTCCAGGCTCCTCCGGGTATCGGGAGGTTGGTCAGGATCCCCTTCTATATGTTGACGCTTCCGATTGGCTATGCTCCGGCCGTCCCCCTCCCTCGAGTGACAACAGCAGCCGGTCCATTCCTTCCATCGGCGTTCAATCCGCTGATTATTTTGGGTGTGGCGAACGGAACGCAGTTTGCGCCGCCGATCCGTCTTACTACTCCGGTGTTGGCGTGGGCTGAGTGTAGAGTCGTTGGGTTCGAGGTAACCACACGGGAGCAATCTCTTTTGGCTGCCCCGAATGCAGCCGGGGGTGGCGCTTCAAGTCGACCATGGATTTTGGCGAAGGATCTCCATGTGGACGGTTCAGCGAATCTCTTCCCCCAACATGACTGGATGGACACGGCCGCGTTCAATTCGGTGACTCCCGAGTTTGCAGGTTTGCGGGCGTATCCGCTCTTGGAGCGAACCAAGAGTGCTTTCGTGGATATCACGGCGACCTTTTCGACGTTTCCAGCTGGAGCGGCGATTGCGCTCGCTCCCTCCATTACCTTCAGTTGTTCCCTCATTGCGGAGGTCTTGTCCGATGAGCAGTATGGCCAGCATCTGGCTGGAGCCTACGCTCGTGGAGCTGCGCTCGAACGACTCCCCCATACAGATGGAACTCTCCAGGTGGGGACGACGTGAACCCTACCTTCGACCTTCGAACTCCCGAGGCGGCGAGCTTGCTCGATGGCCTGGTGAGCGTCAATCTCGCCCAGATGGACAAGACGTTTCAAGGGGAAAAGGGCCACTACCCCGTGATCAAGGCCATCCAATCCGGAGCACTTCGATACCGAAGGGCTGACCCTCGAGAACATTGGAAGAGTTGGCGCGAAGTGATGCAGGGCGTCCAGGATGGTTTTGGGGCAGACTGTGAAGATCTCTCTTCTGCTGTAGCTGCCGAGCTTCTCTATAATGGAATTCCTGCCCGTACTTACGTTTACCAGTCTGCGCCGAAGTTGTACCATGTCGTGGTGGCCACGAAGAAGTGGGGATACTTGGATCCTAGCAGGGCCGCTGGAATGGAAGGAAACGGATAAATGGCACGATACCCCCTCACTACAGCACCGGAACTCGCAAGTGGGGTGCGTACGGGCGGTCTATTCCGTGGGCCCTCGCAAGGGGAACGGATCCGCATCTGGAGTGGGCGTCCACCCATGTCGGAGCCTGGGTTTGGCCCCAAGACGCTTTCGATTGCGTGCACGGGGGCTGCTGTCAATAACGTCGGAGATTCGGTAACCATTGAAGTGCAATGCGGGAACGCGTGGGGTGGCGTTACGACGCGGGTGTTCCAGGTGGGCCAGGGGCTTTCTGCCGAGCTCGCTGTAGGAAATTGGGAAGTGGTCACCGCGGATATAACTAGCCAACTTCCCGCGGGGATGGTTTTGTTTTTCTCCTGGACGTTGGATTTGATTGGACGTACGCGCCTTGTCAACTTCCTGGATTACCCTGTAGCTGGTGTAAACACGAACCTTCCGGAGGGGTGTGACCACATGGTTCCCGAGAACGCGTGTAACATCACATTCCAGATCCCACAGTTCGCTACTACCTTCGTTCGGGCCGCCAATGCCGGGGAAAGAGTGCCCGCTCTTTGGGGTGCCTTCTCATGCAATGTGGTCACCAAATTCGTCTGTGAACTTCGTGGCCTTTGATTCCTTCACTGCACCGGTTAGTGTAAACTCGATTTGTTCCTCGAGGAGCGTGCAATGAGCCAAATGAAACCCGCCGATGTTCGAGCGATCGCTGGCAAGCTCTCCGTGGATGGAGTGTTCCCTGAAACCAACCTGGTTTCTTATGGCGAAACTGTCATCGTGAAGCCTGGTGCGACGACGAGTTCTGGACGAATTCTAAATGGCGAAGAAGTCACAGCTTTGCTGGGTTCCGACTACGTCGTTCACCCACAAGGGATTGAATACGGGCCGAGCCTTGATCACCTTCTCGAAGAGATGGGTGGAGAAGAGATCGGAGTGGAACTTGATGAGCTCGAAGACGAGCTTGGCTATGATGAGGATGGTTTCGGTGTGAGCGCTCGACGCCAGGCCCGGATCCGAAAGCGCTATGGAAAGGTTCTGTCGCGGTTCAAGCATTGCCGTGAGCTCCTCGCTGCCGGAAAGGGCTCTGGAATCCGCTGGCGAAAAGAGAAGAGATTGCAGTCGCGGGTGAAGAAGTGCGACCGGAAGTTCAAGCGCCTGGTGAAGATCTGGGACAAGATGGGCCGCAAGGGTGTCGACCGTTCGGGGCTATCGAGTCCTGAGAAATACGTCCGCTACCGAATCAAGAGCCCCTCACAGAGCAAGTACGTGGTTCCGGCGGCCTATCGGAAGTCCACTTCTTCTCGACGGAGAACCACCTCTCCCAAGGTTGTCTACCGCACGCGGACGGTCTACAAAGATCGTCCGGTCTACATGCAGCAGCAGCAGCCTTACCAGCAGCAGTACCAGGATCCCTACTACCAGGATCCCTACTACCAGCAGAGCCAACTCCCTTCGCGAATTGCTCTGCCAGCCTATCCCCAGCAGCCACAGTACACCGCGACAGCTTCGGCTGACGCCAAGCGGTTGCAGCAACAGGCCTACCACATGGACCAGCGTGCTCTCGAGCAGCAGATGGCCAATGTGTGGTCTGGAATGCCGGGTGCCTACGGCGATTCACAGGAAGACCTGGTAGCCGACCTTCGGGCCGAAACCGTGGGTTACCTCAATGGAGACATTGAACACGACTACTACGGAAACGCTGACGAGGAGCTGGAGCTTGTCTTTGGTGACGATGTGGATGCGTGGGGCATTGACTTGAGTCAAGAAGATGTTCTCGCGATGGACGATGATTCCGATGTTCTGGGGGGAAGTGGCAGGCGCCGTCGTCGTCCCAATAAGAAGAAACGTCGCTTGGCGAAGAAGGCTTCGAGGTCGCAACTCGGTGCGTTGGCTTCTTCGGGACCCGCCCATCATGGAGATGGTGACGAGCTCGATGAATTTGGCGCTGATGTTGACGAGTTGCTCGATTCAGTGGATGCAGATCTCGCCCAGGAAGACGAGGAAGGGGAGGTTGAGGAAGCTGTCGAGGAGACGTCCGCAGCGCAAGACCCAGATTCCGAGGAAACCGACAAGACCCACGCCCAGGTAAGAGCGAAGACTCACGAGGCTATCCAGGTACTTCTGGCTTCTCCGGAAGGAGAATCCCCGGGGAAGGTACAGCAAACTCTCCAACGGCTTGCGAAGAAGGCCTCCGCTATCGACAAGATTTTCGATAGGAAGTCGGACAGCGTTGGTCTCGATTACGGACGGGTTCGTCCCAAGACAGCCAAGAAGAAAGGTCCGGCCGTGTTGGTGATCGCTATCAAGAAGCGTCCGGTACACACGGATGCAGTCAAGGGCGACGTGGCTCTCTACGGGGCCGAGCTTGGGTACGAAGTTCCTGGAGACCCGACATTGCTCGATGTGTTCGCGGCCGATCTTCACCAGGTGGAGCATTTCTACTCCCCCGAAGAGGCCTTGTCCCAGGTGGCCCAGCATACCGAGCCCCAGGATTTCGTGGGTGACGATGAATACGGGCGACAGTACCAGTACACCGTTTCCCAGCTCATTACGCAGCGCGGGAAGTTGACCGGTAACCAGCGAAAACGCCTTTATTACGGTATCCCGCGGATGAACCGATCGAATCTTCAGCAGCTTGCTCGATCTCGAGGCCAAAGGTCGTCCAAATTGGTACGAGCCGCCCGCCAGGAGCTTCGGCAAAGAAACCGCACAAGGATGCAACGATCTGAAGGACTGCAGGAGCGCTCGAGACAGGTGCCGCAGACTCCCATGCAGCAGCATCCAAGAGGTCCTTGGCGTCGGCGCCAGCCTTCCCGGTCTCGCCAGGTCCCCCCGGTCCAGTCTGCGCCCGTTGATCCGTGTAGCCCTCCGAACACCCATTACACTGATGCCAGCGGATATCAGCAACGCTGTCCATCGGTTGGCTATATGGGGGACGATTTCCCCTACGGCGATGATCCACCCTTTCCCCCTCCGAGGAGGGTAGGCCCGGAGGTCTACTGAAATGCCCCACCAGACTCAAAATCCATATCTCATGTCCTTGACTTTTGACAGTCAGCCGTTGTGGCAGGAATCCTTTGGCGCGGGAGCCGTAGCCAAGGGCGCTGGAGGGGCCTCGACTCTCCCTGTTCACCTTCGCATTGCTCGGCTGAAGACGAAGCTCGCGAGTTTTCGTCAGAGGCAGCAGATGCGCCAGGCGGCTGGGAAGAAGACGCGTCGGGCTGACCGCCGGATCAAGAACCTTCAGAAGCGCATTGCTCGCCTCGAGTCCAAAGCTGGACACCGTAGGGCAGCGTTTACCACTGCTGCTGATGGTTCGTCCAACATGAGTCAGTACCTCTACAATCCCTACATCGAAATGGAAGATGAGGAAGGGGCGCTTCCGGGCTACAACCCCTACGCAGAGGGGGCTCTGGGACACGATGACGAGGACATTCTTGCGGGGATAGATCCTGAACTTTTGGCAATGGTTGAGGAAGATGTAGACCAGGTCTATGGATCTCTCGCCCTGGATCCGCATTATGCGCAGATGATGGAAGAGTCCGACTACGGTCCCGAGGGATATTCAGACGTAGCAATGAGCTACATGAGTCCCGTGGAACAGGTGGACGACTTGTTCAGTCCCTACATCATTGAACGATCGGGTATCGAAGATTTCGATATGGACGAGATCGAGGACATGATGGGAGATGATGATTTCGATGACGATGATGACGATCTCGGATGGGATCTCGATGGACTTGGTGGCGCCAGAGGCAGGGCTCGCCGCAGTGCCAGGAGGAGTCGCCGCGGGGAAAGGCAATCAGCTCGTCAGTCTCGAAGGTCTTCTCGTCAATCATCGCGTCAATCTCGAAGATCTGCTCGGCAGTCGGGCAGGCAGACGCGCCGGGACACCAGGACAGCAGCTCGTCTTTCCAAGCGACAGTCTGGTCTTGAGAGTCGGAGGGGTGTCTCCTCTTCGGGCCCGCCAAGCTCCAAGGCTTCAGCTGCTACCGTGACTACGCAGGCAGTTCCGAGCAAGCGTGGTGCTGGTGGGAGCGGCAGGCCGGGACCGGCACGCAACTACCAGATGACTCTCCAGGAGTACAAGTCTTCCCCGAGTGAAGATCTTCTCGAGAAGTTGAAGCACATCTGGCGAAACCCAATGTGGAAGGTTGCGCCGCAACGTCGCAAGCTGGCTTCTCCTGAAACCGTTGAGGCCGAACACGGTTCTTCGAACTATTACTATTGATCCCAATGCCAACCCCAGAAACCATCAGAGAAAGCCACGAGATTGTCCAGAGAGTTCTGGATGGCGACGTGGATCCGCAGTGTCAACGTGCACAACGTGCGTACCGGGTTGCCAAAAGGTACCCGAATCCTGCTATGGTTGATGGGTTCCAGGAGTCACCCACAGTGTATCGTCCCCGATCTATTCGAAAGTCGAATCGTCAAGCTCCTCCTCAAAGGAAGGATACGCGGGGTCGGGACGTGGTAATGGGTCTTCTTTTTGGAAGCGCGGCTCCCCAGGCCACAAAGGCCATTGAACTCATGTCTACCCCCCGAGGAAAACGAGTGGTAGGGGTAGGCACTACAGCACTGGCCACTCTTTTGATCACAAGGATTTCCCAATGAGCAGAGCGAATATGCGGGTTCTCATCCAGCAGAATGCAGCAGCACTAAATTCCCAGCAGTCTCAACCGAACCAGGCAGCACCCGGTGCGCTTGCGATTTCTACAGGTCCCGGTCCAGCCGCTTCACGGGTAGCCATGATGGCTCAACAAGCGGCGATGAACGCTTCGACTGTAGCGAAGGCGCTTCCGGCTCCGTCCGGACCGAGCGACGATTTTCTCGAGACCGCCACCAAGGCCGAGCTCATCGCTTACCTTGCTGAACATGACTCCTCTGTAGACCCTACCGATCGAATCTTGACGCGTACGCGTCGGGATGATCTTGTTTCCCTCGTCCAAAATCTGAAAATCGGATAGAAGACTTCATTCCCTTGACCGCTTTCTCGTAACGCGGCACTTTCAAAACCAATCTGGAGGCCACAGTGCCATCGAAACGACCCACTAAGAAAGCCGGCCTGATCACCGCCATTCTGCGGATGAGTGACACCAAGGACAAGTCCAAGGCGAAAGCATCTCTGCAGAAGAAGACCGTTGCTCAGCTCAACATCATCTACAGCAAGGCCAAGGCGGCTTCTGCGAAGAAGCCCGCGAAGCGCACTTCGACGCGAAAGGGCCAGACCAGGAAGACGGCTCGCAAAGCCTACGTCGGCCTCAAGGCCAAGGGCAAGCGCAAGAGCGTGAAGAAGGTGCCTGACTCCTGGAAGAAGCGGGCAGCGAAGGTCGTTCGTGCCATCGCCAGTGGCCGAATCAAGGCCAAGGGTGGAATCAAGAAGCCGAGTGACTACAAGACCGGCGACGCTCACACCAGGTACAAGCGTTTCCTCGCCAAGTACAAGGGTGTTCGTGCCTCGACTCGTCGCGGCAAGGGCAAGGGCAAGGCGGCAGCGCTTGGCATGAAGGCCACCTACCGCGGGATCAGCCTGAAGAGCAAGAAGCCCTACTTCTTGTCCAAGGGATACCGGGTCAAGTCTTTCACTGTTGGCGGTGGTCCCACGGGCCCCGGCACCGTGCGGAAGATCTCTGGTGGGGCCGGAAAGCCCTTCAAGAAGATGACCCGCACTCAGCAGACCGCTGTGTGCAACTTTCTGAACACCAAGCAGGGTCAGCAGCTTCGCGGACCTGGTGCGCCCAAGAAGGCGGCCTGCTCGAAGCTGGTTGATGCCAAGCCCAAGAGTCGGAAGACGACGAAGCGGAAGTCCACTCGTAGTCGCAAGAAGGCCTCGGCCAATCGCTGGTGGTAGTTCAACTCTAGGTGTGAGGTGAAGTCATGGCACTCGTGACTGCTGTCAATCCTCTCACTGGAGTCAAGCACAAGGTGGCTCGGGACGCGGCTCAACACGCGGCCCGAGACACCCTTGCGGCTCTGGTCATTGAGGACGCTGCTTTTCGGGGAAACCCCGATGCAGCCGATTTTGTGGGGGAAGCAAACAGCTTCCTTGGGGCTGCGCGTGTTCATCGTTTGCGTGCTGGGAGACTGAAGAAGAAGGCTGCTAAGGCGGCTGTCATGGGAGAGGATCAGCTCTCCCAACAGATCGTCCTGGCTGCGGAAGACGAGGATCGTCACGCGAAGCGCCTTGAGAGTTCGGTCATTCGCGCCGTTCGAGAATCTCACCAGGGGGCTTTCGGGTACGTTTCCCCCGAGGAACAGAGTCTTCTCAATTGGTACGCCTACAAGGACAAGACCTCTTCCGGAGTGCTCGGAAAGCAATTTGAGGCCTTGTCCCAGAAGATGATCTCAAGCGCCTACAACTTCGGAGATGATTCCGACGAAGCTGAAGAATCACCATTGATGGGTGCCGACGAGATCGGTGTGGCAGCCGATGTACTGGGAGGCGACTTTGAAGCCGTTTTCGGTGGGTTTGCTTTCGACGATTGTTACGGCATCTTCAAGGTATCCAAGGCTACCCTTCGCCAGCGGTTGAAGAGAAAGAAGCAGCGGCTACGGAAGGCCGAGAAGACTCTTGGAGAGCTCGAGGATGCTGGAAAGTCCGGTCTTCGGGTGAAGTGGCTGCAGATGCGAGTCCAGCAGATTGAAAAGGCAATCAAGCGGATCAAGGGGAAGATCGGAAAGACGCGGAAGGCAAAGGCCAAGGTTGTCGAAGCTGAAGCCGAGGCCCACGAACAAGAGGCTGCGGATACCGAGGTCAAGAAGGAAGCCGCGCTCCCCGACGAGGAGGCCCTGGATGCCCAAGAAGAGGCCGAGGAAGAGGAGTGGCTTCGGGAGATGGGAGAGAACATGGGAGAGGCCTTCGGAGAGGCCCTCGATGCAGACCTCTTTGCGGCGATAGATTTCTATGGAATGAGCACCAGGCGGGCGAATCGCATTCGTCGTCGTTTGGCGAGGCTCAAAGCCAAGCTCCCATACATCACCCGGGAACGTAGACGGGAGAGAATCGAGCGTCGTATCGACAAGCTCGAAGGGAAGCTCGAGAGTGCCGGTATGCAGACGCAGCCGGACGAAGCGACGAAGGAAGATGCCTACCCAGGATCGGAAGATTCCCTTCTGTTGAGTTCTCCTGCGGGCGCTTCTTACATTGAGAACTACGGCTACCCTCAGACTCGTCCTGACCCAAGTCTGTATTTTGGGGCCGAGGCAGTTGGAGAGCGTCAGCCTTACCTGGGATTCTTTGTACGCCGTGCGGCTACCTATGGCGCCAGTATTCCCGATGGTCAGGGCGATGAATTCGCTGGTTTCTGGGATGCCATCAAGAACTTCTTCTCGAACCTGGGCCAAGGGACAGCCAAGGTGGCTCGCGCCACAGGCAAAGGAATCCAGAAGGGAGCCCAGGCTACAGGTACCGCTATTCGTACCCAGTGGAGCGCTTCTCAGGCAGCCCGCGCTGAATCCTCCAGGCATGGACCGCAGGTTCGGGAAGCCAAGACACAGCTGCGTTCACAGCAAGAGACGCTTCGTCAAGAACGCCAGCGTATTCGTGAAGAGCGGGGTCCGGGTATGCGTGAGACTCGTGCAAGGATGCGGGCTGAGCGTAAAGCCCTGCGAAAGGCACAGGCCGATCAACGGGCGGCGTTGCGCCAAGCTAGTGAATCGGCTGCTCCAGATATTTCCCAGTCTCGCAGTTCTCTGCGGGCTGCGAAGAAAGCACAGAGACAGGCCGCTAGAGCTGCGCGAAAGGCAACAGTTGCCGCCCGTAGAGCTGAACGTCATGGTCTGACTCCTCCAGCTGGACCACCTCAATTCGATCTCGAGGGTATCCCTGACGCTCCCATCACCTATGGTCCCGGAACAGGTCTTTCTGATCGCGATGAACGCGGCCTAGCTCGAAGGCGTGCAGCGCGAGCCCTCCAGAACTCACAAACGGATTCTGGACACCGATACGTCAGTGGGCACGGTGGGTGGAGTTACCTTCAGGAGCCCAGCGGACGAATCACAATCGTTGAAGCACCCCGGGGTCACACCCCTGGAGCCGTGTTGACGAGCGGACCCCAGTGGGAAGCCATCACATCTGAGATTGGTCCTGCAGGAGGTGGCCACGCGCCTGCTGTATCGGGTATGGGGTCGGACCTCGCCTCACTTGAGGCTGAAATGGGATGGCTCGAGGACGAGTTTGGCTCTTCTCGACAGCCAGATCTTGGAATTTGTAGCGGCGACGGCGTATACATTGAAGACGGAGATCGTCGACTGCAAGCGGGGGGCAGGGAGGATCCCTGGCGTGAAGTTCCTGGACGTGGAGGCTGGGGATACCGACTCCATGAGAGCGGAAAGATCTTCGTTGTAAATGCTCCTCCGGGGCACGAGAGCGCCATTGGAAAGAAAGTGCGGAGACGCTCCATGGTGAACGCCATCAGCGCTGAGGTGGGAACCTATCGGTGTCACCGCGGTCCCGTTCACATGCCTCCAGAAGTTGTTTGTCCCGGTGGGTGGAACGCTACTCCTGAAGCCCAGAGGGGATCGGTGATGAACAGGCGGCATGTGCCTGGCAAGGGTGGGTATTTCTACGATCTTTACCGTGACGGAAACCAGGTCACGGTGTGGTCTCCTTCGGGAAGGAAGACCTTAGTCACCGCCCAGTCTCACCCCGAGGCATGGAATTCAATTCGAAGGGAAGTGGGGTCCTACTCGTGCGCTCCCCAAGATGCGCCCGAACACACTCTCTTTACCTACGACAGGCAGCGTCGAGAAGCAGCAGCGGCGCAACAGGCCAACCTTCTCAAGGGCCCAGGCCAGCTTCCTCCAGGAACTATTGATGCAGCCATTTCCCAAGCGGAGCTCGACGATCTCGAAGCGGAACTGGGGTACCTGGAGGCCGGGTATTGATCCATGTCAGTTTCCCCTCCCAAGTATAGACCTCCCTCTCACTACCCGGTGGTCCACTACCCGCCCGAGCATCCCAATGCTTATTGGCGGGCCATGGCGTGGCAACCCCAACCATACGTGGAGCCATCTGTGTATCCAAACCGATTGATCCGACCAAAGGACGCTACCCTTATGTCTCGCCACGCCTCTCCCTCCCATGGCTCGCGTAGTCACGCGGGGATTCCTCACACCTATGGGGCCTACGACCATCTCCTTCATTCATCTCCTCGGCACTGGGATGAGGACGACGAATTTGCGATGGAATTTGGCCTGGATGATGACGAGGACTGGTACGGAGAGGCCACGCCGGCCGAGAAAGCCGAGAAGCGAGAGAAGAGGAAGCGTACCTGGCAGAAGTTCAAGACCTTCTTTTCCAAGGCGACTCAGGAAATGGCGCCTCCCCCCGCTGCGGCACTTCCTCCTCCTCCCGCCGCGCTGGCTCCGCTTCCCCCGGTTCAACAGGCCGCGATGGTCCCTGTGGCGGCGAAGAGCAATGCGCCTCTGATTCTTGGCGCAGTGGCGCTGGTAGCGGTCGCTGGTGGTGCAGTATGGTGGGCTACTTCTAGGCGGGGATAGGGTGGCTTTCGATCTTGACCAGGTGCTCCAGGAACAGGGGCTTACCGCTTCAGTTGTTCCGGAAACTTGGGACGAGGTTCAGACCGATCTTGAGGAAAACGCCAGAAGGCGTGGTTTCGTGATGGTGGGTCTTGGTGTATTGGGTGGCGTCACAGTTTTGGGGGCTCTTGGATGGATGATTCAGCGCCAGCTGGTGCAGGGCGACGTCTTTCGTTTGAGGCTCGAACACGCCTTGGAAGATGACGACCGAAAGATTCTTGAAGAACTTCTTCCAAATGTTCGAAAGGTGGCCAGCCAGGGTGTTGGACTTCGCCTTTCGAGTAGAGCTGAACGTCGACTGGCCAGTCGTCGCGCTTCGATTGAACTTGAGGGCCTTTCACAAGACGAATGAAACGCGATAGAGTAGATTCGTCGTATCGATCATGATCATTTCTTGCGGAGCAAAACCAAATGTCTCTTTCTCCCTACGCCTCCTACCTGCCTGAGTTCGAAGATCCGGATGCGGATCTCTTCGGTCTCGGGGAATACGATGATTTTGCCGACGAAGATGACTTCGGCGCCGGGGGCCTGGACGACGAGATCGCGGAGCTCCTGGCTGAAGAAGAGATCGATGAATGGGAAGAGATGATGGGCGATGACGAAGACGACGACGAGTCGGATTTCGCTGATCTCGAAGCTGACCTCGACAGCATGGGTCTTGACGATGAGTTTGGTGAGGACCAGTTTGGTGTCCGACTCAGCCAGGTTCCCTATCTCGAGACTTCCAAGCTCAAGAAGTTGATCACGGGTCGGTGGCGTCGCAAGAAGATTCGCAAGGCTGCGCTTGAAGAGCTTTTGCGCCGAAAGGCTGCCGCGGCTCGCGGCCAGAGCACCCAGACCAGGCAGGCTACTTCCTACGCCCAGCCCGTGTACTACTCTACTCCCACTGTTTACGCCCAGCCCCAACAGTCGGGCTGGTATAGGCGCCGTCGTCGGCGTCGTGGAGCGGGCCGTCACCCCACGGGTGAAATTCGTACCGTCACGCCCCAGGCAGAGGTCGCCCGTCAGCAGGCCGCGGCTCGGGCGATTACCGAGGCGACTCGACGCCAACAGCGCCAGGCAGCCCGTCAACAGCGTCAGGCTTCCCGTCCACAGATTCAGGCTGAAAACGCTCGACGCCAACGGGTAGCCGCTCGAAAGCGTGCCGCCGCCCAGCGTAACCAGCAACGTCAGCAGGCCGCAGGCTGGCGTCGGGTGCGCGAGCGGAAGGCAGAGCGGGCTCAACGTCAGCACTTCGAGCGGACCCACTCCAGAATCGGTCCTCCTCCCGGCCTGGTATCTCAGTCGAATGTTCAGCGTGACGCACGACTGCGACGTGGCATCATTCGTTTCGGTGAAGACGGCGCCCCAGCCGGATTCGAGCTCAAGCCCAAACTGGGTTCCGCTATGTGGGCCCATCCTTTCAAGACGTTCTTGGTTCTCGGTGGAGTCTACGCAGTCGGAGCCTATGTGGGCAAGGAGCGTACTATGGATGCTCTAGGTCCCGTTGGTGACCAGATGGAACGCCTGGGTGCGAGACTACGGGCAGCACGCGTTGGGGCCTAAGCCCTCTTCATTGAGGGTTACTCATGGCTCCCTACAAGCCAGATTTTCTGCGGTCACTTTCACCGTCTCCAAATAGGGGCGAATACGTCTCGTCTTCTCAGTTGCGTCCCCAACAGTCACAAGATGAGGTGGGGATCGCTATAACTACTGTTCTTGCGCTGGCGAAAGGTGGGGCCGGGGCAGCGAAATTTCTTGCGAGTGGCGACGGTAAAAAATGGCTGGACAAGCTCAAGGACAACGCCAAAAAGAAAAAAAGCCGGTATCTCCTCTACAAGGCGAAGTACGAGAATGAGAAGGATCCCAAGGCGAAGAAACGCTGGAAGAAACGGATGCTTCGGGAGAAGGTCCGTTGGGAGAAACTCGCGGACAAAGAGCGACTCGCTGAACTGGGAATTATTGGAAAGGGTCCAACCCTCGAATACAAGCGGAACCTCATCGCAGCTGAATGGGATGAACTGAGTACCGAGTGGGAGACGGCGACCCCCGAACGCCAGGCGGCCATTGAAAAGAGACAGGAGGAGCTCGAACCCATCATCAAGAAGATGGATCGGAAACTCAAAGTCATAGTGAGAGAGGCCAAGGTTTCCGCTCAATACCAGGGCGAAAAGTCGCGGGGGAAAAGAACCTCGAAAGGAAAGCTAAAGCTCCCCTCGAAGAAGAACTATTTTCCATCCGTAGCGATTGTCAGGAACGAGAAGATCAACCAAGCTCTGGTTTCGGGAGTGGGGGGTTTACAGTTTGAGGCCCAGTCTCCTCCTGGACCTGGTCGATTGGTCCGGATTCCGTTCTATGCTGTGGACCCAGCGAACCAGTGGGTTGCAGCTGGAATCGAGGAGCCGGGGGATTGTCCGGTTACGAGGCTTGCCTTGGTTGCGGGGCAGAGGATTCTGGAGATTCCCCTCACGACCCGGATTCTGGATTACGGGAGGTACAGGATCCTCGGCATTCAGACGAACTGGGAACGAACCTATCCATTCACTGGAGATGCGCCTGGACCGCCGCCCATCCCCTTCTTGGGTCAGATCCCGGTTTCTCTTCGAAATTTGGAGGTCTACAATGGTGCAGAGCTTTTTGTGACTGAGGACGTCCAGGCCATGGACGCCGCGACGTTTGCTATCTTCCGAAGCAGCGCCCAGGGGCAGACGTTTGGATTGGGAGGGTCGGGGCCGTTTGCCCAGGTTCCAAGCAGAACCTTCCGTAGGCGTTTCTCTCGATTTTTTACGGGTTTTCAGGACAACCCAGTGGTGGGCTCTTCCTCGCGTGTGACGGTTACGGTCCAATACTGGTGCTCCCAAGCTCTTCCCGCGGGTTGTGCACTAGCGCTACCATTCTCGTGCAACCTGGTTGCGGAGATGATCGAGGATCGGGTCTTCGGTAACCCAGCGGTTCCAAGCGCGTCTGCTCGAAAGGGAGCCCAGGTCAAGCTCTCTGCTACCAAGCTCGGGCAGACGAGTGAAGGTAGGGAACGGCTTCAGATTCAATCGTCTGGCTACATTCCAGACGAAGTTCCGGAATAAGAGGGGATGAGTCGTGACTTCCTTCTTGGCCTAGTTCCCAGACGCAAGGCGCTGGTGCTCCCATTTGTCCTCGAGCAGTTTTCTCCCGGAGCTCCACCCTATGAAGATCTCGTAGGTGGTCATCGGGGGGCTGTGGATATTTTTTCCCTGGTTTCTCCTTTTGGAATCATGTCTGAAGGGGAGATCATCGCCAATCCGGAGATCCTGCGTGTCTCGGCCATGACTCCAGAGAGAAAGGCCAGAAGGGAGTCCGTGGTTCGACTCCGCGCATGGCTCGACACCCAAGGCGACCGATACGGTACGATTGGACTGGTAGCGGCGGGACCGCTTATGCCTGTCTGGTCCAGGGCCATGCAGGGGAGCCCCATCGCTGCTCGCGTCCGTCTCATCCCAGTTCACAAGGGAACGGGACTCAGGGGTTCCGTTTTGAAGCGCAATATTGCCAGGGCCATGCAATGAACATCTTCCCTTCGGGCCCAATTGCGATTGGAACGCTGGCAACTGCAAAGTTGTCCGGGGTACGTCGAGGATCCAAGGGCCTGGAGGCCAGGTATTCCCTCACTCCCAAAGACGAGGTTTCTTTCGTCGATACGATGGGAGGGTTGCGCGAGTACCTTGGGTGGAGCTACGCGCCGATTTCGGGAACCTGGGCGAGTTTTGTGGTCCCGGAGGAACGAGACGAGATCGAGCTTGTGATTGGTATGGATGCGTCATTCGGGCGAGCTCTCGTCGGGGCCTACCGAGATTTGAGATTGCCTTCTTCTTCGGTAGTTCCGGATTTCACGGTACGCGCCTTGGCGTTGGGGTACCTTGCCAAAGCTGGGGTGAGCGATGGTTGAGGTATTGATGACAATTCCACCAGAGGGACATGAGCGTCACATTGGAGGCCTTCATCCCCAGGGCCAATTCGGTGGAACTTCGCACATCGCTGTGGGAATTTGGCTGGGCACCATTGCTGTACTGTTGATTCCCAGCTTAGGAAGAGAGGGACACAAGGTCAAGGAGCGCCACGTTCTCAAAGCCTACAACATCGTTATGACTTCTTTCGGATTGCTCTAATGAAAAAGAAAACTTCCCGCCGCAGTTCTCGTCAACAGGCTGGGCCTTCCCACAGCAAGGGGAAGTGCGGAACCTGCAAGTTTTTCCTGGTGAAGCCTGACGAGGTTGAGCTCGCCAAGCACGCCATGCACATTGGGGCGTGTCAACCAGGGATTCACTGTTTGGGTGGGCAGACGCGAGGGGCGTGCGCCAAGTGGCAAGTGAGAGCGGAGCGGGGGATGCCCATGCCCTGGGGAAACGGCCCAATGGTGGAGTCCACTTTTTCCTGTTCCCTCTATGAACATGGTGGTCCCACGGCTGGGCGGCTTGGTAGCGCCAATGTCCCCACTCAGGGTGAGCCTCCGACTACCGCCTTCATCGAGACTGCCCTCGAGTCTCTACGTTCTCCAGGGGCAGCTATTACCTTCGGTGTGGTGGGACTCATGGCATTTGGAGCCGTTCTACTTGGCCAACGAAGATGGGACCGGGACGAGGTAAGGGGAGAAGATTTCGTACACGATTCGGACGGTCGCCGCTACTATTACGAGGTGATTCCGGGGGGTCAACGAGTGACCGTCTATTTGCCCAACGGGCTCAAGGTAGACCACACTATCACCAGTGCCGCGGCTCGAGACTCACACCAGCTACGGGAAGAGGTAAACGCGGTCATCCAGGATCTCTATTATGAGCCGCTCTAGTCCAAGCGGAGTTGCTCTGGCTCTGGGCGCTACGGCCGCAGTTGGCCTTGGTGCAGCGCTCCTGAAGGACAAAGAGGGTAGTTCATCCACTTATGGAGTAAGGCCCGAAGACAAAGGGGCCTGGACCTACGCGGCGACCAAGAGGTGGATGCAAAAGGTTCGGGACCGGAAACGGGGGCGTCCATTGGGCGCTGTCTACAAGCGCATGGTGGAGGTACCTGGTGGGTTCGTGGTGCGGATCAGCGGCCGAGACATAGTGAAGATTCGGAAGGACGGATTGTTTGATCTCTACCCCCAGCCGACGATGAATTGGGGAGAGCGGGCGGCCATGAACAAGTATTCCCCCGCCTATGTCCAGCGAAGAGATAGCGTGGATTGGATCGCGAGTGGCGGTATCCCTCCGAAAGTTCCCACTCGGTGGGAGTGGAGATCGACTCAACGTGGGAGGGGGGAGTACGATGTTATTCCGGGCTGGAGAAATCCAGGCGTGGTAGAGATTCCGTTGCTTTCCATCACAACGGTAGATGGAGGCGGGAGTGTGGTTCACCAACAGGGGCACCGTCATCCTCCCAGCGCCAAGCAGCGCCGAAAACTCTCGGTTGCCTTTGCGGCTCTTTCATCCATGATGTTCAGTGAGCAACGAAGACCGATTCGGATGTTGGATTCCATCTCTCTTATGTCCAGAGCGGGAGGCGGTTACCCCAACGCCCTTGTTTTACGCGCTGTCCCCCACGACGTTCCGGAAGTGAACAAAGCCCTGTCTCCCAAAAAGAAAGGAGGGTCCTGGTGTCCTCAGTGCGCCCCGAACCGGGTAGCTGCAGAACCGGGGCGCCCGCGTACTCCCACCGAAGAAGAGATTCGAGAGGTCTTGGAAGGACTGGTGTGGGACCAGTGGAGCGCCACTGCCTTGCGCTTAGTGTGGTGTGATTACCTATTTTGGGAGACAACGGCCGGTTTGGAAAGAGCTCCCTGGCCTCCAATTTCCACAGACTCCCCCCCGCGCAGGACCCCAAACTTTTCGAGCTGGTCCGATCGATGGAGAGAAGGGCAACGTATAAGAGGTCGAGTTGTCCGAAGAAAGAGGGCACCCCAGTATGTTCTTCCTGAAGAATTTGCTTCCGCGTGTGACGTGGTAGAAGAACTGATGGAGCTCGACCTGAAGCGATACGCACAATGGAGGAAGACGATTGACGCGGATGTGATGGCATACGCTGGGCTCACGTCGAAGGAATTCATTGAGTTGCGTACGGCCCAGTGGGCGGCCAAATGGGGCCACGAGCCACCTTTCAGCCCTCCCCACACCTTGCGCCAGGCCATGGGGCGATACTTGACTAACTATCGAGACCTATTCCTCCGTTATATGTGGACTTATGGGGTCCCCTCCCGTTCCATCCGAATCCTCAAGCGCCGGAAGCAAACATGGTAAAGAATTCCGGAGAAATGGGTACGCTGTTAGCGCTGGGAAGCGTGGGAGCGCTGGTTGTGGCCGGGACCTTGGGTCGGCGCCGTGGAAGCTCGGCTTGGGATTACCGACAAGCTCAAGAATACATGGAGGGCGCTCGAGACCGATCAGCTGGACGTCCGTTGGATGGCAAGGGCACCCGGCTCATGGAACATCCCGAAGGGTTTTCGATCCGGTACCACGATACCGATGTAGTCATCATCAAACCCAGAAACCGCTGGGTCGTACACACAGGCGGTTGGGATACCCCGACTACGAGACAAAGGATCAACGAGTACAGCCCCGCCAATGTTTTCGCTGAGAAAGGCCTCACCTGGCTGCAGGCTCGAGGCCGCAACCCGGACGAAGGTTGGGGCGCAGATATTCCTCGGTACATGATGGAAGACGGCTCCTTCACGGTGAACTCTCGAGGGCGCGTGCTTGGAGCGGGTAAACCGTGGACCCGGGCAGAAATCAAAGAGATCGACAGGGTCCAAAAACGAATGAGGAAAGACTTCTCATCCCAGGTAGTTATGACTCCAGAGTTCGGTGGCACCGGTTACCTCCCGCCTCGCCTGCAAGACCCGGGATACTGCTACCAGTGCCGGGATGGAAAATGGGGAGACGATCTCACACGGGAAGACTGCGAGGCCTTTCTTTATGCTGTGACGACGGGGGTGTGGGGTGGGAGGCCGCTGATGCTACTTTCGTGCCTCTTCGCTCAGTTCGATCACCTGGTACGGGAGATTTCCCCAGAACACAGGTGTGAGGCCGTGCAGGAGCGAGCTTACGAGATCTTCTATAGCTTCGCGGGAGCTTACATGGGGCACGCTGTTGCTCGCACTAGAGACAGATTTTTTCGGCACCACCGAAGAAGACTCATGGAATATGTGCGAAGATACGGGATGCCCCGAATCTCCATTCGAGATCTGAGACGATGAATGGCGCCAATTTAGCTCTGGGCGCCGCGGCTCTTTTTGCCCTTCCGGTTCTTTTCTCGAAAAAGGATCGGCTGCAACACGCGATGTGGCACTAGCCTGGTGTCGCGGAGAGGCTGCCTCCTGTTCGGGAAGCCTTTGTACCGATGGCATTCGTCTCATGTCCTACCAACTGCCCATCGGAGTGACGAGAGGAAATCGGAAAATTCTGATCGACTACACGTCTCGATGTGATGCAACGTGGTCGGCGACAACTTCCAGGCATGTGGGCTATGCTCGTCAGTGCGCGGACGAAGTGTACTGTCCCCCTTGGCCTCCTCCTTCGATTCGCGATATTGTTGACAAGCCCAGGCGCTACTAGATTATTCCCATAAGGAGCCCGTTCCCATGACTTTCAAGGAAACCTACAGCAATGGAGCGAATCTGACGCTCGCTACGGTCGGCATTCTCACGGTCGTTGGCTGGCTCAACAACCGCGGTGGCGGTGGTGGGGAATACGGCGCATACGAAGAGATCGATGTTTTCCCAATGGGTGGATCGAATCGCCGAACGGGATCACGCGCCACGAAGCAGGACCTGGTGAACGAGATTGTTCGCCTCGAGCCCCGTCGTTCGAAGTGGCGCCTGCCCTCGGCAAGGGCCAAGCTCATGCGACTTCCCAAGAGTCAACTGGTGGCAATCAAGGACGAGATGGAGGATCGGTTCAAGAGCCCGTCCTGGAAGCGCCGTCGCCGTTTCACGGGAGAATGGAATCGGCCAACCCGCCAGTACAAGGATTTCGTGAGGCAGCGGATGCCCCACCACATCGCCCGCGGGTTGAGCGGAGCCCAGGCGATGACAGCGATTGGAAACGAGTGGCGAAAGGAGATCTGATATGGCCCTCTACCGACAGAACGGCGCTTTTGTGGCCCTCGGCACTGTCGGTGCTGTGGCGGCCCTTGGGCTAGTCTTTGGGCGCACTCGTCCTGGTTTCTACGAAGAAGATGTTTCGATCGAGCAATGGGGTTCTCCCGCTCGCGAGGGTCGCCGTCGCGCTCGATGGTCTCCCAAGGTCCACCATCGCTACGATCTCGATTCCGAGCTCCGTAGAGGAAAGACGAAGAAGGAGCCCAAGGTTCGAATCAAGATCACCCGTCCAGGCAAGCTCGGGGGCAGCGGCTACATGAGTCGACCCTGGGAAGGAGTCGGGGGTCGCAAGCGCATCCTCGATCACTGCGTGGATGAGTGGGGATTCCGATCTTGCCTCGGGAGCATCACAGTCTTCAAGACCTGGTGGAGAAACAAGCCGAACATGATGCGCAAGTATGGCGACATCATTGAGCACGATGCCAACTATTTGCGCGAAGCATACGGAGGGCGAGCTCAACGTCGCCGGTCCCGACGCAGCGCGAGACGCAAGGCGGGATAGCCTTCGGAGGATCGAATGCCTCTGAACCGAACCAACGGGTCTACGCTGGCGCTGATTGTGACAGGAGCTCTTGCGGCCGGAAGTCTGGTTCGCAGGGGTTCTGCTTCTGGGGGTCGTTACACCTCTCTCCAGGATGCACAGCAGGCATTGGACAGGCTCGGCCCATGTCGTCTGCCCGATGTGGACAAAGTAGATTTTTCTAAGGGATCTACTGAAGTTTGGTATTTCCGACCAGAGTTTTCCCTTGATTCCTCAATGGGCTACGACTGGCTGGCTGAACACGGCCGACTTCCTGACAGCCGGGCCCTGAAAAAGACCCATGTTCTTCTTGGGTCAGTGGGAGAGAAAGACAAGGAATGTATTTGGCACGCTCTTCAAGGAGAACATTGGTCGCCCCGCGGTGAAGCTCGAGATTTGATTGAGTCAAAAGGGCTTCACCATACCAGCATGTCAATGGGGGATGTGATCGTGATCGACGGCACCGCTCATCTGGTTGATCGGTTTGGGTTCCGCGCTCTTCCTCGTTCCATTCGGGCCCTGAAGGGTTCCCGATCCATTCCTCCCCACTCCCCGATGGAGAGGGAACGGTTTTCGGAGGACGCGGTTGGCGGGAGTCGGGAGTTTCTCCTGGACGTCCTTGCTCACCTTCGAGCTCAACACTGGGATTTCTGGACGACCCATTGGCGGGTTCATGGTCAGAGCTTCTATGGGGACCACTTGTTGTTTCAACGCCTCTACACTGGGCCGTTGAACGATCAGATCGATCAGTTGGGCGAAAAGATGACGGCCTTCTTTGGGGGCGACGCTGTCGAAAGTATGAAGGTTCTGGATCGTGCGCGAGAGCTGGTGGGTGCGTGGGCAAAAACAGAGGACCCTTACGAGAGGGCCATTGCCAGTGAGCAGTCCCTCCAGGCAGCGATTATGAGAGCTGTGATGTGGATGCGCGAGCATCACACGATAACGCTCGGAATGGACGACTACCTCATGTCTCTGGCGAACCAGCATGAGACGAACCTATACCTGCTACAGCAGCGGGTTTTCAAGGCTGGAGAATAAGAATGGCAAACGCATACATCATGGCTTTGACTCACGAGGCCGCACTCGGCGCCGACGAGAGGCTCCCCACCCGAGCAATGCGCCTTCACCAGCGCAAATCAGAGCGGTATCTTGATCGGCATGAGCGTAAACAAAAACACTGGTACCGGTCTCACCGGAAGGAGTGTCCCAGCCAATCTCGTGAAGCCGTCGCAGCCAGCGAGCATCTCGAAGACGCTCGGGCTTCCGGTAGCGCGACTGACATTGCGAACGCGGAGTCCCGTCTTATTTGGGCCAAGAACGACTTGAATGATTGCCTACGGGTATTTGAGGAATCTGAATCAGTTGGCGCTGGGACATACGATCCCGACACTGGCCTCTTTATCCACGACCCAGCCGACACCCTCGCACCCATTGCTATGAGGCAGCCATATCGGGCGGTGAGTGAGTACGTGAATGATGTGTGTTTTTCGGCGTTTTGGAATGCGCGGGTGGCAGGCGAGGCGTTCGATGAAGATCCGACTACGGCCAACGCGAAGGCTGCCGAAAGAACCTCGATGACGGCGTCCCTGTGCGCCTCGAGCGCAAAAGGAAAGTGGAAGCGTGAGGTGTTTATTCCCGCAGCGAAAGCCGCTCAAGCTCAAACGGCGGCTTCGATGGGAGACGATGAATATGGTTTCCTCTTTTCCCTCTTCTCCAAGGAACTGCGGGAAGCGAAGGTTGCTCGCAAAATCGCAACGGAGCAGGCCAGGACAGCTCGACAAGAGACAAAAGAAGCGAAGCAAGCGGCCCGCCAAGCTCACCAGGAAGCGCGTGGAGCTCGAGGAGTAGCCGAGGAGGAGCGGGCGCGGGCTCGCCAAGAGAGAGCCCGTGTACGCCAAGAGAGAGCCGTTGTGCGACAAACGAAGACCGAAGCTGCCAAGGTTCGCGCTGAGACAGAGGTAGCGACTGCAGAGAATACTCTGGCGAAGGTTCAGGCCCAGGGATCTGCGGTGGTGGGTCTGGATAGCATCGAGACTGAGATTGGGTTTCTTGAAGACTCGTTCGGGGTCACCTGGTGAGCCGATCGGTAGACGGAACCTACTTGGCCCTGGCTGCGGTGGCAGCTATGGCTGTGGCTGCCTCTACGCGACGGGGGTCGGCGGCTCCTGCAGGGATGGGAGAAGAGTCATCCCCTGCCGCGGAGGCCAGTCGCCAAGTGGTGATTGAAGAAATCCTTGACGGGGTAGACCTCTATGGCCGAGAGCGACGAATATACCGGCGCAAACTTGAAGCAATGAACTTGCGGGATCTCGCAGAGCTGTATGACACCGTTCACGAGATTACTCAAGAAGTAGACCTGCCGTAAGAGCAGAAAAGAGAGGTAGAGCAGCATGGCGAAGAAGGTTTCATTTACAACGAAGGGAGGAAACAAGGTGCGATTCCAGTCGAAGCCGAAACGCGGGAGCTCCGCGAAGAAGAAGACGACTCGGAAGAAGAGCGCCTACACGGTCTTCGCTGGAAAGCGAATGAAGCTCTACATTGCCGCCGGCTACCCGGCGCCAGAGGCGATGAAGGCCGCGGCGAGAGATTGGAGGGACAAGCAGGCCGGCAAGAAGCTGGCTGCCAAGCCCACCAAGTGGAAAGGAAAAGCGCTTCCAAAGCGTCGAAAGACGACTACGAAGCGGGCGGCACCTCAAAAAAGGGCTTCTACGAAGCGGGCGGCCCCCAAGAAGCGAACCACCGCTCGAAAGAAACCCTCCAAGAATAAATTCGATCTGGACAAATTCCTGAGAATCTGATGAGTGGGACACGGTGGCAAAGAAAAGAAAAACACGGAAGAAACCAAAGGCGGTGGCGGGAGCGCCCCACCGCCACAGGACCGCGAAAGGGAAGCCAATTCTCTTTGCGCGGGCGCCCGAGGAGCGCGACGACCCAGAGGTGTGGCTTCGACTGGCGGTAGCCAAGAACCTTGATAAGATCGAGGACCGAATCGGAACCACGATTCTCCGTGAACATCGCACCATCACGGCCCCCCTTGGTTGCGGTGCCTTTGGTTGCGTGTTTCGCCTGGCCGATGGACGAGTGCTCAAGGTGACGTCCGACGAAGCGGAGGGTCCATTGAGCTTCTGGGTGCTTCGGATGCAACGAAAGAGAAAGGTGATCAAGGGCCATCCGATCATTTCGATGACGGCCAAGATGCACGATGTGTTTCTATTTCCAAAGAAGGTCCAGCTCTACGGGGAGTGGGCTCCGGTCTATGGCATTGTTCGAGAGGAAGTGGACGACCCTGAAGTAGACGTTCCCCAACTCTTGCTGGACGCGGTGGACTTCTACACCGATGGTTGGGACAGCTACTGCCAGGCGATGGAGGATGGTGGCCGAATCATTGGAGCTGCCATCGCTCGTCAAGGTTTGAGGAAGATCCGGCGAGCGGGAAGGGATGGTCGTGCGATGGCCGCGCTACTCGAGTATTGCTGGGCAAGAGGAATCCCTTTGATGGACGTTCATGGGAGGAACCTTGCCACACGCTTGCATGGAGGTAGAAGCAAGCACCATAGAAGAGGGCAAATCGTCATATTCGATTTTGGTGGAACAGAGCATTGTAGTATGGGACCAGTAGTCACCGCCGCTGCGCCAGGTGGAAAGATACGGGTCAAAACTGCCCCCACCTTTCGAGAGCTTGCAAAGGATATCCCCAAACTATGATGACGAAGCCCTCCGTACGCAGATGCCACAAGGAAAAAGAGTTCATCGCTCGGATCCAGGGATCGCTGGGCGTGAATATCGGCAGGGTGAAGTGCAACATCGTCGACCAGGGTGGAATGACCGAGGTGATGGGCAGGAGTGGCTGGGGAAGAAACCAGACAGTTGGAGTCGTGGGATTTCAGGTAGACGAGAATGTGTATGTTCTAGACAGTGCCCCCTGGACGGTCCTTCACGAGCTTGTCCATCGTTCCGGGGTGAACGCCGATCGGTTGAGTCGCTTCGTAGCCGAGGGACTCACTGAAGCGATTGCTGTTGAACTGAAGCAGAGCGATGACGAGCATCGTGCGACCTATCCTACCGAGACGACCTGGGTACAGCACAAGCTCTTGCCGGCGCTGAACATGAGCGCGGTGCAGTTGGGTTCAATCGTTGCCAAGGCCAAGGACGCGCCCACCGCCTTGGCTGACCTCATGGTAAGGGCCAAACCCAACCTCAACCGGTCGGAGCTCATACGGGAACTACAGCCACAGAAAAAGGGTGTGCCCAGCTTCAACTTGACGGGAAGGGGTCACGTCACAGTTGCGCCAGTTTCCGACGAAAACGAATCTCGTGCAGCTACTGTTGGGGCTCTCTTGCTCATTACAGGGGCAGCCCTTTCCCTCCCTTTCTGGGTGGGACGCAGAAATCGTGGCCCGGCCGCGATATGATCGGTGCACCATGAGCAGAAGACGCAATCCCAGACCTCCTTCTTTTTTGGACGCCTACAATTCCGAGGACCGAGAATCGGAGTGGGCTGGCTTTGGGGAAGAAGAAGACCTGTCGGATTTGTTGGCCGAAGTAGACCGAGATCTCGATCACCTGGCAGAAAGGGGAGACCTTGACGGCCATGGACAGCGCAACTCTTCGGTTATCCCCGAGCTCCCCCCCGAAGAGCGGGTGGATATTTTTGACCCGGCTCACAACATGCGGGAGGTCAACAAACAGCTTCTTCTTCTCGAGGACCACCTCTTCCATCCACCGAAGTATTGCCCGGACTGCATCCGCAAGCACCTGATGAAGGCTGAAGCCTTTGCCGACGAGGCCTACTCTCTGGACCGCAACCAGGAGTTCGGAGATACCCTTGGATGGCTGCCCGGAAAGCTCCGTGGACTGCAGAACCGATTCATCTCCGGAGTGGACAAGAACACTTTGGCGCAGCGCACCCGGGCCATCCGTAAGAAGCTCTCGAAGGAGACCTTCGGGGTTCTCCAAGAACGCGACGAGTTTGGAGAGCCGGTTCCAGTTGGAGACGAGGAGATCGACTGGGAGGCGGGGGACGACGAAGGTCTTGCTCTAAAGCCAGAACCAGCCGAGTTTGATCCGTGCGCTCCTGGGCCGGCTGCCAGGTTTTTCTCTGTGCTCGGGGAAGGCCAAGATGTGCTCGTCCCTTCCGATGCTGTAGCCAACTGGTCTCCGTATACCTCGGCCAAAGTAGTGGGCCTGGGCCAGACGGTTTCTGGGACCGAAGTCCGATGTATTCCTCTATTCAATGAGGAGGGGCGCGGGTGGGTAGCCGTTGAATGGGAAGCTCCCCCTCCAGAAGGTGGGGAATCTACCAGATGGGCTCAATGGTATGACCAGGATTGGGTGGTTCCTGTGTCTCCTACCAGTCTAGTGTCTCGATATCTGGCGGGAAAGATGATTCCAATTTACACCGGGGATGGGTCGGTAAAGCAGATCAGCCTTACCTCCGAGCAGCTCAATGGAGCGCGGGTGATTGAGGCTGTTCTCTATCAACGCCTCTGGCTGGGAGGGCCCTACCGGCCCCATGTTACCCAGAGAGGGGAATATTGGAACCTTCCAGAGCAGGATTCATCTTCGGAACCGCTCGAGTGGGGAGATCGGAGAATTGACCCATCCTGGGGGCTCAAGAATTTGTCCCTTTCTCAGATTCGGACCCAGATGAGATCGGACTACCCAGATACCACCTTTTTGGCTTTCGATGCTCCCAAGAGAATGCAGTTGTGGCACCGGATTGGGTTGGCCCTGTTGGTGGAGGCACTTTACTCCTCGAGAACTCCATTTATCGAGCTTGCCACGGTAGGCTGTGTATACACGTCCCCGAGAAAGAATGCAGCCAGAAGAGCCGCGGCCAAGGAAGGGGAAGGGGTATTGGATTTTGATGAGAACCCTGTTCTCACTGGACCGGAGGCATGGGCGAACCAGGCGGCCTATCGAACCCTTCAGAATCTTGTGCCGGTTCCTCAAGAGACGGCCCCCGCTCGCACGGAGTCTGGCGTCTCCTTGCACGATCTCCTCCGGACGTCCATGGCCGGGGGAGCCATTGATACCAGTGGGGACACCCCTACACGGTCTCAAATATTTCAGTCGATTCCTTCCGCTGCGGAGTGGGCAGCATCATTTGCATACCAGGTGGGCATTTCTTGTCTTCAATGTCCCCCGGACACCGGGGTTGCTCCGGAGGCACAGGTCTTGGAGTCTCCGGGAGGTCACCTACTTGTTGGAGAGAATGGGTACCCCGGTTATTTCCAATGTACCAAGGGAAACGCTGCTCGTTCAGAGCTTGTTTCTCGCACCACGGAATCTCTCTACCTCGAGACCCCATCGACCGTCTCTCCTTCTGCTCCAGCTCCTTCGCAGCAGTCTGCAGCGGTTCCTTCGCTGTTGGCTTATGCGTTCGACGATACCGAAAAGGCCGCGTTCGAGGCCCGCGCAAGCTCCAATCCGAAGGTAAACGAAACGGTGGGAAAGGCCAAGGCAGCTGAAGTCCAGGCTCGGTCCTCCCAGCGAAAGGGAGACAAGCCCGGGTATCTCCATTGGTCTAAATCCGCAGCAACGCTGTGGGAAGAATCCTCCCAGCAGTCCGGTGAGTTGTGGCCCCTGGTGCGAGCTATCGGGCTGCGTGAAGCCAGCAACGACATCCCGGGTTCCTACCAACTTCGTGGAGAGCTGGTTCAAAGGTTTCCGGGTACGCACTGGGCCAACATCGCCAATGCAGAACGTGCAGCCCTGGAACGTCAGCATTCGCGATTCTTCCTTCGATCCGCAGCTGAGAGAGGACAGACCAAGAAAGTCCTCGCAGCGAGCCTGGGTGTGGGAGCGCTGTTTTTGGGAAGTCTCTACCTCAAGGGACTGACTCCCCCAGGCACTTCTGGAGAGACGCCATGATGTACGGAGACACTTACACCCTTACCCCCATTACCCCGGACGCCTCCGTTCAGAGTCCTCGCATTTTCGAGGCCTTCAGTAACGGAGGCGGTGTCCTTCACAGCTACGCGGCTGTGGCGCCTATGCGGAGACGGGGATTCCTGGTCTCCTCCATTGTTCCTACCCAGTCGGAATACGACTACCTGGTGTCCATCAACCCGAACTTCGAGGGGAAGAGCACCATTTGGCTCGTCAATTGCCCCTACACCAAGTGGGCATTTCCGAACGGCGATTTTGTCTGTTCTGCTGTTCAGCCGGAAGGAGCCATTGTTTACCGAAAAGGGGCCTCAGCTGGAGTCAACTTGGCGGGGTTCACGCTTCCCGCTTGGGCCTGGTGGGGCGTGGCTGCCTTTGGAGTGGGAACCATCTGGAGACAGTCGAGACTTTCCCAAGGCGGCTTTTGAAATGGGCTGGTGGCAAATCGCAGGCCCATCTGGGGGGATGGATTGGTCCAGCCGCTCCATTCGCGACGTCGCCAAGCCAGAACCGATGTACGGGGGCGACGGCCCAGCGGATTCAATGAGCATTGCGGTTGACGAAATCATCTCCCAGTTTGAAGAGACCTGGGAACGAAAGCCTTACTTGGCTGAAATTCGAGCCACCCTATCGTTTGTTCTCGGGGGATACGAAGAGGATCTCGAAGAGGGGCCTGGGTTTGAGAAGGTGAAGAAGGGATCGAGCTCCAAGTTCGACCTGGATGCCGAGCTTGGGGGTTGAGCCATGTGGTGCGGGAAAAGCCATCGTGGTAGTTTGGTCCTCGAGGTTCTGAATGGGTAAGGTCAACACCACTGCTATTTTCGGAGCGATTTTTCACCTCGGATCTCGTGTTATTCCCCCTATTCTGGATGCGATGGAAGATGAATCCCTTTCACCCAAAGAGGTGGCCATTGCCGTGGCCAACGATTTGGACGTGAAATTCGGATTCGTTTCCCAGGAAACCATTGTTCTCTTTGGTGAGGCCGTGGCCAGCCTGGTGCGCGACCGCCAGAGGAGCAAAGAAGAATGAACCCTTACCTACTTTCACTGGTTTCCGGGCCACGCTACTCGCGCTTTGGTGACACCGCGCTGGCCTTTACCAAGGTTGCGCCGAACTCCGCTACTCAGCCGTCCCGATTGTATGCGGTGTTCGCTACGCAGGGAGGGGTGACGCACAACGAAGATGCTGCAAAGTCACTCCAAGGAGCTGGCTTCAGTGTAGTCGGGGATTCTCTCGACGCTTCGGAACAAGCATTTCTTCAACACACCAACCCGGCTGCATGGAGCGGTGTAACCTACGCCTGGTTCTGGGAGTGCACGGGGACGAGAGGTCCCGGACTCTCCTGTACCCACCCTGAAGGGATCACCAGTCAAACCACTCCCCTTTCAGAAGCAATGTCGACTGGGATCGTCTCTCGAAAAGATCTGCGTGCAGTGGAACAGGTGACTGGACGGGGACAGATTGGAACGGTCACTGTCGAGGGCGGCACGGGTCTATGGACCTGGGAAGATTTGGGGAAGGCTGTTGCCACCGTAAAGGCCTGGTATTCCCTGAAAAGAGGGCTCGAGAGAATGCGGGCCACGCGGGCCGCCGGAATTCCTCTTTCCCCTGGTTCTGCGGCCGTCGAGGCTCATGGATTGAAAGTGTTGGCATCCATCGCTCAACCGGTTGACATGTTTGTGAAGGAATACCCCCAGTACAAGGAAAGCATGGGGGCAGATTCGGCCGAGGCTGGCTTCGGAGCCGCCCAATGGGTGATTCCGGCTATTTGGGCTGTCACCGCTATCAGCGTAACCCTCACCATGTACGCTGCCGTAGCGAATCTGGCGGGAAACACCGAGCGGGTACAAGAGGCGAACAACGATGTGTGGAAGGAAAACACTTTGGCGACCCAGGTACTTCGGGATTGCATTGTTGACACCAACCGCGGTTTCTTCGAGAAACGTCAATGTCAAAAGGCCCTGGATCTTGAGCGGGGGGCCGTTCCACAGACCACACCGACTGTAGCCGGTATCGCGGATGCGGCTGGGGCCGTGATGGGCCTTATGATCGCAGGAGCAGCCATCTACCTGGGCGCCCCGCTGGTCAAGAGCTTCGCTGCAGGTGCCAAGGAGCGAATGGACGAGAGGCGGGAGAGTCGAGCCGCGGAGAAGCAGGCTGCAGCCCAGCAACAGATTGTCGCTCAACAGTTTCCGGCCCTCGAGCTCGTTGAAGAAGACGAGATTGCATAAGGGGGCGCAATGGCCCCCAGTGGCGCTTTCGATTTAGACGCCTACCTGGGCACTCCAGAGATTGGATTGCGCGGAGAGTCTCGCTCCGTCAAGCGCCAGCTCGAACCGCTTCGCGGAGCGATGGACGAAGTGTTCAATTGCACCACTGCCTTTGGAGACTGTCACCCCGACTACCCTTCGGCTGGACACTGCATGTTGAGTGCGATGGTGATCCAGGACCTCTTTGGTGGATGCATCCGGGGAGGAACCATCGGAGGGATCCCCCACTACTGGAACGAGGTAAACGCCCTACACCTGGACTTGACCGCCGACCAGTTCGGTTTTGCGCCGATCCGGGTTTCCAAGCAGACACTGTACCCAGACAGTTTCACATTTCACCGCAATCCCCAAGAGCGACTCTCCGAGCCTTACAATAAGAAGGTGAACGGACTCCACAGGAAATTCCGCACCAAGCTCATCCCGGTTCTTCGGAGCCAGGGGATGGGCGACTACGCCAAACGATTGAAACAGAGAAACAAATGATCGAACTTCCAAATCTGTTGATCGTAGGCCGCTACGAAGAAGAGACTGATGAGTCCAAGTGGATCCTCGAGCGTCTCAAGCGAATCGATCTCCAAGCTGAACAGTCTTACCTGCGTCGATGGCCCGACGAGCCCGACCGATGGAAGGAGTGGAATGTGATGGCCCTTCCGGGGACCTACGGCAAGTGGGTGCGCTTCGAGTTCCAGCGTTGGGACGGCCTGGGTCGAGATGTAGTTCCCGTACTCAAGTCTCGACTCACCTACGTTCCCATCCTTGACCTGGTGGACCCCCTCCCGGTCGCTGATGACCCTCCGGTTCTCCACCACTCCTGGAAGCTCGTACCCAAGGAGGTCCACCCTGACGAAGGCGCTGATGAGTGGCTCCGCAAGGGCTGGCACGACCGAATCCAAACCATCGAGAAAAAACTGGGAAACCGGGGCTTCTTTTCCACCCCCCTCACCCAGACGAGGGGAGGGTGGGAAAGGATGCTTCGGTTCCATCGTCTACAGATCGAACACCGCAACCAGGGAATCCACTTGGTGGAAGTTCCCGAGGAAGACCTCTGTGCCGGATGAATGGTTCGACGAGGGCGCCGTTCGCGGTGGTCACTGGGGGACCCGCGGTTCAGGGATCCTCTACACCGATGGTCAGGCCATCTTTTTGATGCTTCGCTCGGACTACGTTCATAACCACCCTCGCACCTGGAGCATCCCAGGTGGAGCTGTTCCGATCAACCAGCGCGGAGAGCACATGGGAGACTGGGCCAGTGCTGCCAAGGAGACGAGAGAGGAGGCCGGCGACGTGATGAAGGGGCGTCGGATAGGGAGTGTTCGGATTGACAACCCTCCCTTCCGCTACGTCACCTTCCTGGTGAAGGTGTCTTCCAGAGAACGTCAGGCCTTTAGGCCAGAGCTCAACTGGGAGAATACGGCCTGGGCTTGGTTCGAGCAGGAAGACCTTCTCGAGGCCGCCTTTCATCCAGGGTTTCTCGAAGCACTCCACCAGGTCTACGACAAGGTGTTCACTTCTCCCGATCCTTCCATCCGTGCGAGCTTGAAGCGCCAAGGAAGCGCAACTCTCTTTGATCTCGATGCGGAGCTTGCGGAAGGAAGCGCAGATCGGGAAGACCCCGTTGGGTATGTGGCCCAGATGGAGAGCGAGCGTTTCTCATTCCTCGGTTTTGGGGAGACTGAAGAAGGAGCCACGGAAGCCGTCGCCCGAGCTTGGACTGGGAAGGGAAGGCGCGTTGGCTCCGAACCGCAGCAACCAGGCCGCGATCCCTGGAGGAGAACGGACACCAGAGATCCTCGTGGGGGAATGAGAGACTGGTACGGAATTTCAGTTTTTCCAGTTTGGTACGGCTCTGGATACGAAGACGATCTGGAAGTGCCCCCTCCCCCTTCGATCCGTGACCTAAAACGAAGGAAGAAGTAATGGCATTCGATCTCGACAAGGAGCTTCGGCTCTCTGCAAAGAAGCAGAAGAAAGAGGGCGCCTTTGACCTGGATGCCGAGCTCGCGGAAGAACAGGCTCCCCGTCCTACCAGGCGACGAAGAAGAGGAAAGGTTCCCGAGGGTTTCGTCGAGACCACCTATGCGATTTCGGTGCCTGGAGAAAGCTACGAGGAATATGGGCTAGAACACGCGGAGGAGGTGACTGGGTTCGTCCATCCCGACGTTCCAGGCCTTGGGGTTCACCAGCAGAAAAAAAAGTGGAACATCACGCATCTCACGTCCGGAAGGGGGCTCGGTGTCATCGATCCCCAGGAACATCTTCTCCCACAGAGCTTGGTGTCTCTGGGGGAGCAGCAGGACTGGGTGCAGGAGCAGAAGGAGATCTTGGCGAACTCGCCTGCGGGATTCAGGCCCCAATCCCATTTTGTCCCCACTCCCCAGAGGGCTGCGTCCATCGAAGAAGCGGCTCAAAAAGCGGCCCAAGAAGCGGCCCAGCAAGCTCACCACGCAAGACTTGCTTCAAGGTGGGCTAAGGGTTTCACCAACACGACGGCCAAATCAATTCTTGATGGATGGACTCGTGAGGTAAATAAGGCGAGCCGAGCCCGCACATCACTTCCTCGAATTGGGATGGTTTACACCAAAGACATTCCTGGATGGGAACAACACTTTGGCTCGAGCGTCCGTGTTGCGGGGTTTCCTTATTTTTTCGCCAACCCGCGCTCTGGAGGTAACCCCCGTAACGAGGATACCTATGTTCACCCTGGTGAGACGATTGGAGAGGGGGCTCGTGCTCCTTATTTTGTAATCGAAAAAGATCCAATGGCTCACGAGAAGTCCCCACGAAAACTGGTGTTGAGGGGTGAGGCGAGAAAGGCGGCCGACCGCTTCTTTGCTGCGCTCCTTTCCTATTGGAACAAGGCCGCTGTGGCCAAGGGCGTTCGTTACTGGGGTCCATGGGTCCAAGTTGATCTCAAAGGACTTTCCAAAGAGGAAGCGGCAAAGGCGCGGATCGCTACGGAGTATTACTCCGATAGCGGAGCTTACATCCCTCGGCGCTTTGGGCGGGTATTTGAATGGGGGGCAGACGGAAACAGCTCTGGGCTCTGGGTGGCCGATACCTCGCAGTTTTGGTACGGGGGTCATTACCGGGATTCCCCCTACATCCTGGAGCAGTTGGGAATCACCAAACCAATTCACAAGAAATGGCCCCGATACGCAAAACTCTTTGAGGTGGTGCCCAAGTCGGCGTGGAAACCAATGAAGAAGGGTCGAAAGTGGGACCTGGGGGATTCCACTCCCTATCGGCCCCACGGATCTGCCACGCCCTTCAATTACGCGGGCGTCAGCGTGCGATCGGAAGGAAAGGAATATGTGCGAACAGGGAAAACGGTTTTTGTGCCCCTTCCTGCAATTGCGTGGGATTTACACGACTCATGGGAGGAGGGTCGCGTAACCATGATTGGTGGAAA
>NZAS01000079.1 GCA_002686195.1 Candidatus Pacearchaeota archaeon | reverse complement strand
CACAGGAGGCTTTACAGTCATTTGTTGAATCTAAGTGGCAAGAACCTGCGCAACAACAGCAGGCCTATCAACTCCTATTGTCGCAAATAGAGTCTGATTTACGCGGAGGTTCTGCTCAGGGCAATGAAGCGCATGATGATCTTTTTGCAGAATCAAGTGAAAAGTTTGATAATATGAAGAAAGTATCTGATTTATTAGGAAGAGAATTCAGCATTGGGGTTAGCCCTTTCGTCAGGAGATAAGATGAACAGCAAACAAGCTCAAGAATTAGTTAAGTTAGCCAATGATTTAGATAGAATTGAGCGCAAAGATCTAGCAGATCGAGTTGATAATATACTAAAAGAAGCTCGAACGGCAGGCATTGTTAAGGCTTTAAGAAGTATTCTTGCAGTACATTTAGACAGCAAAGGCATTGAGCATAATTTAAATGTGGAATCTGACAAATGGGGCAATGATTTGCAGTCTGCTTGGGAAAACTGGACGACAAACATAGGCAGACCAGATATAGGAACAGATTGGCAGGGGAAGGCAAAAGAGTATGGCTACACTCCTAATGTGCAAGGAATGTGGGATTTTATTCAAGACTATAAAGGCGAGGGTTATGTCGGACAAGGAGGCCTTAGCGGAGAGGGGATAGACAAGGCTGTTCCAAAACATTATTATGATACATACATGAGGCATGCTGAGCCACAAAGAGCGGCCATAAGAGCAGACGATAATTGGTGGCCAACAATTCAGGAATTTGCACAAGCTAATAACAAGCCTTTGCCTGGAGCAGAGGGCGCAACACCCGCTACTACACCACCATCTAGACCTCCACAGGTAGACGTTCCTGGGGTTGAAGACTTTGCTGCTGGACAAGATCTTATTAGTCAGGTATCTGGAGCGGGAACCGCAGAAACAGCCGAAGCTTCTCCGGGTAATGAAGCTGCTACTTTGCGCCCAGGACAACAGCGTCGTCAACAGCGTCGTCAGAATAGGGAAAATGAACGAGCATTAGAAGAGGCTGAAGAGGCAGTAAACATGACTCGTGAAGGCGCTAGGTATAACAACATTAAGAAAACAGCAAGCAGTATTTCTGACTTGTTTAGCGATGGAGACGTTTCGTCAGTCAGGAGATAAGATGAAAGGAGAGGACGGAGAACTTTCTCTCCTAGATTTTATTAGCTATTATGAATCTGGCCCTGTTTTGAAAGAAAGAACACCAGACGTAATAAGAACCTCTGACCAACCTTATGTTAGCACCTTTCCAGAGGATTATAATTATGCCGACGACGAAGTGGCACCGGGCAAAACCTTGACAAGAAAAAAGAAACTTAAAAAGATCCAGAAGAAAGCCTTGGGATTAACGGATATTCCCGGCGGCAGTCCTCCCGGCGCTCAAGGTTATAGACCAAGGTCTAGTTATGAACAGCAAGATTTTGAAGTATCTCACACAACCGGTTTCGGAGGTCCTTCTGTCATAGACACTGATGAGGATAAACATCCTTATAATGTTTCAAGGACAAAAAAAAATAAACCTATTAATATTTCATATAAAACTGAAGCAAATGACTTCTTTAGTTTCTTGGAAACCGGCAAACTAAAAAGAAAAAGAATACCAAAGGTAGGAGCAATTATGAATACGGAGCAGAGAGAGTTAACCAAACTTGCAAAAGCCTTAAGCAAGTCGGGGTATAAAAAGCAGGCTAAAACAATAATAAAGTTGGCATCAGGATTTGCTCCAGGGGCTTTAACTCCCGAAAGAGCAGATTGGGAAGCTGCTGTAACGGCGGCATCTGCTGTAATCACTAGCGCGCCTTTAAGCCTGTCAGGAAGCGGAACACCCGCCGGAGCAGACGCCGCAGATACACATGGCGCAAAAGCACTGTTTGATACTTATATCGTTCGTAAATTGTCAAAGACAAAAGCCAAACTGGAAGATACTGCGGCTGGAGGCGTCACGGCATGCACTTCGGCTTCTCCCCCTGTCCCTTGTGGGCTTCTAGCTCCTCAAGTTTCGGCTATATATTCTGCTTTAGAAGAAAAGTGGAAGGCTCTAAGTGTTGATTCTTATTCAGCTGGTGATTTATCAAATGCTTTTGTTGATGCCTTTAAAGAAGGAAAGGGTTCTGCATCATCTGAGACCGGAGTAAGCTGGACGACTAGAATAGTGGGACTGGCTGACGATAACTTGACATTACTTGCAGACTTAAAGAAGAAAGAAGCAGGAGGCGCTTCACCCTCTACTCCCAGATCTCCCAGTTCTCCCAGTTCTTCAAGAGCAGCCGCAGCATCAATGGCAACTCTTACTGATGATTATATAACAGATCAAGGATCTGGAAATGATTTTAGAGCATGGGTTAACGCAGATCCTGCAAGACTTAGTAAGGCGAATGCTAAGATTGTAGCTGATAGAACGGCAGCGGGCAAAACGGCTACTGGCTCTCAGGGAAGGCTTGATCCGTCAGGAGCCACATCTTCGTCATGGAGAAATAGCTATGTAAGAAGCGCTTGGTCTGCTTTGGGAGAGGAGTACAAGACATCTCCAAAGGGTCAAGCAAATGCTCCAGCAGGAGCGGCAGCTTCGCCGGGTGCAGCAACACCAATAGATGCAACAGCACTTTCAGATGAAGATCTTATTGCATATCTGAAGTCTGATAGAAGAGATCTTAAAGCAAGAGATGCATTGGTAAAAAGATGCGGCAGGCCTCCCGGCTCTTGTACGCCAAAGACGATGGTAGATAACTTTAGAGAGTATGTAGAGAAAGCTTACGTTGAAGATGCAAAGGGAGATCCTTTCTTTCAGACAACCCTTGGAGGAGGAAGAAGGGGAAGTCCAGGCGCAAGACGAGGGCATGGTGGCGGAGTTACTCCAGGTCAAGAAACTATAGTTGAAGCTGATTATTGGGTTTTGGACAATGAAGGTTTATATGTTAGAAAGAGAGATGGAGAAACTTTCTTTAGATCCTTTACGGATGCTGATGGAAAAAGGTTTACACCAGATAAGCCCGGTGAACAAAAGTATACACTGGTCCTTATAAGCTCCAGAGATACATGGCCTCTTCCATCAGGCGGCGGGCCTGGATACTTAACTGATGCAGAAAGAAAGAGTGTTCTAAAGCTTGTAAAACAAGAAGGTGGAACGGAACCCTATCAGAAGGCTCTTAAGAAAGTTCTTGTAAATCAGAAGGGCGCTACTAGAGGCGGGATCTTTAATGCCGATTGGTACAGGGAGAATAGGCGAGAGGATATGCAGGAAGCTAGGCAAGATACTTCGTTTGACAAATATGATCCACCACCAGCGCCAGCCGCTGCACATGACCATGTTTTAGCCGCTGCTGGACGGAGGCTAAGAAGCAGAAGGTTGCAAAATCTTAGAAAGAAGGGTTTTTAATCTATTAAAAAATAATTAAATCAGTTCTTCCATCGAATACCTCATACTGGATAAGTATGGGGTTTTCTTATGATAAATATCTTTGATGACGGCAAAAGGAAGAAAAATAGACGAAAGCAGTCTAAAACAAAGAAGGCTGTTAAGTCTATAGATTTAGCTAAGGCTGGTCAGGAAAAGCTTGAGCAATTAAACCCTATGGCAATCCCTCTGCTTGCTGTAAAGAGGCAAGAAAGTCCAAACAATGGTTTTCTTGAATCAAGCATTGAAGTTATTTTGGAACGACCACATAGGCTGACCGATAAGTGGATTGGCTCTATTAACAGTTGGGTTGACTCAATCGTTAAAGGAACCCTATTGGATGAGCCAGACATTGAAGAAAAGACAAGGGCAGACTTCGGTCCTCTTGCTGTTTGTAAGATTGCTAAAGCAAATATGGAATCACAGTATCCTATGCCAGCCATTATCTGTGTTGATGAAAGAGGTTGGAAGTGGTACTTCAAAACATCTAAGGCTCATAGCTTCAACGTAGGTGATACCATTACATTTACAGCAACTGTCTCTGCTCATAAAGAAGGTATTACTTTTCTGCGCCGCCCCAGTAAAATTAAAAAGGTTATAAATATTTTATCAGAATTTGAAGAGGGGAACAATGATCAATAAGGCCGACGTAGTGGTTGGGTTAGCTTGGGGTGATGAAGCAAAAGGAAAGATCACTAGCCAGCTAGCTTCAACCATCGGAGAAGATGGGTTGCCGCTTTATGATATGGTTGCAAGATGGGGCGGCGGAAACAACGCTGGACATACAGTTTATGTAAATGAAAAAAAGTATAAAACCCATCTTGTTCCATCCGGTGTTTTTTATGGAGTCCAATCTTTGGTTGGTCCCGGTTGCGTTTTGCATCCAGAGTCTTTTTATAAAGAGTTAGATTATCTTGCTAATAATGGATTTGATACCTCTCTTATTAAGGTTGCTCCAAATTGTCACATTGTAACTGAAAAGCATATAGCATTTGATAGAAAGCATTTAGCAAAGAAGCTGGGAACAACAAGCAGAGGCATAGCCCCTTGCTATGCTGATAAGGCAGCTAGAGTTGGTTCTCTTGCTGTTGATGTATTAGAAAGTGAATATATTTGGGACGAAACTTTAGAAGGCAATCTTCTATGTGAAGGCGCTCAAGGTGTTTGGTTAGATATAGACCACGGCCTTTATCCGTATGTTACATCTAGTGTAACTTTGCCTTATGGCGCTTGCAGTATTGGCTTTCCGGCGCAAAAGATTGAAAGTGTTTGGGGGGCTGCAAAGATTTATGACACAAGGAGCGGAGAAGATCCAAGGTTTCCTTTTAGACTTTTTGATGATCCTGTTTTAAAAGTTCTTGCAGATTTAGGTGAAGAGTTTGGAGTAACCACAGGCAGAAGAAGAAAAGTAAATTGGTTAAACTTAGATATGCTAATTAAAGCTGTTAATATTACTGGAACCACGCATCTTGTTGTAAGCAAGTGTGACGTTATGAAAAAGTTAGGACAGTTTAGATTAAGTTATGGTGGTAAGTTAGTTAGATTCTTAAGTTTAGATGAAATGACTGCCTATATTGAGAGAAGTGTGCGAGAAAGGTCGCCTCTAATAGAATTTATTAGATTCTCTCATTCGCCAAAGGAAATTTAATAATGTCAGAAAAAATAATGGTTTTATACCATGCTAACTGCCCTGATGGTTTTGGTGCAGCATGGTCTTTCTGGAGAAAGTTTGGATTAAATGCTGAGTACTTTCCGGTGACTCATGGGCACGAAAGACCCGACGTTAAAGATCGAAATGTTTTTATTGTTGACTTTTCATATGATCGGACTATAATGCTCGAAATGGAACAAGAGGCAAAAAGCCTAATCGTATTAGATCATCATAAGTCAGCAGAAGAGAGTTGTGGAGACTTGCCATTTTGTCATTTTGATATGAATCATTCTGGAGCTTATTTGGCCTGGAATCATTTGTTTCCAGATGATAATGTTCCACTTCTAATTAAGTATGTTGAAGATAGAGATTTATGGAAGTGGGAGTTGTCACATGCAGAAGAGATTTTATCTGCCGTAGATTCTTTTGAGAAAACTTTTGAAAATTGGGATATGCTTCATGGTTATTTAGACGCAGCAGAATCTATTAGATGGAAGCGTGTAAAAACTATGGGAGAAGGTATTTTGCAATATAAAAGAAACTTGATTAAAACTCTTATTAAAAATCATTATATTACAAATATCTTAGGAAAAGAGATACCAATTGTTAATGCGCCATTTTTTCAATCTGAAATGGCTTCTGCTTTAGCGGAAGGCCAGCCATTTGCGGCAGCGTATTATTTTAATGGAGAAGTATATAATTTTTCATTACGGTCGAAAGAAGATGGAGAAGATGTTTCCAAGGTTGCTGCTGTATTTGGAGGCGGCGGTCATAAGAACGCATCTGGCTTTAGAATAACTGATTTGTCTGAATTAACTACTGGAGAAACTAATGAGCCAAAAGAGAATGAGTCCAAGCCTAAAGAGTCTAATTGATAACATCAGAAGCGTAATAAACGAGAGTGATTGGCAAACCTTTGATGCAGCTTTAGAGAGTCTAAGTAAAACTATAAAGCAAAAAGATCTTGAAAGAATTTGTTTGGAGCAAAGTATTTTTCAAGAAGCTTTTGAGTTTGAGTCTACTTCACGATGGAATCGTGGCAAGTGGGCAGCAGAAAAAATCTTAGAATATACGTTGCCTCTTCATATAGAAATTAGCGACAAACTGCTAAGGAAATCCGAGGTTGATCAGGTTAAGTGTATTCTGATTAATAATGGTATCTATAAGAATGTTTCCTCTATAGACTATGTTGCTGAAAACGGAAGCGGCAACAGTCAGATTATCGCCGCTCAATACTGCAGCATTAAGACTCTAAGGTCTTTAAAGGGGCACAAGAGTTCTAAAGTAAGAAAGGTTTACTTTAATAGACTCGGCCCTGTTGAGTGCTTAGATGAAATGCTTAGTGATAGTATTGCAGACATTAGATATGAAGGAATCGCTAGAGCGCCTTATGATTATAAAAAGCTAATCTCTTTAACAAGAGAGATTGCTAGATCACCGTTTTCTCTTCTTATTAAGAAGATACCTCTTGATTATTTGCCTATGCTTCTTGCAAACAGAAATGTTAAAGATAGGTGGGTTTCCAACTTGTTTGAACAAAGAATTTCCTCTGGACGATAGGAGTAGATATGTCTGAAAAGATTTTTGAAAAAGTAACTTTTAATAGTGATTTTGATTTAGGGCACGACTTTATTAGTACAGTTTTAAGGTATGCACTACCCCATGCTGTAAGTGATTTAGGCTGCTATTGGAGGAATTCTGATGCAGAAAAGATCATTAACAATGATACTTTTGGATTTATATGGGACAACTATCCTGACACTAGGGGCGAGTTGCTTACTGTGATTTGCAATATATCATCTAGCTCTACTAGGATAGAGTCTCTTACAAAAGAGTTTTCTGTTAATGCGGCAAAGCATATCTTTGATGCCATTGAAGATAATGAAGAGATAGAGGATAATGATCTTAAAATTAGATTGTTGCCGATTGTTGACCCTTCGTTCGATTATTTAACAAAGTTGTGCGAATTCGCTTTAGACTCTGAAAAGAAAAATTTGTATGAGCGTTGGCGCAATGCAGGCTTAAACTCTTCTATGGATTCTGCTTTTTATGATTACTTGTGGAGTAAGGTAAAAAGACAGAAGGGTTCTGTGCAGATTAAGCTTAATATCTTAGATCATGCCTTTGGCAATGAATCAGTCTCTGATTCTCTTTTGAAGAAGATTGCAAAGTCAAGTCCTAAAAACGTTAAGAGATTAACGACAGACAGGCTCTCTAGGCAGATTGCAGATCAAAAGTATCAGATAGAAAGGCTTGAGAGAAAAAATACGCAGGATTCTTTGGAAACGGCAGCGTATTATCAAAAAAAGGTTGACGAAACCGAAAGGAAGATTATTCTATTCGTAGACTGCACTGACAGAGAGGTGGTATCCAACCTGTTAGACTGTCTCTCTAAGGATAATTTACCTTGGTTGATGCCCTCTGCATCGAAGCATTATTACCTTGCAAATAGGTTGCAAAGAATGATTGATTCTGACTGAGAATAGGAATTTAAAATGGCAAATGATAACAATATTATGTTAAAGATAAGAGTGACAAATACTGAGACTAAAGCTGTTTACGTTCACAACAAAGTTCCCTTAGAGCATGTAGAAATGCTAAAAATGAATCCATGCCTAAAGATTGAGGTGTTGGGTCGAACTAAGGGGTTTTATAATGAAAGAACACAAAAGAATAGGGATTCTTAAATTTGCATTAGTATGTTGCATATTGCCTGGACTTGCAATAGCCGAACCTTATAAGCCGAGGATTATATCTGATGTTCCAACCATAGAGGCCAGAGCATCTATTATAGAGCTTAGTGATAGAAGCATAGATGTTTCTTTTTCATACCAAACTGGTGGTGGGCGGATTTATTCTGATCTATATACAGAATTTAATCCAGATTATTTAAGCAGTCTAATTACAAGTTCTTGGCCAATATTAAAACGTTATTTAGAAGAGCAAGAGATTCCCACTAGAGATTGTAGACATATAGAATATAATTTAAATATATTTGCTGTGAATACAAATATATTATTGGATGAAGTTAGATTTGCTGAGTTTTGGACAAAGAATCCTCAAAAGACTACCGGGATTTATGGTCTTTTTGATCCAACGACGAGGGTGCAAAATGAATCAGCTATTCTTGTATCAAATTTTGAGGGGCATATGTTAAACATTATCTTTGTTCACGAAATGGGTCACTATTGGTGGAATAGATTATGTGTTGCTACTCATTGGCCAGCAGGAGCAGAGAACTTTTCTATGTCATTTCAAAGATATTATGAGGCAACAAAATGAAAATGTGGTCACCTTTGTCTTTAAATGAATCAGGAGAGCCTCCATCCTTTGATGACGTAATGTTGGTTCCAAGGTATTCAACAATCAAGTCTAGACTTGATCCTAGTTTGGCATCTAAATTAGGTCCGTTTACTTTGAATATTCCAATAATATCTTCTCCTATGGATACCGTTACTGGTCACGAAATGGCTATATCTCTTGGAAGCCGTGGTGCGATGGGCATAGTTCATAGATTCATGCCTCCCACGGAACAGGCCAAAGAAGTTTCTTATTTAGTTGATTACAATAATATGAATGAGGAAAATAATTACGCACCAATAGCTGTAGCTATTGGTGTAGGAAAAAAGGAAAAGCAAAGACTTCGTACTATCTATTCTGAGTTTAAAAAAGATATAGATTGGATTGCTATAGATATAGCGAATGGTCACTCTTCTATAATGAGAGAAATGATAGATTGGGTTAAAAACGAAACTCATTCAGATATTCCTCTTTTAGTTGGAAACGTAGCCACTGGAGAAGGGTTTGCTTTTCTTGCAGAAGCTGGTGCTGATGCCATTAGAGTTGGAATAGGCGGCGGCTCTATTTGCAAGACAAGGATTATGACAGGCTTTGGGGTTCCGACTTTAACATCCGTTATAGACTGTCGTAAGGCAAAAGAATCAAATTCTAATTTTAAAAATGTATCTATCATTGCAGATGGTGGAGTTAAGTATCCGGCAGACCTTGTAAAGAGTCTTGTGGCTGGTGCTGATGCAGTAATAGCGGGAAGGATATTTGCGGGAACACTGGAGTCTCCAGGCGAGATTGTTGTTATAAATGAAAAGAGAATGAAAGTTTATAGAGGTATGGCGTCTAAAGAAGTTCAAGACGATAGAAAGGGCGGATTAAGACCCGGCACTTGTGCCGAGGGTGTTTCTACATATGTTTCTTTAAAAGGAAAAGCGTATTATATATTGGAAGAGTTTTGCGGAGGGCTTAGGTCTGCTATGACTTATGCTAATGCAAAAAACATAGAAGAACTAAGAAGAAACTCTGTCTTTATAAGACTTACTTCTTCTGCATTAGAAGAGTCTCATGCCTTTGGGACCAAACAATAGGAGTAAAAATGTCAGAAAGTTCATTTGAGAATGAAGTTTTAGAAAAACTATCTTTAATTGAGGGTAGGCTTTCTAATATAGAAGAAAGATTTGAAGATGCAACCGGGTTTGCAGATAGTATTCTTTCTGATGAAAGCGGATTGTTCGGGAAGGATGGATTGAATTCTATCAAGGATACTTTGTCAGCCCTTATGCCTTCGCAATTGAATTCAGAACAGCTGAGTGCAGTCGGGAGTGATCCAGCATCATTAACAGAATTGGTTGGCTCTCTAAAAGATTTTAGAGAGCGTTTGTCAGGAATAAAGTCTGCTATTGCAGACCTACCAGACGAGGCTCTTGAAGCACAAGTTAATGATGAATAACCTTTTTTTAAATCTGTTTTTACATCAACTACTAAAACCTGTGGAGGTTTCTCCATATTTATTGATTCTTGCTGAAAGGAGATAAACAGTGAATATTGATCAAACTAAAGAGATTTTGAAGTCAATGCCAAACGACAAGTCTATCATGCTTCATGCGAAGCACGGTGTAGGTAAGTCGTCAGTTGTGCGTCAGGTCACAGAAGAGATTGCAGAAGAAAGCGGAAAGCCTTGTGGCTTTTGGGATGTTCGTCTGTCTCAATGTGAAGTTGGTGACATTAAAGGTATGCCGCTATTGGATGCAAAGGAACAGATTACTCGTTTCCTCAAGCAAGAGTGGTGGCCGAGAGATATGGATAGTCAAGGAATCTTGTTCTTTGACGAATTGAATCGAGCATCAAAAGATGTTCTTCAAGCAGTCTTTGAGATCTGCTTGGACCGTCGTTTGGATGGAGAAGAGTTGCCTCCTGGCTGGCGCGTTGTATCTGCGGTTAACTCCGATGATGATTATGATGTTGTTGAGCTAGACCCGGCCCTACATGATAGGTGGTTTCATATCGACTTTGACCCCTCTGCTAATGAGTGGATGGAATGGGCAAGGGAGACAGAAGTACACGAAGCAGTTGTTGAATTTATCAACCGCAATCAAAACCTGTTAGACCCGCCGGTAGGAAACCTTGAAGCTGGAAGGATTTATCCTTCCCGCAGAAGTTGGGTTGCCTTTAGCGATACTCTTATTGGCATGGGGCTTGATTCTCGCACTGATGATGGTATGTTAACACAGGTTACAAAGGGCTGGGTTGGTCGAGAGATTGCTGTAATGTTTCAGAAGTTTCTTACCAACGAATTCTCACACTTGCGTCCTTCTGATATTCTTGATGACTTTGAGAAGGTAAAGGATAAGGTTGAAGCTGCTTGTAATGACATTGAAGTAGTTGCCGCTCTTTCCCGTTCAGTTGTGGCAGAGGTTAATGAGCGTTCTTTGACCAAGACGAAGGAAAAGCAGAGAAAGAATTTGAGAGAATTCTTTATGATGCTTCCATGCGATGTTGCATCGCAGGCTTGGGTTGCCCTATTGGGTGGACAAAAGAGCAAGAAGATTGTTATGGAATGGCAGAATGATGAAGATTTCCGCGAGCATTTGAAGAAGATTTATCTCTCTTCTTAATCTCAATATTCATCCCCACGGGTTAGGCACAGGGACAACAGGTGTCTTATTTTTTAGGAGGTTAATACATGGCTAATACACAAGTAAAAAACAGGTTGGAGTCAGCAATTTCAAAGCTGGTAACTTTTCAGCCGTTATATGGAGAGGTATTTCTTCATCTAAATAAAAAGGAAACAAGCAAGGTGCCGACACTTGCTGTCGGGGTTATTCGTCGTGTTGACCTTGCATTATATTACAATCCAGACTTTATTTCAAAGCTGTCCTCTACAGAGTTGCGAAGCGTTTTAAAGCATGAGGCACTTCATATTTTGCTTCATCACCTTACTAGGGCAAAGCATTTTGCATATAATCCTCGCGGCTACAACATAGCTGCTGATTGTGCCATTAATTGTCATATTGAGGGACTTCCCGAGGGAGCTTTGTATCCAAGGCTGTTTGACCTAGAAGATAATCAATCATCTGAATGGTATTATGAAAAGCTAAAGAAAGAGTCTGGTGGAGACTTTGATACCCTTGTTGACGGCAAGGGAGATACTGTTGATGACCACTCTATGTGGGATGAGTTTGACGATGATATTGTAGAAGAAAAGATTAGGAATATTGCAGAGAAGGCAATCAAAGAGCAGGAAAAGAAGGGTTGGGGCAATATAAGCGGCAATCTTGCGGCACAGATTATTGCAGCCAATAAGCCTATTGTTAACTGGAAGAAGGAGGTTAGATGGTTTATCAATAAGTTAATTCTTATGGGTCGAAAGTCTACTCGTATGCGTCCTAATAGACGATATGGAATTACCTCTCCAGGCACCAAGAGGAACTATACAAGTAAGTTATTGGTAGCCTTTGACACTTCTGGCTCTGTATCTGACACGCAGTTGGAATATTTTGCTACCGAATTAAATGGAATGATTGACCATGTAAAGGTTGACTTTGTTCAGTTTGATACTCAAATCTATGATGACCCAAAACCTTTTAGCAAGAAGGCAAGTAAAATTGATATAGTGGGTCGTGGAGGAACATGTTTTACTCCTGTGATTGAGTTAGCAGACGAGTTGAAATATGATGGATTGGTAGTGTTTACTGATGGATATGCTCCTTTTCCATCGAGGCCAAAGACGCGAGTTTTGTGGGCCGTCTGTGACCAAGATAAGGATGTAGAGTTTCCTTATGGAAAGAAGGTAGTTATCGAACAAAAAAATCGGTAGTATAAAGGGTAGAGGCTTTGTGCCTCTACCCTTTTTTTATCTTTAGGGGTTAATCAGTGATTCATGTAATATCCAAAACACACAGCAGAATAGCGACTATAATAGTTGCTTTCAATGCAGGCGCAAGGGTTGAGGCGATAGGCGGATATAACCCTGGTATTGCCCATATGCTTGAGCATTCTTTGTTCAAAGGAACCGCCACAAGAGACAGCGTTCAAATACAAAGAGAGATAGCCTTTCTTGGGGGTCATTCAAATGCTTTTACATCGCATGAATCTGTTGCATATTATATAACTGTTCCTTATGAAAATTTAGAACCGTGTATGGATATTCTTTCAGATATGGTTTTTAATCCTGTGTTTCCAGAGGATGAATTTTTAAAAGAAAAAGAAGTTGTAAAAGAAGAAGAAGCCTCTTCAAAAGATGATCCTACAATGTATATATGGAGAAATTTTTCTGAAGAATTCTTTGATAATTATTTGGCAGAACCAGTGCTTGGAACGCAAGAAACTATCTCTAACTTTACTAACGATGAAGTTAGAAGGTTTCATTCTCAATTTTGTCAAAGAAAAGATGCAATAGTATCTGTTTGTAGTGTCTTAAAAAAGAAAGATGTTAAAGAGCTTCTTAATAAGTATTTTGGAAAGCAAAATGGAAAGATTAAGAAATCATATAAGTTTAAAGATTCAAACTATTTAGACTCTAGATATTTAGAGCTTACGAAAGGAGACCTTGAACATACTTACTTATGGATGGGTATGCCAGCCGTAAACATGGCCTCAAAGTGGGATGGAGCAATACAGTTGCTCATAACTATCTTAGGAAGAGGAATGGATTGTAGGCTGTTTACAGAGGTTCGAGAAAAGCTTGGTTTAGTATATGGTATATCTGCCAACTATAGCGATTGGCAACATGGCGGGTTAAGTATGATAGAATTCTCTACAAGAGAAGAGAATATAGAGGAAACATTAGAAACTGTTGACAAAGAGCTGAAAATGATTAAAACAAGTATGCCGACAGAAGAAGAAGTCCAACGCGCTAAAAATAAAATAAGATCATCTTTTTATGCAGCAATAGAGGACAGTTATAGTATTGCCTATTGGGAGACAAAGAGAAGGCTGTTTGACATACCAGCAATAGACGAGTACATGAATAATATTGAATCTGTAACAAGGCAGGATATTATTGATGTAGCGAATTTAATCTTTGATGAAGATAGACAGCTGTTAACTGTGTGTAGGGGGAGCGATGAAGCCCAACAGGGTTGAGCTATATGACGATGGTATTGGGGCGGTAGAGCTTGTGGAGTACATGGGTTCGGACCTCACTGTGGTAAATAGTGCTAGAGTCAGCTTTGGAAAGACCAAAGAAGATTTAGACGATAAAGATAAGCGACTAATAAAGTATTTGATTCAAAATAAACATACTTCAACATTAGAGCATAATGTTGTTACCTTTCGTTTTTGCGTACCATTGTTTGTGCGAAGTCAACATCATCGTCATAGAACTTGGTCATATAATGAAATATCCAGAAGATATACCGATGTAGATATTAAGTTTTATGAACCTGAATCTTTTAGGACACAGCATAAGTCAAATAGGCAAGCAAGCAATACAGATAAAGCCAACCCATTGATTTCTTATCCGAGACAACATTATGCTGCGATGGTATCTTCTGATGCTATCAAAGAACATAATAAGATAAGTTTGACTTTATACGAAAGACTAGTTGAAGCTGGCGTGTGTAGAGAGCAGGCCCGAGGGGTTCTTCCTCAAAATATGTATACAGAATATTATGGAACTGTAAACCTGAGTAATCTTTTGAAGTTTATAGACTTAAGAATTCACGAAGGAGCACAGTGGGAAACGCAAAAGGTTGCGGAAGCTTGCCTGGGTATAGCCTATGAGTTATGGCCGATAACTGTCGGTGCTTATAGAAGCAGTCTCTGTGCTAATATTTGCTGCGACTAAATTAAACCCCTTCGGGCAAAAACTTCACAGAAATTTGCAAGGGGTTATATCCAAAAATTAATTGATATTAATATGATTTTTAAGTATATATAACTTAGCTGGAGTAATACTATGAGTATAGTTGATTTGTTTCTTTTTACATTTGGTTGTGCAGGACTTACAATAATCCTTGTATCAAGCTCCGTCTTGGAACCTGTTAGAGACTTTGTAACTTCAAAGTCAACTTTCTTAGGTAAATTAATTAATTGCACTATGTGCTCGGGCTTTTGGGTTGGGCTTGTTGCAGCCTTGCTAACAGGAGTAAACCCCATATGGGGAGCTGCTGTATCTAGTTTGTTTAGCTGGAGTATCTCAAATATTGTAGAATCTATTTTTGCAATAGGTGTATATTTTGACACAATGTTAGAAAATGGAGAAGAAGATAATGAAGGACACGTTGAATAGAATATCTATACCGGGTAGGGTAGTAGATTTATTGTGGGCTGATGATGAATTTTTTAGAGATGTTTCTTCTCATAAAAAAATAACTTCTGCTGGAAAGTTTCCAAGGTGCGACCAGTGGTGTGATGAGACTGGTTTTCATATGGCCTTTGCATTGGCCGGGTATTCGCCCAAAGACGTTACTGTTGATGTTAAAAATAATGAGTTATTTATAAGTGGAATCGGAAGCAAGTTAGAAGGCTCTAATGATCAAGTTGCGGCAGGTGACGAGGAAGATGATTATCCATTAAAGGTTCCGAAGATTGGGGTTCAACAGGGGATGATTGTTAGAGGTATCGCAAGAAGAAACTTTAAAACAAAATATTTTATAAATCCTTCTTTTGATTTGACAAAGGTTCAAGCTTCTATGGAAAATGGATTGCTTGAAGTTTTGGTTCCAAAGAAAGAAGAAGAAGAAATGATATCTATTGATATAAGGGAGAGGTAAAATGAGTACAAGTATTGAATTACTATTAAACACAATGGTTACAAGTATTGTTGATGATGTAGAGTCAGTAAGTGTTCAAGAGGCTGAAACAGAAAAAGAAGGAAGACTTTTTGAAATAAAGGTTGGAAAAGATGATGTTGGAAAGGTCATTGGAAAGCAAGGAAGAATTGCTAGTGCCTTAAGAACAGTTGCAAAAGCAGCTGGCGCAAAGAATGGTGAGAAGATTATGATTAATGTGTTTAATAAACCCTTGGAGTAAATTTATGACTGTTACCAGTTGGAGACAAAAATGTTTAGACTATCCAAGCATTATGTTTGGAAGAGCTATTCAGAATGCTCGAAACAGAGCAAGGAAAAAGAATATACCTTTTGAATTAACAAAAGAATATATATTAGAACTGTTTGAAAAACAGGATGGAAGATGTTTCTATTCTGATATGAAATTAAATATTGTAAAAAAGAATAAGGACCGTACACATGATCCGTTTAAAATGTCTTTAGACTGCGTTATTCCAGACTTAGGATATGTAAAGGGGAATATTGTATGGTGCGCTTACTGTGTGAACGCATTGAAGTTAAAAATGTCAAAGAAAGAGATGATTAACGTATGCAGACATATAGTTAAAAAAGCTGATGGTGTTTAGTAGTTTGTAGTGGAGGAGCTGTGTCGTCTAAAAGAACATTGATAGAAGCAGAAGTGGAAAAGATAAAAAACAAAGTTGATAAGATGTATGAGAACTACGGCATAGCTGTGGACAGGATAGACGAAGGAGATATCGCTAGAGTGTATAGGCACTATTTTGATAGAAAAGAAGAGTTAGATGATGATTACGAAAAGTCTAAGAAATACATTGGACAATTTGATGACGATGATATTATATGAGCTATTAATATTCGAGATTGTATCGTTATATGCACGCACACGTTTGTGTTGAAGGGTTATGAATATGGTAAATAAAAAAGATTTGGCAAAAAAGGTCGCGGCGAAAACACTCTTGTCTCAAAAAGAAGCTCTACAGGTTATAGACGAATTAATTGATACAATAATTGAATCGTTAGAAGAAGATGGCGAGGTATCTATAGTTGGGTTTGGAAAGTATTATCTATACACCCATGCCTCTCGCCCTGTCAGAAACCCAAAGACACAAGAGGAGATGGCGTTAAAGCCTTATAAATCTGTTAAGTTTAAAGTAAGTGATAAGATTAAAAAGCATTTTAAAAATTTAAAATAAAGGATTATAATGGCGACAGACAGCGATGGCAAGCTTACAAAATTTGAATCTGCAGTTACCGTAGTTACTGCAGACTTAGCTAATTCTCTTTTTGGGGGACTGTATGGAACGAGCGAAGTATCGTCTTTGGACTCCTATCATCCACTCGCGCACGGACACGTACATGACGGAGAACACGTAGACGGACACGCGTCAAGAGTAAGCTTGTCAGACCCCTTTCATGTAAGAGGCGTACTGGTTCATGCCAACCTGGGTGATGATGCAGTAATGAAGAATAATGTTTATGACTCTGTTTATCAAGATGAGGTAATTCCAGAGTATGAAGATGTAGATGGAGATATATATTATTACCTCGATCTAAGAATTATTCGTTCAGACTTTACATTCCACGAGATTGAAGACCCCTCCTTAGAGCGTGGCCTTGCTCCTGGTTTGGAAACAAAATTAATAAGACAGAGAGAAGACGATGATGGCCTATCCTTTGAAGACAGCGGGTATGACTTTGTATTTGGATCTAATTCATTAGACGACTTAGCATTTGGAACCTCTGGAGACAATAGGCTTCTCTATGATAGAGACAAAGCCGCCTTTAGAGCAGGCTCTGTTGACTCGGATCAATGGGATGAGGCTAACAGGGGGGACTACTCTACTGCGTTTGGAGTAAACACAACTGCGTCTGGAAGCTCCTCGACTGTTTCTGGAGGTAGAGGAAATGAGGCTTCGTCTTTAAACGCTGTTGTCTCCGGCGGGCAGAGTAATGAAGCCTCGGCTGCAAACACAACAGTTGGCGGTGGATATGATAATACAGCCGATACAATAAAGGCCACTGTTGGCGGCGGCTTTGAAAACACTGCAAGCGGAGAGGCTGCCGTGGTATCTGGAGGCAATCAAGTTACAGCTTCTGGAGATTACTCAACCGCATCTGGAGGCAGTCAAATTACAGCTTCTGGAGGCTGGTCAACTGTATCTGGCGGGGCTAGCAATCAAGCCTCTGCTGACTATACTGCAATTGGCGGGGGAAGTACCAATACTGTAGGCGATCAATACTCGGTAATCTCAGGCGGTCTAAGCAATGAAGCAAAAGAAGGATCTGATTACTCAACTGTATCTGGTGGCTCAGCCAATAAAGTGTTAGACGGATCGCAAGCCTCTACGATCAGCGGTGGACTTGGAAACGAAATTGGAACAACAGTTGTTGCTCCGGCGATTACAGCTTCATGCGAATACTCTGTTATTGGGGGTGGAAATCTTAATAAAGTTTATGATGGCTCTGGTTGGTCGTTTGTCGGCGGTGGCGCAGCGAATGAGATTGGAGAACAAAACACAGGTGTTTCATTTCCATGCACAGCCTCTACGATAACAGGAGGCGGATCAAACAAGATTATAGAGAGTTCAGAATACTCTTTTATTGGAGGAGGCTCAACCAATAAGGTGGAAGCCACTTCTCCTTACTCTGTTGTTGGAGGAGGCGAATCTAACTCTATTGAAATGACCTCTGATCATGCCGTTGTCGGAGGAGGCTCAACCAATAAGGTGGAATCCCCTTCTTCGTCAATACTTGGTGGAGAAGGTATAAATATATATCAAAGCTCTAGCTATTCTGCAATTTGTGGCGGAAAAGATAATAGCATTACAACCTCTGGCTACTCCTTTATTGGAGGAGGAGGAGGTCCTGGCGGTGGCGATGCTAACCGTATTGCTGACAGCACAACATCAACTATTGTTGGAGGGATTGGAAATGTAATTGATGGCACATCAGGTTTGTCATTTATTGGAGCGGGAGAACGATCTTCTATAAACGCTGCTACCAATAGCGGAATTGCATCAGGAAAATTAAATTCAATAGTAGACTCATGGGCGTCCTTCATTGGCGGTGGCGAAGAAAACTTTGTCGGATCAGGAGGAAGCGGAAGCCCAGGGGGTTTCGTAGGAGGAGGAAAGCTTAATAAGATTCTTGCAGTAAGTCCATATACAGCTATAGTTTGTGGAAGTGCAAATGAGATAACCGGAGATGGATTTGGCGTTAACTTCATTGGTGCGGGAGAATTCTGCATAATGAATGAGGTTGATTACTCCTCAATAGTGTGCGGACAAGGTAATCAGGTTTCAGACGGTTCTGATCATAGCTTTATAGGCTCTGGTAAGACCAATCTTATTTTGCAGGCGTCAAAAGCTTCTGCCGTTCTTTGTGGAAGTGATAACAGCATTTCCGCTGTTGAACACTCATCCGTCTTAGGAGGGGAAGGCAATTTAATAAAAGGAGGGATGGATACAACCTCTGGTCATTATTCAACCGCTTTTGGTTTATCTTCATTTTCATATTTAAGAGGCCAAACTTCCCAGGCATCTCATGCTTTTGCGATTACCGGCGATGCTGTTTTAGAGGACTATGATATAGGAGGAGGGCCTGGGATTTGGGCTTTGGATTTACTTCCGGCAGAATACCCTACGGGCTCATCTCAAACATTCGTTCTTACATTCTCTGGACACTGGGACTATCCAGATATAAATGCAGTATTTCCACCCGCTTCTCCTCAAAAGTTTGGGGCTTATTTGGATGGCGCAACGTTGGGTCACTTCGGCTTTCGAGGGGAAAAGCTTGTTCCGAGGCCCAACAGCTCTTACTCTTATTCTCTTGATTGCATTTTAAGGTTTTCAGAGGTTAACGGTGGGGCTGGAAGCATTCCTCACTGTATTGCATTTAAGATGTCTGGAGGCATAATTACTTACCCAGATGGAAGGTTTGCTTATTCTAGTAATGAAATCCCTATGGCAGTAAGTTTTAATTCTTCTGTAGCTACAATATCTAACCCTAATACTCCAACCGCTGGAACTGATTTTGAAATATTTTTTACACATAGCATTACAGCTCCTGCAAATGATGGAAGTTGGGGAGATCTTGACGGATGGATTGTCGCAAACTCAGGAGAGCTTCCTGGTTTATTTGCTGTTGTTATAAACAATGATCCAGCAAATTGGGTCGGAGAGTGCATTGTTGCCAGAGTTGAAGTCGTAGAAAATGCTCTTCACTTAGCGATGCACTCAGCGGGACCACCATGATGAGGTTTAAGTAATGGCGACAGATAGTGATACAAAACTGACTAGATATACATCCGCTGTAACGGTTGTTACAGCCGAAGTTATGAACGCCTTATATGGTGGAGAGTATGGTTATAACACAACGGCAGATGAATATGATCCTGTTGTCTATGGGCATGTGCATGATGGTGCGCACACAGATGGTCACGCATCTAAGGTCTATTTAACGAACGGTGAACACGTAAGAGGGCAGTTAGCTCACAAGAATCTTGGAGGATATGACGGAACAACTCCAGCCGTTCAGGTAGATAACATACAATGTTATTCAGAGAGTATATATAATAAACCCTCAGAGCATACAGAACAACTCACAATACCTGAGTACACAGAGTCAGGCGGAGAGAGGTGTTATTACTTAGATCTGTCTATGACAATCGGTGGCGAAGATACTCACATTCAATACAATAAAGATGGCGAGTTTGGCGGCGATGCTAATTTTGTTTATGATTATGAAAATATAAGAGTTGGAATAGGAACAGATGCTCCTTATGATGGTGAGGCGGTTCCGGCGACCCTGCTGCATATAGAGGGTGATAACAAAGTAACTTTACAATTTACAAGAAAAGTTGAAAGTCCTGCCTTATTTTCTGACGGAACCACAATTGGTAAGATTGCGTTTGGAGGCTCTACGGATGATGGAGCTACATATGATTATAATGCAGCTTTTATTAGTGCGGTAGCACATGGTGATTGGGACACTACAGACACAGACAGTGGTTCTACTTTATACTTTTATACTCAACCAGACGGAGAAGACTCTTCGGCATGGCCGAGCCTTACGATTGATGGCGACGGCTTTGTTGGAATAGGGGCAACAACCCCTACGGGCACTGAGCTTCTTTATGTAGAGGGAGATGCTTATATAAATGGAAAGCTAACAGTCACAGGCTTAATAGATCCAACTGGATTGGTTCTAACTCCAGAAGATCCGGCAAACATTCCAACGGGCGAAGCTGGCGCTGGCGCTTATTTTATATCAAATGGGACAAGCCCTGCTACTAATGCGGGCCATCCATACTTTAAAGATTCCAATGGAAGCGTTGTAGACTTGCTAGAGCCTGTCATCGACCTAGCTCTCAATGACTTAAATGATGTAGATACAGCCAGTGTCGGTACAGGGGACACGATCTTATACTCTGCTGGACAAGGGTGGTTGACTGGATCACCAGGAGGCTCTCCAGGCGGTGCTGATACCAACGTTCAGTTTAATGACTCTGGATCGTTTAATGGAAATGATGGATTTTTATATAACAAAGATGACGGAACCGGAGGTAATCATCCTGCTGTAACATTGTCTAATCAAAACAATACAGATTATGACGATGAAAGAAAAACCGAGATATCTTTTGAGGGGCATGACTCCACTGGAGCTTCTGGAACTCTGGCGAAGCTAGAAGTATCACATAAAGGTTCGGGCCTAGATGATAAAGGTCAGGTAAAATTATATGTCAATGATAGCGCAGGCGCTGGACCTCGCAAAGTAATAATGGTAAACGAAGAAGGGTGGACGGGAATTATGGACCCCTCTGCGACTTATGCGGGGACTGAGCCGCAAAGAAGGCTTCATGTTGCACACGCCAGGGAAACTGGAGATCCCCCTCTTCGTCTTAATGATTTAACCAAAAAAACTGGCTATGTTATGGTGTGGGAAGATGCCACTGGAGATGTTTATTATGATGATACAATAACAAATAATGTTCAGCCAAAGAAAACAAATTGGCAGAATGGTACGCCAGACATTCTTATAGAAAAAGCAGATCATGGTAAGTTGCTGGTTATTCATGGGCAGAATGGGCCTCAGGCCGGTGGGCCTGGAAAGGTTCTTCTTCCAACCGCTCCGGGAAATCCAACTGAATGGGATGATGGTAACAATTTTTGGATAAAAAATATGTCCAAGGATGGTTCAAACGAAGAAGTTTCAATTGCTTTGAAGCCAGACCAAACTGCTCCAGGAACTCAAATAGATGGAGATACGGATGATTTGACTATAGAATATGGTGCTTCTTATCATCTTACATGCTTAAAAGGAGGCCTTGGAGAACCAAATGAGTGGTTTGTTATCGCTTGTTGTGGAGGTGCAGCTCAGTCAGGGCAAGAGCAGGCGTCTAACAATGCTGGAGTTCCAGATATTCAATTGAGCATACAGGATGGAGGCGTTGCAGTTAATGATGGTGATGATGTTACTGTCTCTGAAACAGTCACAGTTGATGGCTCTGGATCAGCCGATGTTGATGGAGATGTTCTGCAGAAGATATGGACTTGGTCTATAGGTGGCGAAGTGCAGGATGATGAAGGAGATGTTGACACATTTACAATCGCTACTGCAGATCTTACAGGTCAAGCTGTTGTTGTTAAACTTAAGGTTAATGATGGAAGTATTGATAGCGCAGAAATATCTAAGACGTTTAATGTTGTTGCGGCCAACCAGCAACCCATTGCTGCAGTAGTAATATCAATTGCAGGCAACGGAGAGGTTGGAGATCTTATAACGGCAGTTGATACTGGTACCAACGATCCAGATGGTGGTTCACTCACATATGTTTGGACATTTAGCGAAGTTCCAGGCGGAAGCAGTATCACTACTGATGATGATTTAGATCCAGCAGGTGATGCATCATCTCAAACGTGGACTCCAGATGTAGCAGGAGCATACACTATAAGTCTTACAGTTACGGATGAGCATGGATATGCTAGCACTCCAGCTTCGGCAAGCATAGACGTTGCTGCTGCAAATCTGGCACCTACCGTATCTATTGAAGGAACATCAGGAACCCTCGAAACAGGCGAAAGCATTACTATGGATGCTACAGCAGGTGATGCAGATGGGACAATTGAAACTTATGCTTGGACTGTGACGACTCAACCTGGAGATACCGCAAGCTTTGTAGATGCCGCAATAAAAGAAGCCGTGTTCACTGCAGGTACGGTAGGAGATTATACTCTTAGGCTGACTGTAACAGATGATGATGGAGAGACCGCATGGGCTGAACACGACCTTACTCTTTCTGCTGCAAATCAGCAGCCTGCTGCTTCAATAGTAGCATCTTTTGCAGGAAACGTAGGAGAGGTTGGAGTTCTTGTGACGGCAGATGGCTCCGGCAGCAGTGATCCAGATGGTGATTCAATCACATATGCTTGGACCTTCGGCACAATTCCAGATGGAAGCAGCTTAACTAATGATAATGCTTTAAATCCAGCAAGCGATGCATCAATTCAAACATTCACTCCAGATGCGGAGGGAGCATATACTATCTATCTTACAGTTACGGATGAGCATGGATATGCTAGCACTCAAGCTTCGGCAACTTTAGTTGCTGCAGCAGCTAATCAGCAACCTGCTGCAGCAATAAGCGGCTTGCCAGACGGCCCTGAGACAGGTTCTGAAATCACTGTTTCTGGCGTGACCAGCAGCGATCCAAACGGGGATGATCTTACATATGCTTGGACAATGGACTCTGTGGCCGTTGGCAGCAGTGTTCCTACAGAAAGCCTTGGAACAGAATCGACTGCGACATTTACTCCAGATAAAGCGGGAACATATACTGTTGGATTAATAGTTACGGATGAACATGGACTTGCAAGTGATAAGGTTACAGCAGGCATAGTTGTTACGGCAGCTAATCAGCAGCCTACTGCAGTAATAGATGGCATAACAGCAAGCCCAGAAGCCGGATCTGCAGTCAGTGCTTCTGGAGCAAACAGCAGCGATCCAAACGGGGATGATCTTACATATGCTTGGACATTGGACTCTGTGGCCGTTGGCAGCGCGGTTCCTACAGAAAGCCTTGGAACAGATACTTCTGCGACATTCACTCCAGATGTAGAAGGAGCTTATACAATCGGATTAATAGTTACAGATGAGCATGATCTTGCAAGCAATAAGGTTACAGCGGATATATCAGTTGCAGTGGCATCGAATGAAGCCCCGACTGCTTCGTTCAAGTTTGCCGACCAAGAAGGGGTTGTAGAGAAGGTGTATATTCCAGCGGGTCAACAGTATTGTGTAGATGCTTCTGATAGCTCCGATACTGATGGTTCAATTGCTAACTATGAATTCACTAGACTAGATGCTTTTGGAGGCAATGCCATTTGGGAACAGACCCAGGCTACATCAGCTGTTATAAGACAAGCTCAAGATGGGCCAGGATATGAGTATTGGAGGGTAAGAGTTTCTGATAACGATGGCGCATGGAGCGCCCCAGTTGAAAAGAAGTTTGCAGTAGTAGGAAGCCCCATTCTAGTTGAGGTTCCAAATGATAAGTTTGTATTCAACGGCAATCAAGAACAAGCCCCAGTAATGCACGGCGGAGTTCCATACCTATTCGATCAGACTCATGCATCTCTTGCAGAGGGAGGGCACAAGTTGTTGTTTACTAGAAACGCAGATAGTCCCTCAGAATATTTCTGCACTTCGATAGGAACTCCTGGAAATGATGGCTATTTATTGTTCGAGCCTCCTTTGGACCCACAAGATGCTCCGGTTGCATATCAGGTTTGGGCGTATTGCAAGTCTCATAGCGAACCGATGGGCGGCGTATATAACCCAATACTTATATTGACATAGAGATTATAATCGAGGATTATGTTGAATACTTATCTTTTATTAGGTTGTAATGGATTTAAAGATTCCGATAGTTTTATATATTGCGATTCTGTTGCAAATCCAATAGTGGATTTATCAAATATAAATTCAGAAGATAAAGAAAAGGTTTTTAATTTTCTAGAAAATGCATGTGGTTTATTTGACGCACCCTGCTATGACTACAACAAGTGCGTCAATATTGTCAATTTTTTGTATAGACAATTTAGTATTATAGATGAAGACGGATTACACAAAGTACAAGCATTTATAAGGATGCATAAAATGTGCGGCCTGTATGTTATGTTGACTTCAAAAGAGGATTGTGATGAGTGATTTAAAGTTACCGAAAAATAATAAGTATATGGATTCTAAAAAACAAAACAAAGATAACATAGAAAATGCTTTTAATGATTTCAAAAAGCTGTTATCAGACAAGACTCATCCAGACAATCAAACTCCAGCTTATCACAATAATGTTATATCTACTCTTAATAGACTTCTTGTTTCTGCAGACGAATTAGACGGAATAAACCCTGGAGAAGGAATCTTCGGATTAATAGTATTGGCCCTAAGGTCTTGTTTGAAACTAAGAGATGATAATACAAAATTAGAAGTAGAACTAAGAGATTTGAAGCTAGAGATAAATAGACTTAAGAAAAATCAGAAGGTAAAATGACTTTTAAAAATAAGGTTATAAATCTTATTTTGGATCAGATATCGGAAGTTAAAAAGAAGATAAGATACCTGGAAGATGAATCCAAGAAATTTTCTGTTGCTCCAGACGCCAACGGTGTCTATACTGGATTGGTAGGATACCGCGAGGCCCTGCAAGATATATTATCTGAAATAAGGAGCATGAATGAAAACGAGCGAAGTAATAGAGATATTTGAGCCAAACAAGGAAGAAAAACTTTTTAGACTGCTCAAATCTTTCGGAATCAAAGCCAACTCTGTTAAGCTAAATAAAAAAAGATTTTTTGATATTTATGATGTAAAATTAGCCAATGGAGTCAGGTCGTCAAGACTGGATAGAGTTTTGGTAGATATAGGCATGGCTATGTCGTCTTACTCTCATCCTAATGGTCATCCGATTATGAAGGATGGAATCTATAGAATAGAGATTCAAAGAGAAGAGATAGAGCCGCCTTTGTTCGGACAGGTTTATAACTCTTTTGCGAAGAATCATTATGCACCAATTGCATTAGGGATAGATTCTTTGGGAGAGCTTCTATCTATTGATTTGAATGATTTGCCAAACTTGTTAGTAGGAGGAACTACTGGATCTGGAAAAAGCGTTTTGCTGCATAGCTTTGTTCTATCCTTAATAGGGTCTGATGCATTGTTATATCTTATTGATCCAAAGATGGTAGAGTTTGGAGTATATTCTGACTTCTCTTCGGTTAAGTCTATTGTTAATTCAGCAGAAGATGCAGGACTTGTTATAGAAGAAGTTAGGCTTATTATGGAGTCTAGATTTTCCATTCTTCATAAAGCTGGATGCAGAAGCGTTATAGAATATAATAAGCGTATAAGCTCAAGAAGCAGAATGCAACCGATTGTAATCATCGTAGATGAATGGGCAGATATAGTCTTGCAAGATAAAGATGTTCAAAAAACATTATGTCTTGTTGCGCAGAAAGGCAGAGCAGCGGGGGTATCAATAATCTTGGCAACACAAAGGCCTTCTTGTAGAGTAATATCTGGTTTGATTAAATCAAATTTTTCAGGCCGTATAGCTTTAAAGGTGGCGTCAGCTGTTGACAGCAGAGTTATATTGGATCGCGGCGGCGCAGAGAAAATAACAGACGTTGGAACGGGATTGTATTTGGACGGAACATTATCAAAACCAAAACTTTTTAGAGCACCATTCGCAAAGGATGTTCAAAGAGAGTTAAGTCAAATTAAACCAGCAGTTAAAAAGAAATCCTTTTGGGACAGGTTACTATCTTGATTAGATATTCAAAAGAAGAAATAATAAAAACTGTAACAATAACCAGTTTAGCTTCTAAGTTTTCAATATCATTGGAGCAGATAAACAGTGGGAACTTTACACACAGGTGTAAATGCCCATCTGCAGAACACAAGAATGGCTCTGAAAGAACAGGGTCTTTATATATTGATGATGTAAATAATAATTTTTATTGCTTTGGATGCGGAGCGTCTAACAATGCTATTGACTTTTACATATTATGTAAAGCTGTAGACTTTTCTACAGCGATATATGATTTATCAGAGTTTGTTGATCCAACGAAAATTGGGAAAGCTTCCAAGGAAAGAAAGGCTATGAATTTTTCACAGCTTTTGCAAATATCTAATTGTTTTAGGGATGCTCAAAAACAACATCCTGATGATGCTGCTTGGATAGAAAGGCTTATGAAGAAGACAGATGGATATATAAAAGAAGTTGATAGGTACGATGTACATCGCACAAAAGCATTATTGCGAAAAATAAAAGATGCTATAAATAGGAGGTATTCAAACAAATGAGAATAATTGTTTGTGGAGATACACATATTGGTGCCGTCTTTGGCCTTGGCAGAGCTAATGGTAAAGGCGGAAATACAAGGGTTGATGATTATGAGAAGACTCTTAATCATGTAATTGACTATACCATAAAGACAAAGGCTGATATTTTTGTTCAAACAGGTGATATCTTTGAATATAGAGATCCAAGCGTTGAACATATGAGCATTGTAGATAAGGCGTTAAAGCGATTATCTAATGCGAATATTGCAACTTTTGTTATTATGGGAAATCATGATTACAAAAAGAGCGGATCTAGTTTTACAAGCTCTATAGTTTCTCTTTCTGCAACAGAATATCCTAATGTAAGAATGTTGCTTGAACCAGAGGTTGTGCAAGTTTGTAATGCAAAGAATGAGAAGGTCAACCTTCTGCTTCTCCCTTATAGAGATAGGAAGATGTATGAAGGAACAAGCGTGGTTGAACAATCTAAGAACTATGATTTGCATGTTAAAGAAATGATTGCAGCCTCCACAGATGGAGCCCCAATCCTGGCGGTTGGTCATAACTTTTTTTACGAAGGAAGCTATACAGATTATGGTGGAACCGAAATTATGGCAAGCCCATCGGCCTTTGAGGGTTGTGACATAACTATGATGGGGCATCTGCATCAGTTTAGGGTCTTGCGGAAACACGCACCAGTATGTGTATATACGGGTTCTATGGAGCGATCAAATTTTGGTGATACAAATGTTGAGAAATATTTTGTAGATTATGACATTTCAAAGAAGAAAGCAAAATTTTGCAAATTTCCTATAAGAGATTTATTAGATGAGTCAATTGATTTATCAGGCGTTGGTTTCGCAGATGTAGGCAAAGTCTTAGAAGATGCTTTGGAAGAATATGATTTGAAAGATAGAATTGTTAGATTCAAGATTCTAATAGATGAAAAGGTCTTGCCGGCAATAGACAAGGCATCTATTGAGTCTAGCCTTTACAGCCTTGGAGCCTTTCATGTTTCGAGAATATCTATAGAGGCCATAACAAAAAGAATTGTTAGAGATAATTCTATATTAAATAAAAAAGATGATTTCTCTATGTTTAAGGCGTTTGTTAACTCTCAAGACATAGATAGTGACTATAAAAAGTCCCTCTTAAAAGAGGCTAAAATAATAATGGGAGAAGTATGATACCTTCTAATCTTAAAATGAAAAACTTCTTTTCTCACAAAGATAGTGAAATAGATTTTTCAAAATTTAGCTCTGCCCTTCTCATTGGAAATACAGAAGGCGATTACAGAAAGTCAAATGGATCCGGTAAGAGCGCAATCTTTGAAGGGGTTTTGTGGTGCTTGTTTAATAAGTCAAGAGCCGCAATGATGGATGATATAATAAGATGGGGAGAAACATCTTGTTCTGTCACTTTAGAGTTTAAGCATGGCGATTCAAGCTATATGGTCAATAGAACCAGATGCAGAATGAACTCGACATCTGTTGTTGAATTCTTTATCCTGGACAAAGCAGGTGAGTGGCAAGATATATCTTGCTCTACTTCGGGAGATACAAACGAAAAGATAGAATCAACAATAAAGTTAGACAGCAAAACTTTTATAAATTCAGTTTATTTCAGACAAAATGATATCTCTGAATTTGCAGAGTCCGAGCCTTCTAAAAAGAAGGACATTCTTAAATCTATAGTAGACATATCACGTTGGGATGATTACGAAAAGGCCTCTAGAAAGAAGTCTAGAGATATAAATATGGATTGCAAAGTTTTAAAGAAGTCTGTTGAAGAGTATGATGCTGTGCTTGAAAAGCTTCAAGTTTCAAAAATAGAAATAAAAGAAGCAAAGATTCAATCAGATTCTCTTATCTTGAGAAAAAAGAGTTTATTTTCTGAGATTGATTCGTTAAGCAGAAAGTATACAGTTATAAAGAAATCCTTAGATACAGATACATATGATAGAGTTATTGAACAGATTAAGTCTTTAAAGCAAGACAAAGAGCTTTACGAAGGAAAGATAAAATCTAGCAAGGATGTTGTAGTTAAATATAATATAGATCAAAAAGATATAAATAAAAAATTAAAGGCTTTAATAAAAAAGATAAAGGGAAGGTCTATAATAGATATTCCCGAAGGAAAGATAGAAGATCTTAGGTCTCAGCTTTCTCATTATAAAACTAAGAAGTCCTCATCCGAAGAACTTATTAGTTCGCTTAATGATATAAATATAACTTCTGATGAATGTTATGTTTGTAATCAAGAGATTGACGATAGTTTGTTTAAGCGATTAAAGAAAGAGCATAATAATAAAATTGGTCAATATAAAGATCAAATAAAAGATTCTAATAAAGAAGTTTTAATTTTAGAAAAAGAAGTTGACAAATGGATTTCTATAAGAAAAGACAATAATGAATTAAAAGATATTAATTTGAATGTAGAATCATTAAATTATAAATTAGATTTAATTTTAACTAGTTTAAAAACTTCGGAAAATGTCTTGCTCGAATTAGAAACCTCCTTACAGGAGGTTGAGTTTAGTTTGAAAACTAATTTAGAAATTTTAGAGTCTATTAAAAATGAAGACTTTCAAAGTTTAAGAAAAAAATTAAAATCTTTAAATGAAGAAAAAGATAAAGTTGTTAAAAAGATATCAGAAGAAGATAAAAGGATAGGAAGATTGACAGAGAGGGTGTCTTTGCTTGAGGGCCAAGAGTCTAAGATGAAGGCTGATAAGAAACAAATATCCAAAAAACTAGAGAAGGCCTCTTTGTTCGACAAGCTATCTAAAATATTCGGGAAAGGTGGGATACAGGCAATTCTTTTAGACGCTGTTATCGAGGATCTTGAAAAGTCTGCTAACAATATTTTGGCGTCAATTTGTAATGAGCCAGCAATTATTGTATTAGAAACTCAAAGGTTGGGAGCAGATGGCTCATCTATTATTGAGACTTTAGATTTGAAAGTAAGAAAAGATGGTCATCTGCAAAACTTTAAGTCCTTAAGTGGAGGGGAAAAGTTTAGAATTTCTCTGGCGCTAAGAATAGCTCTTAGTGATATATCAAGCAGATATGGAGGATCATCTTTAGAGTTTCTTCTTATGGATGAGGTAAATTCTCCATTAGATAGGTTTGGTGTAGANACATTATTTATAAATGTAATTAAGTCATTAGAAGATAAATATAAAATATTAGTCATTACACATGATGAATCTTTAAAAGAAAAGTTTGATAATGTAATAAACATTACCAAGGTAAATGGAGAGAGCGAACTTGAGTTTATCACTAGATAGTATGCTAATTTTTTTAATTAGGCTACGAGGTAATCATGATAGTTTTAACATTGGAAGAGAGTTCTGAAGAATATATATCAGGGTTTCCAAAATATTTGACATTCTCTGTGAGCAAGCCAGCTACGGTTTATTACACATTGGATGGAACAACTCCTGATGAAGACTCTTTGATTGCAGTTGGAAATGTTTATTTGCCGACAAGCGGATCTTCAATATCCGTTAAGGCTATAGCCATATCTTCCGATGATGCATCATCAGTTCTTGAGACAGAATATAATACAGACTCAACAAGTCTAGATAGACCAAGGCACCTTGGGGATGAAGGCATTGTGGTTATTCCTTATGGAGCAGATATTGTAGATAGTTTATCCNTTGACTCAGAAGGTGATGACGCACAAGAGACAGCCGTTGAGCTTTCTGACTTAGAAATAAAAGCCTCAAGAACAGACTCTGGAGGGGTTATGTTAGACCCTAAAAAGACATCTGCTTCGTTTGTTAATTTTGCTGAGAGTCCAGCCCAAGATGCGGAGACGATTCAATCAACACCAAACGATAATGTAGAATTTGATCCTTCTGCAAAGTTTATTATAATAGACGGCTCTACCGATGAGGCTTTCGAAAATCAGGTTGTCAAAATAGTTAATCGGCCTTATAATACTTTTGATCCAGTTAGCAAATTTTATAACGAAAGGCTTGGAGAGAAAGAGCCTATCGTTACGGGGAACTATGTAAGAAGTTTTTACAACCCAGTTAATGGTCTGTATATTTCTTATTATTGGGAAAACCTAGAGTCTAGATGGATAAAGTCTGTTCAGAAAATAGACAAAGAAACACTAAGCATTGGCCCTACTATGGTCCATCCATTTGTTTTTAGATGGATACAAGATAGGGCTTTGAGTCAGTTATTTTAATATCCGTTTAAGGAGTTTGTTTTGTTAAAGTTATCAGTATCATCAATGGATACCTATGAAAAGTGTCCTAAGAAATATCATTATAGATATATAGAAAAGCCCGATGTTCAAAAGAATACGTGGGGCTTTACAGAATTCGGGTCATGCGCCCATATGGTTTTAGAGCTTTTTCATAAAGAACTAATTTCCAAAAATATTCCAGAAAATCAATATTCAATATTGATGAAAGAGTGTTTTAAGAATGCTGTTAAAAAATTCGACATAAAGATTTTAGAAGAGCCTGTGTGGACTCCGAATGGGGAGATGCCAGGTTTGCTTTGTTTAAGAGATATTATGCAAGTCTACTTAGATAAGGTTAGAAGAGAGGGCATGCCAAATGTTCTTGGAGTGGAGCTTCCATTCAACTTTAAAATAAATAAAGACACTCTGGTAAGGGGCTTTATAGACAGAGTCGATAAGGTTGGCCCAAAAGAGTATAGAGTTGTTGATTACAAGACTAGCAAGAGTGCCAAGTATTTATCAGATTTTCAACTCCTTGTTTATTCCGAAGCTTTAAGAAGAGTTTATAAAGATGCAGAGGTTATTCATGGATCATATGTTATGCTTAAGCATAACTGCAAATCATATGATTATACTTTTACATTAAATGATTTAGATAATTGTAAAAAATTAATTACAAAAAAAGCAGGTTTTATTGACATAGATACAACCTGGGTTAAAAAGCCATCGATACTTTGTCAATGGTGTGACTATAAACCAATATGTCAAGATGCTTGGGCAGAATAGGAGGAAATATGAAAGATGTTTTTGAGGGTGTCGTAAGAATGTATGATGAAGATGTTTATATAAACACTCAAACAAAAGAAGGTTACGCTAGAGTTCTTGAGCGTATTGACCCATTGTTATGCAAGTGGGCCTCCAAAACATATATGCCAGGATATAACTTTGAAGACATAAAGCAAGAATTGGCTCTTATTATAATTGAAGGAGTTAATGCTTATGATCCAGAAAAGAAAGTTAAACTTAGCACCTTTTTGCACACTCATCTTAGAAATAAATTGGTCTCCAAAATAAAAAGCGTTAACAAGCTTTCAAATGATGCCTATAGTCTTTATGAAAAAGCAGAGTCTGAAATGTGTGAATGTGGTGGACTTATATCGTTTTCCAAAAAAAGATGCCCAGAAAACAATTCTCTAATTACAAGATATGGTTGTGAACAATGTGAGAAAGAATATAAGCCAAATTATAGAAAGTCAAGAGAGGAACTTGTTTTTAGCGCAATGCCTAAGACNGATCCAANNAGCGGAGANGAGTATGCTGAGTTTGANAATGGNCTNTCTAATGCTGATAATCTNTATNNNAANGGAGGNTCAGCNCTTGANAGAATTGATTTAGAGCTTACAATNGAAAAGCTATCAAAAATAATTGATGAAAAAACTTATATAATATTAAAAATGGTGTGTCTAGAAGGGCACTCTATAAAAGATGCAGCAAAAGAAGTTGGCCTTACAGGTTGGGCTGCAAGCATGAGACTAAAGAAGCTTAATAGGTATAAAATAATAAATGATTTATTATCTGATTATCTTAAATAAAAATGAATGATAATTTTATAAAATATATAAAAAATGAAAAAGATATTTCTAGATATAAAATTTCTGTTTTAGAAAAAAGACCAAACAAAAATTATACATACAGGCTTATTTCTATTGAAAAAGATTTTTTAGAATATCCTTTTGAAAAAATTGANTTTAAAGACNTANANGGACTTAGNGATGCNATTTCTNTGTTCAAAACAGATNGAGGGCAATTCGAAAAAAGATTTGCAAAAAATAGTGTTTTTAAAACNATTGCAGTTTCTANTCAACAAATTTTAATCTTAAAGAAAAAAATAAAATATTATGAAGATTTATATAAATATCTTTTAGATGTTAAAATAAAAAAAATTAATTTATTGCAAGATGAATATATAAAGTCAAAACTAAAAAGTAATAATAAAAAAGATCTATCTATAGGCATAGACAGCCTGACAGAGGCCGAAGGTGTTCATCTTGCAAAGAAGCGAGCAAGAATTCAAATTCTTACGTACTGTTTATCTAGATTTATTTATCACGAAATAAAGAAGATAAATGATACATATGATTTTAAGGATTCTTCCTTTGAGTCTTATGAAAATATAAGAAAAATTTTAGATAATTTATTTGTAGATATTAATCATAATATTTATAAACATTATAATAATGGAATAAAAGAAGTTCCCTTATTGATCAATGGCACGTTGGGGCATAATAACTTTGTACATACAATTTATCCTCTGGTAAACTTGATGGACAAATATCCTGGCAATTATTTTGTTAAACGAATATTGCAGAGTGATAAATTATTTTTCAAAAAGAATAAAGCTTTTATAAATAAAAAGTTTGTGAAGAGAGGGTTTGGAATTATTACCCCGATGGAGCGAACAGGAAATGAATCCATAACTTTATTATATTTAGACCTATGGACAGATAGTGGCATTTCAATAAGATCTATTATGGAAAAAGATTTTTTTAATTATAATCTTAATGGCAAATATTTTAAGACAATTTCAACAAAGCCAATATGGACATTTAATGAAAATATAAATAATAAATTTCTTCTAAGAGAAGTCTTGTCTATGCTGGAACTCGACCAGTCTTCCCTGGTTGATGAGATTGATTTTGATGATCCAATCATTTTAGATAGTATAAATAAATCAGAAAAAGGCAATATTTCTATTTGCTCTGAATCAAGTAAGATTTTTATTTCTGCAACTAGGTCTGAATCTGAACATATAAAAGAAGCTTATGAATGGATAGAGTTACTAATAAAAGAAATAAAAAATGATTATAAAGATATTTTTTCTCCTATTACTTTAAAAGATAAGGAAAGAGAATATAGAATGAATAGAGTCAGGGATATCAAGGGATAATAGATTTATGGACGTTAATAAAATTCATGAAATCAAAAAAGATTTAGGAATAAAAGAAGAAGCTTTAGATGAATTTTCTGTTGTTTTGGGAAACTTGCATTCTAATCTAAAATCTGTAATAGAGTTGGCGTCTCTAATGGTCTCAGGAGATCAAGAAGAGGGAGAGGTTGACGAGGGCTATGAAGACGAAGGTCCAAAAGAACTTGGTGAAGACCTTTTTGGTGGAGTCATATTTGAAGAAGAAGGCGATGATTTTGACGAAGATGCCTTTCAAACAGAAGAATCCGAAAGCCCTTTAGACGAATCCCCCATTAAGAGTTTGACTGATTCGTTGAAAGCATCTTTTGATGCTAATGGATTATCAGGCGTAGACCAAGCTCTGGTGCAGTTAATTGGTGAGTCTAGATTAAACCTTCAAAGCCTTGAGCCTTTCAGCGTTCAAGCAGAATTCTTTATTAAAGAATATGGATTTATAGAGTTTGTCGAAGATAAGTTTTTAAGTATTTCTGCTGCCTTGTCAGGCCCGACAGATAAGCCTGGGCCTCAAGAAAAAGGTTTAGAGATAGAGCCTATCTCTGGTCCTATAAAAAGAAAGACTTTTAGGATTTTAGATAAACTTAATTTAGATCAAAACATATATAACAACATGAACATATCTCAAGAATTTTTCGAAAGCGAAGATTCAGAGCTAACTTATTCAGAAAGATTGCTAAAAAGCCAGGAAGAAGATGATACAGTTACTGCTTTAAATTTTCATGAAGTCTTTAAAAGGCTTGGAGAGAAAGCAAGAGGTTTTGAGATAGATGACTCCACTAATCCTCCGCAGCTTGTATTGGCTGTAAATAATTTAAATATAGTGAGAGAAACGATTGTGAGTCGATTACAAGCATTGGATGATGCTGTTGCCAAAAGCAAAGGTTCTCTTTTTAATATAGCCGTCGAACAAGTTGACGAAAAAATAGATGGATACGAAAGGCACAGAAGAGCCTTTGCTAATGCTTTGGACGACATTGTTTCTGCCATTAAAAAAAGAGATGATTATTTAACTGCTTTGGTTTATGACTTGATGAAACAAGGGTTTGTTGCTTCAGATCCTGTTGCGAGAAAAGCATACGAATTATCAAGAGTTGTCAGAGATGAAAACTCACAAATATTTAAGCTCTTATTTGGTTTGGCTAAATCTATTGTATTTGTAGATGTAGAAGGAGATATTCATCAATTTGGATATGGTGTCGATAAAAAATTCTTTGAGAATTACGATACCCGCTTAAGAGATACGTTTGAAGATATTTTTCATAGACAGTTAAAAAATAAAATAAAAATGTTCTTTAACAAGAAGAAGAGCGGAGGCTGGTCTAAGGCTTCTTTTTGTTATTATTTAGCTGGGTCTATTCGAAGAAAGACCTTGCAAGAAGCAGCATATCAAAAAGGATTTAATATAGTAACTACTAGTTGGAATTATGCTTCTTGCTCTGTTTGCGGAAAAAACATATATACAAGAAAGCGTCAAGATACGCCAAGAGGCTCAGGAAGAAGAGAGCCTATCCGTATACAAGATTATTCTGAGTATCAAACAGATATTTACAGCTTGTTCAGAAAGGATGGAAGCCTTATAACAAACGAAGAACTAAGATTAGAGGATGACGGGGCGACACTGAGAGTGTTTGACACCCCTCCTACGTTGTCTGCAAAAGAAGAAGCTGGCGGCAAAACTTGGGATGAGATCGAAGCATTGGTGCATTCCGGGGCCAAGGGGGAGCATATAGAGGGCATCCAGCGACGAGCCTGGGCCTTGAGGCAGCTTGGGGCCAGGAAGGTTCCTACGAGAACTGGTCAAGTTTCTAACATCAAGTTTAAATGTCCGTATACGAAAGTTTTGGATAGACCTCAATCATTGCAAAGGCTTAATAAGGGAAAGTCAGATTTTGAATGCGGTCTCTTTCTGGACCCCACCCCCCTTCTTCAAGAAGGCAGTGCGAATGTCTCTCCCGCAAGCTTGCAAGCTGTTCGCGCAGAAACGAAAGATATAAGTCCAAATGAATTATTTGAATTAAAATTAGACGAAGCTGTAAAGGGAGGCTTTCTTGAGGAGGGCAGGAAGCAAGAGTTTTTGAGGGAGCTTGAAAAAAGAAGAGGTGGAGGCTGGAAGTTCTCAAACAAATATTTTAATTGTCCCACAAGAATACCTGCGTCTGAAATAGCAGCTGCTGTGGCAACAGCAGGCCCTCGATCAGAAGTAGAAGATACTACGAAGTCTGCATTAGAGCGAATTATAGCAAAAGAGTTTTTGAAAAAATATTCTTACATCGCAAGCCCTATAGCTGGGCCGGCATCAGAAGAGCGCCTTGCTCCAATCAGGGGTAATTTGCCACAAACATATCCTCCAGTTAATGCCGATGGGTCACATGCAGAGTTAACTCCTGGAACAATGTCGTATTTAGTGTGCGGATCTCAAACAAGTTTGTCGTCTTTCTCTAGAGATTTAAACGAAGAAGGCTCCCTGCCTAGAATTCTTAAAACTTTAATGGAACAGGCAAAAGATGATCCGCTTCTTGGCGAAAAGATGCTGAATTTAGTCGAAACCCTCTTTTCTCTTGGGGTAGACATTAGTGATGTTTCTCCTTTTATCTCAAATATATTGAGCCCAGAAGTTGCAATTGCCGAGCTAGAAGAGTCTGGAAGACTTAGCAAGATATCACATATCTTAGCCTTGGCTATGGCAGCCCCTGTGAATTTAGAAATAAGCCTTAGTGGTGCTAGCTTTAATCGTATGGACTTATTAGGAGACATAAAGCTGGTCTGTTCCCATAATCATAAGTTTACAATCAGAGACTCTGTTTATTTTGCTAAAACACATACTGGTATTAACATTAGAAACAAAAGAAGATCTAGATACTTATTAGATGATATTGTTAATTCTGGAATACTCACGTCAGAGGGCGCAGATAACTTTGGAAGAACAATCAAGCTATTAAGCAAGAATGGAGATAGATACATTGTCCCGGTAGAAGAAAGCTCAATGTTTGGCAGCGAAGAGGAAATAAAATATAATTATGAAGAATGGGTCGGAAGAGTAGATGATGTAGGAAGGATTATATTTAAAGATCCAGAAAAACCTAATGCCTTTTATAGCTTTGGATCAGTTCCTAAGAATTATATTTGGGGGTCTGAGGAATCTTATGACTTAAGTTCTGCAAGACAGAGAGAAGCGCGTGACGTAGATACGATATTGGAAATCGAAAATAATAGCGAAGGCGCATTAGGTGGGTCTAAAAATGATGCTGAAGGAAAGCCGAAGGGGGTTGATGCCGGAACAAAGGCGGCAAAGAAAAACTTTGAAACAAGCGGTCCATCTATCATGGGAGGACGCAGCGATTATGGTGGATCCGAAGGAATTATTCGAGCAACAACTCCGGTAGGAATGATGCTCAAATCTTTTGTAGAGACTATACAAGATTGGCTAGATATATCAACTACTTTGGAGATAAGAGGATCCTTGACGGGAAGACCTATTCCGTTTTCAAAGGAGTTTCTGGATGCCGAAGATGGCCCCGCTGGCAGTATAAGCATGTCGAGTCTTGCCAAATCTATGGTAGAAATAGTCGTAAGAGCTGTTGAGGAAGAAGATGAGGAGGGCCAAATCCTTTCCGAGGACTCTTTAAGCATTATCAATTTGGCTATTTCAAAATTTGAAACAGATTATCTTTTGGCGTTAGAGAATGTCGATGTAAGATTACTGAGCTCGATAGGAAGGCCTCTTAATGAAAGAATCCTAAAGAATATTGCCTCTTCTATAATGAGCGCTATAGGGGAGTATTTCGGAGCAATGGATGAAGGAAACGCTACTGCTTTATCCGCATATAGAGAATTTCTTTTTGAGCATAATACAAACAAGATAGATGTCGAAAATATATTATCATTAGAATATGCTGGTAAAGATTTTTCTAGCTTATTAGAACAATTCAAAGCAAGTCTTATTCCAGACCTAGGACGCGAGGGGGCAAGGAGAATTTTATACGATCCATTGGCCGTGAAGCAAAAAGGAGCTGGAGTTGATAAACAGTATTATCAAGAGGGCGTCCCTCAAAAGGGCGAAGGGATAACCGATAAAATTGCTAAAATGAAAGGAAAGCATTTCATGGCGAGAGTCTTGTCTGCATCTTCCGCTTTGTATCTTGCAGACGCTATATCTTATATTTATAATTTTCATATGAGAGACTCTAAATCAAGAGAATATATAGGTTATGATATTGGGGTGGATCTATCTAGTTCGGATAAAGTTTTGGCATTAAGCCGAGGAGATACGGGTCAAATAACAGTAGGCGTTGATAGGGTTACCGCAGAGAAGATCGATGATAATGCTCAAATTTTTTATGAATTATATTTTGACAATATAGCTGATTGTGTAGAGCTTATTAAAAATGAAATGTTCTTATTGAGAACGGCGTGTACTTCTTCTAAGTATATGAATAAAGCTATAGATTATATAAATAATCACTTTAATGAGTTAATAGACAAGCTAGAAGCCTCTGAGCCATCAGAGGATTTGCAGAGGGCAAAAGATGTTGTTAATAAGGTTTTGACCAATGAGCCTTTTACTACAGTAGACTTATCACCAAGCGGAAAGTATAGGAAGTTCTTTGGAGGCAGCGGGAACAACAAAGAGCTAATCCCCCCTCAAGACGCCCATAGTATTATGCCATTATTTGGAACATACTTAGTGGACTATAATGGCGGAGGAGATTATTATCCAATATTTGCCCTTACCGGAAAGGGTAATGTGTATCATAATTTTGATATAAATATTCCAGAGCCTATTATGGTAAAGGGATTATATGTTTTATCATCCAAAGAGTTGCCAAACGCAATAGAGCTTGAAGATATTTATGATAGATTGCCAGAAGTATATCAGAAAAATGGATGGAAAATCTACAGCGTCAACCTTGGGCGACAAAAAGATGAGTACTCTTTGGCAAAGGGGTCTAAAAATGAAGGCTTCAAAAAAGGCATTAGCCTAATATATCATCCTGCCACAGGCAGGGTTGTTCCAGACGGATCCGAGGACGTTATTGGATATAGAAATGATGAATTCCAATTTGATTCTTCTCAGGCTATACACCTTGGATCATTAGCCATGAGGGATGGAAAGGATAATCTTTTTCCTCCAAGCCCTCTAGATGGAATAAGCGATGTTGGCATACCAATCCCCTTAGATTATGAAAACTTAGACTCAGATAAGCTTAGGGCGTCACGAAAACTCTTTCCTGTAGTTGGGTCTAGAATACCAATATCTTTACCAACTTCAGTTCCTGGGGTTCCAATAGAGTTAGATATATCAGACCTTTTAATGAGAGATCCTCCAGAAACAGCGTTGAGCATACTCAGAAGGATAGGCGCTGTTTATCAAACATATAAAGTAGATTTAAAACAAGCTATATCAGGTGGCGCTACTACGACACATCAGACCAAGATAAAAGATAGATATAGAAAGATAATATCTGGATTATTCTCTTCTTATAGAGGTCTTCCATATTACATTGCCAACGCAAAGAGTGGTACAAAGCGCGAAAGAAAGAAGAGTGGTTACAGGTTTGGAGATACTCCTGAAGAGGCTGTAGCGGCCACTACGTCGGCGTCTGATCAGGCTTATAAGTACTCTCCAAGAGTGTCTTCTTATATTCCTCTTGTCGATTGGGTAACAATGCACAAAATGATATTTGGAGAACAGTTTGGACCAAGCTGGGGAGGTCATCAGCTTTGGGAGGAAGAAGATGGAGACGAAACTGTTAATGAGCGAAAAGAATCTATAGAACAATTTATAATAAATGTTCATGGATTAGATAAGTTATCAGTTTTGATTGGGGAGCGACTAGATAGAGTGAGGGGCGTCGAGCGTGGAACAACATACATTGACCCTACAGATCTTTTAAACCCTGATGAAAGACTTTTTAAGAGGGGAGTTATTACCCCTCAAGAGTGTAGGGATCTTTTTGATTATGAAATAGGAAAAGATACCTTTACAACTGATGATGGAACTCCTTGGATGCGTTTGAGGCCAGAGTCTAGAAGAGATATATCTAGTGACGCTGGACAAAAAATGTTTAAACATTTTGGCAGATGGGTTAAGGGTACAAATACCTATTATCCAATAGGCACAAAAGACGAAACCGACTCTGTCACTGGTGATCCACATGCTTATATTAAAATAATGAATGTTATTTTTCCGTCCAACAAACTTGGAAAAGATGACAAAATGACTCCTAGAGAGAGAATGAAGAGAGTGAGGGATTCTGAATCTCCAGATATTTTAAATGTAAAAGATCTTTATTCTCATTCCATTATTAGCGGTGAAGGCACAGATGTTCAATATTATCCTGTTCCAAAAAATCCAGATGAAGTTAAAAAATATCTAGAAAAGCTTTCAAAAGTTAGGCATATTTCTGTACAGAGACACGCTGAAGCTATTAGCGAATATCTGATAGAATACATAACAGAAGATTTATTTTCAAGCCTCAACAAGGAAGGCGTATATAAATTTAACAAGATAAAATATTCTAAAAAATTAAAGAAAGATATATATCGCAACGGTATAATAAAAAATGCAAAGCTTTATACTTTGTGGAAATTTTTAACTAACTGAAACTAGGAGCAAACAATGAATATTGTAAAAATTTTTAATGAATCTGATGGAAAGCAAGACGAAAATACCACTTGGTCAACAGAAGATGTCAAAGAATATGTTAAGCAATACTTGGTTTATGAATTACAGATTAAAGATCTGCAGGACTCTAGAAGAGAATGGTCTGCAGATTTTCTGGACCAAAAAAGTATTCCAAAGAAAGAGTTAACGCAGGCGCTAAGTGCTGCTAAAAAAGATTTAGATATGGATATTGTAAACGAGATTTATGACAACATATCTGATATGTTTGTTGATTAGATTAGATTCTGTTGAAATTTAATTTTTCGTGACTACAATTATTATTGAAGGCCAGCGTTCTTGCTGGCCTATATAAATTAGAAATTAAAGCATTGAGGTTTTCATGACAAAAGGTCCTTTTGTATCGCTGCATAATCATACTGAATTAGGAAGCCCTTTGGACGGCATGAATGATACCTATGATTTGTTTCGTAGAGCCAAAGAGGTTGATCATCCGGCAGTAGCCGTGACAGATCACGGAACCCTAACTGCTCTATATGACGCTTGGAAGGCCAGTCAAGAAACTGGTGTTAAGCTAATACCTGGAATAGAAGCTTATTTTGCAGATGATTTATCTAGCAGAAAGTCTTACCATTTAGTGCTTTTGGCCAAGAATGAAATAGGGTATAGAAATATTCTTAAGTTAAATTATCATTCATATCAAAATCAAGTTTCTGGATATATGGGAAAGAAAACTCCCAGGATCTCCTGGGAGCACATAGAGGCTTATAACGAAGGAGTCTTTGCCCTCACTGCATGTAGCAATGGTTTGATAGCAAAAACTCTTATAACAGATAATGATGAAGAAAAAGCATTGTGCCATATAAACAGGCTGCATGAGATATTTAAGGATAGATTGTTTTTAGAGTTACAGCCTCATGCTTTATATGACGTAAACAAAAACGGACGAGAAGTTAATCAACAAAAGCTAAATGATTCTCTTTTGAGAATATCTAATGATTTTGGAATTCCATATGTTATAACGTGTGATGCTCATTATAGGGATAAGGAGCATGCAAAATATCATGATTTTATGCTTGCCATAAAAGACAAGAAAGCCGTAGATGATCCAGATAGATTTCGCTATGGCGTTCAAGACATGTATTTGAAAACTCATGAAGAAGTTATTGATTTCTTTGGACCCAAGGTTGCAAATATTGGTATGCAGAATTCTATAAAGATTATGAATGAATGCGCAGAACCATCATATATCAAACCTAAAGGGGCAATGCTTCCTTCTTTCTCTGTATCTGAAGAGCCAGATTATAAAGAGTTTTTAGAGTGGAAGAGCAAAATTAAATCAACAATCCCTGATGATAAATCTTATCTTAGATATAAGTGCGTAGAGGGGTTTAAAGAGAAGCTGACTCACTTGGACAAAGATGACAAGGAAGAGTATTGGGACAGAGTTAAAGCAGAGCTTTCTGTCTTAGAGGAAAAGAATTTTTCTTCTTATATGTTGATTGTTTCAGATTATGTTAATTGGGCAAAGAAAAGGATGCCTGTTGGTCCAGCAAGGGGGTCTGCCGCAGGCTCTCTGGTTGCATATTTGACAGGCATAACAAATGTAGATCCAATAGAATATGATTTAATCTTTGAAAGATTTCACAATAATAAAAAGAAATCCTTTCCAGATATTGATTCTGATTTTTCTGATCCTGGATTGGTAAAAAACTATATTAAAGACAAGTATGGCGCAGAGCGTGTTGCCTCTATATCTAATTGGAGCACTTTATCTCCCAGGGTTGTTATAAAAGATGTAGCAAGAAGTCTTAGGCTTGGTGGAGATAAATCTTCTGCCTTTAAAATAGCGAATACTATAACTTCTATTATGCCTGATGCAGATACTTTGAGCAAGGCCATGAACGAAAGCACACAGCTGTGTGTGTATATGAATCAATATCCAGAATTATACGAGTATGCTTCTAAGCTGCAAAACCTTACCAGAAACTGGTCTATGCATGCTGCAGGCATAGTCATTGGAGAAGGCGCTCTTTGCGAGTCTGTTCCTTTAAGAATAGATAAAGAGGGCCACATTATAACTCAATGGGAAAAGACTAGGTGTGAAGAAAACGGTCTCATTAAAATGGATCTCTTGGGCCTAAAAACTCTAACGGTTATAGACGATGCCTTTAAGCTTATAAAGAATTCTACCGGAAAAGACTTGACCGTAGACGATATAGATATGAAGGATCAGAAGGTTTATGATATGATAGGTCGAGGAAAGACTATAGGCTTGTTTCAGCTAGAGTCCTCTTTAACTCCGTTTTGTATAAAACTAAAGCCAAAAAGCATAGAGGATATATCTGCTATCAATGCCATTGGAAGACCCTCCTGCAAGCCTGCAGAGAGAAGAAGATATGCCAAACGAAGACTTGGATTAGAAAAAACTGTATATGAACATCCAAATCTTGAGCGGGCTTTGGAGAAAACTTATGGAGTTTTAGTGTACGAAGAGCAAGCCATGATTATCGCTCAAGATTGTGCTGGTTGGGACCTGAATCAAGCAGATGCTTTGAGAAAGATTAGCAAGCTAAAAGGCAAGGATCCAAAGCTTGTTTTGCGCACAGAAACAAATTTCGTAAAAGATTGCATGAATTATAGCGATATGACATATGAAGTGGCATGTAAAATATGGAAGACGTATATAGAACCATTAGGCGGATATGCGTTCAATAAATCTCATTCTATTTCTTATTCAATTATATCCTTTTATACAGCATGGTTAAAGCACCACTATCCATCTGAATTTATGTGTGCCTTAATAAACTCAGAAGATCCCAATAGTGATAAGGCTCAAGAGTATCTTGATGAATGTAGAAAGATGGGCATAGAAGTTCTGCCTCCGAATGTTAATTATAGTGCTGGTAGATATACAATTCTAGAAGACGGAAATATATCCACTGGAACATCTGCCATAAAAGGTGTTGGAGATAAGGCTATAATAAGCATTATAGAAAATCAGCCTTATAAAAACTATCCAGACTTTTTAGCAAGAAACGATAGCAGAACAGTTGGAAAGACAATCATACAGTCTTTGTCAAAAGCAGGAGCCTTAGATTGCTTCGACAGAACTAGGCAGGATATGCATGATAACTATCAAAAATATAGATCAAAGGCTAAAAATGCAATCAAAAAAGCTATTGAATCAAAGATTTTTGCTGCAAACCCAACTATGAAAAAGGTTCCAAAGGACCAAAGAGATGTACTCTTTGAAAAGCATTCTATCTTAAAAAATTCTGATGAATTTCGTAAGATAATAGATGAGCTAGAATTTGGTGATTCAGAGGAAGAATGGGATAGGAAAAATATTTTATTATTTGAAAGAGAAGTTTTGGGCAGATCATTAAGCGGCAATCTTCACGAAGTATTTAAAAGCTTTTTCACAGGAGGCTCTCTCGTTACTCCGCTTTCGCAAGTTAGTGTTTTAAATAGCGGAACAAGAATAAAAGTTGAAGCTATAATAAAAACAAAGATAAAAGAATTTAAAATTAAAAATGGGAAGAATATAGGTAAGAAGTTTGCAAAATATCTTATAGAAGATATTAATGGAGACACTTGTGGGCTAACTCTTTGGGCAGAGGATTATGAAAAATATAAGTCGATGCTTAAAGACGGCCTACCTATTAAGGCTATATGTAAAGTGAATAGTTATTTAGATCAAAAAGATTTAGCGCTTTCCGCTCTGGAGAGAATTTATGGGAGAGATATATGATAGTTTGTAAAAATTGTGAATTTGAAGTTAATACATCAATGAGACATTCTTTGATGAAGAATTGCTGCCCTAGTTGTGGCTCGGCTCTTTTGGGAGATCTTCATTCTCGCAGACTAGATCTTATGAAACAAAGAATATTGGAACAAGAGTTTTCGCAGGAATTAAATAATGAATTAATTTTTGATTTATCATTATTTATAATGTCAGAGTTTTTTCCTGTTAATACAGAAGCTACTAATGAAGAGGAGTCTATTCCGGTTGACGAGAGCCTTGTTGCCGTAGAAGAGTTTAAAGAAGAGAGCTATGACAATATTAGAGAAGAGATTAGAAGTGAAGCATTAACAGATATGGAAGATGCGTTAGAAAATGCTGATGAAGATTTAAAGGTTGCAAGGTTAAAAAGAATAGCAAAAGAAAGCAAGGTTAAGAATTCTGGGCCAACAGTTAGGAGGGTTTCGGATTGATACGAGCCGTTGGAAATAAGCGACTTGAGTTAAGTGACAGTGAGTTTGAATATTACTGCTCTCTGAAAGAGCAGTTTGGAGGCTCTGAGTTTATCGGTTTGTTCAAAACAGATAAAAATGGAATAATAACTTTTATTAATCCTCCGGTAAATAAGAATGTTCCTCTCGGCGTAATTTTTTTCCTGTTAAATGTTATGATGAATCAAAGAATAAGGGTCTTGGACAAGAAGATAAATAAAGTTTTGGACCTTGAAATAAAAGTTGACAATTTTTTCCAGGTGAATAATATTGTTGAGCGGATAGAAAAATTAGAGCAAAAATAGAATAATAATTTAGGAGAAGTTGTGTCAAAGCTTCATGAGAAAATTTCAATAAACACATTTTCTATCGAAGATATCGATATATCTGGAATAGAAAGTGTTGTTAGCTCGTTGCCTACAAATGGTATTGTGGATGCCAACATAGCAGAAAGAGGTTTGTTGCACACATTGGAGGGCCAGAATCTTTGCCAAGAAAAGATTGTTCAGATTGATAGATGGATAAATTTTTTAGAATCAGAAAAAAACAAAGCTTGGTCAAAAGCTGCTTTGCACAAAGCAAAAGATGCTGGTTTTAAAACGGTAAAAGATAAAGAGTGGCATGCTCAAGCTGATGATGATTATATAGAATCCTGCAATCAGCTTTCATTGGCAAAGGCTTGTAAAAAATGGTTAGAAAATAAAACCAGTTATTTTTCTGGTTGGCATTATGCATTAAAAACCTTTTTGCGTAGAGATTATTCTGTTGAAAACGCAAGTAGCGTTGGGTATAATAGTAGTGTTGGCGAAAGTCAACCCTTCCCCACAAAGTCAACCAAGGTTGATGATTTCGGTGGTGATATCGATGACATTGATTGGGGTTAATTCTTAATAAATTTGGCAACAATCCGCAATTCAGCGGTTAGGCCACAATCGTGACAAAGTCACATATAGATAGGAGAAAAAAATGACAAGTATGGTATTTGGTGAAGTTGATTGGAATGCCGCAGACTCAGGAACTAAGTCTGATTTTATGCGGTTAGAAGAAGGCGAGAACACAGTTCGCGTCATGGGCAATCCGGTCCAGTTTTATATTCATTGGGTAGTAACTCCCGATGGCTCTAGGCGCAAGGTTAATAGCCCTGTTGATCACCCAGAGCTTGTTCGCAGGCTCGAAGATTCCGGCTTTCGTCGTCAACCAAGGTGGTTGATCAAGGTGCTGGATCGAACAGATGATGAGTTTAGAATCCTCGAAGTCGGCCCTCAAATTTATAATGGAGTTAAGGCTCTATATAACAACAGTCGGTGGGGAAAGGTTACTGCTTATGATTTAACCGTAAGCAAGGGGCCAAAGGGTTCGCAGCCTCTTTACAGTGTTACTCCGAATCCAAAGGAGCCATTGTCCTCAGACTTTAAGGCTCGGTTTGTAGATTTCAATGACAGAGTGAATGTCGAAAAGTTGATTTCTCCTTCCAGCTCAACTGAGGTTTGTGAGGTTATGTCTTGGAGCGTTGACGAGGTTAGCGCAACGAGTACTGATACAGCAACAGATGAAGACTTTGACTTTGATTTTGAATAAGTTTCTGTAAGATAATTTAAGGCGTATAGAGTAAAATCTCTATACGCCTTTTTTATTATGAAAACAATACTAGGATTAGACATATCATCAAGCACAATTGGTTGGTCAATACTCGAATATGATGACAATAACATTGTATTAAAAGAGTATGGAAACATAAAGCCGCCAAAAAGCACCAAGGGCTCGCTGACTTTTAGGGTTAGCGCTGCATATGATGAGCTTTATGATTTTTTTCAAGAAAAACGTCCTGACATTGTTGCTTCGGAGGCTTATGCTAATAAGTTTCCGGCAGGAAGAAGCACTGCAAGAACCATAATAGTATTATCTGTTTTTAACGAATTGACCTCTATGGCTTGCTTAAAGAGCTTGGGATATGAACCAAACAGATATGCTGTTTCAACCATCAGATCCATGCTTTCTAAGTTTGCTGGATACAGGATATCTTCAAAAGAAGATTGTTTTGATTTTATAAAAAAATACTTTTCTTCTTTTAGTTTAAGAAATAATAAAAATGGTAAAATATCTAAAGAATGCTATGATGAAGCAGACGCAATTGCGGTTGCATTAACATATATTTTAAAAGAAAGATAAGGAAAGATACAATGGCTAAAGATTTAACTTACAGCGAAGAGGCTAGAGCAACTCTTCTGTCTGGAGCAGAGAAGCTGGCTAAGACAGTTGGCGTCACAATGGGGCCTCAAGGTAAAAATGTTATTTTGGGGAAGTTCGTGGGCTCGCCAGTTTTGACCAAAGACGGTGTAACCGTAGCAAGAGAAGTTACTCTTGAAGATCCAATTGAAGAATTAGCGTGTCAGTTAATAAAAGAGGCGGCAGGCAGAACTGCGGCTGTAGCTGGAGATGGAACAACTACCGCAACAGTTTTAGCTCATGAAATTTTTAAGAGAGGAAATGAATTAATAAATACTAATTATAGTCCTCTTAATTTTAAACGAGGCGTAGAATGGGCGGTAGACCAAGTCGTTAATAACTTAAATGGTATGGCAACGGACATTGATGGGCTCAGTTCTCTTCAAAATATTGCAACAATCTCTGCTAATAACGATGAAGATATTGGCTATAAAATAGCAGAGGCATTTGACACAATTGGATTAGAGGGAGCTGTTACTGCAGAGGCGTGCCCAGGGCCAGAAACCTCTGTTAGATTTGTTGACGGAGTAGAGTTAAAGGCTGGATATGTAACTCCGGCCTTTTTAACAGAAGATCATTCGGATATTATTATAGATAATTGTAATATTTTAATATGTGATGAGGAGATAACTTCTCTAACTTCTTGCTTTAACTTGCTTAATGATTTATCAAACAAAAATCTTCCAGTTTTGGTTTTAGCCAGAGCCGTAAAACAAGAAGCTTTGGCTACATTCGTTACAAACAATAAGCTTGGAAGATTAAAAGTTGTTGCTGTTAACATACCTCCTATGGGCATTGGTGTTAGTGGCAGGTTAGAGTGGCTTGAGGCGCTCTCTGCGCTGGTTGGAACCAGGGTCTTTGGGGCTGACGGGGGAAGCGCCCTGTCTAGCGCTACAGTTGACGATTTAGGCTTTGCCAAAAAGGTAGTTGTAAACAGATTCTTAACCAAGATATTTGAAGGAAGCAAAGATGAGTCCAGGATGAAGGATAAGCTTTCTGCATATAGAAAAGACTTAGACAAACTTATAGGCGATTCAGAACGTTTGGATGTAAATAACAGAATATCGTTTCTTAAAAACAAAGCAGCCATATTGTCTGTTGGGTACTCTACAGAGCTTGAGCTTAGAGAAAAAGGCGACAGAGTTGATGATGCCATTTGTGCAACAAGAGCCGCAATTGAAGAGGGCTATGTTGCAGGAGGTGGGATAGCATTGCTTAGGGCTGCAAATAAAGTTGATTTGTCCTCTTTAGACAAAGAATTAGCCCCGGCCGCAAAGGTGCTCTTGGACGCGTGTGTGCGTCCGATTACTCAAATTGTTGAAAATGCATTTGAGGATTCCGGTAAAATAATAAAGAAGGTTTTGGGTTCGAAAAATATAAATTTTGGATATAATGCTGCAAATGGCAAATTTGAGGATTTAGTTGTAGCCGGTGTTATTGATCCAAAGAAAGTTACGAGAACAGCCCTTCAAAATGCTGCTAGTATTTCATTGCTGCTGATAAATACAGAAGCTATTGTGTCAGAACAAGCCGAGAATCCATCTAGCTGGCAACCTCCTGCTGGATGGCGACCTCCAGAAGAAGGCACCTTAGTACACAAATATTAAAGGAGTTAGGTATGTCGAAAAAGATGTCAGCCACCGAGGCTGAAAGAGAAGTCATTAAATTTTTTGGAGAGGACACCATCTTCTTTGATGGGAATATATCTACAAGATATGATGCAATAAGCACTGGAAGTCCAAAGCTGGATGAAGCAATAGGCATAGGCGGAATACCTATGGGCAGAATCACGCAACTCGCCGGACAAGAAAGTTCTGGAAAGACCATGTTAGCCTTATCTTGTATAAAGAGCTATTTAGACCAAAATCCTGAAAATACAGCTCTTTTTATTGATGCTGAATATACTTATGATCCAGAGTGGGCAAAGAGTCAGGGCATTGACATATCTAGGGTTATGGTTATAAAGACTAATGATGCAAAAGCAATATTTCAAGGGCTTATTGGGATAACTAGTGTTAATTCAAACACTAAAAAGGTTTCAAAGAAAATGAAAGGAATCTTAGATCATATCATAGAAGGTGTAGATCCAAGGTTTAAAGATTTAGGAATAATAGTTCTTGACTCTATAGCTGTTTTGAATACTCCTTTGGAGATTGCCGCAGATATAGGCAAGGCAAATATGGCTCCAATTCCTCGATTTCTATCAACAGAGCTAAAAAAACTTACGCCGGTTGTTGCCCAAGCTAATGTTGCTTTCGTTGGCATTAATCAGGTTCGTGTAAACTTAGGCCAGATGTTTGGAGACCCCACAACTTCTCCGGGAGGAAAGGCTCTTAAACACGCATGCAGTTTAATGATAAATATGGGCACAGTATTTGGTTCAGATTCAGTAATAAAAAATGATTCTGGTGAAAAAATTGGACACACGGTTCGTGCAAAAATTCAGAAAAATAAAGTTGGAGCACCCTTTCGTCAGGCAGAGTATAAGGTAAAATATACAAAAGGAATAGTAAATGCTAATGAAGAAATTTTTGATTTAGCTGTAAAATATGGACTTATACACAGGCCTACTAATCAAAGTTATCTTGTGAATGATGAAAAGATAAGAGGAAGAGATAATGCTATAAGGACTTTTTCAAGCGATCCATCTATAGTAGCTTCTTATGATCAAAAAATAAGAAGCATTTATTTAGGAGATGAAGAGCCAGTAGCTAATATTGAAGATATAACAGAAGAAAGCAACCCATTAATAGATGCTATCGAATAGGAGAAAGTATGATTGTAAGATGTAATCCAAAATGTAAAAACAGCGATGGATTTACAGACGGTTCTTTAGACGTAGATTCAAATGAAGTTGTATGCAATGAATGTGGAGATATACTTAAATCAGTATCATCTTATGCAAAGCTTTCTATGAAAACAACTGGAGACATTATAAGGTCAAAAAATAGAAAGGCATTTATGTTTCCGTGTCAAACATGTGACACAAATGTTGAAGCACAATTTGTAAACGGAGTATTGGTCGGAAAGGCATGCTCAAATAATCAGGTTGGATGCAAAATCAATGTAACAGAACACATGGTTAAGGCCATAGAGGAAACTCAAAATAGATTAGAGAAGGTAGAGGCCGATGAATCAGAGTGAAGAGTTAAATAAGTTAGTAGATATTTGTCATAGCAATTTAAAGAATTCTAAAAAATGTTTGCAATATTTAGTTAAAGAACGCTTGTTAACAAAGGACTCCATTGTTAACAATAAAATAGGATTTTTTCCACAAAATCCAGGAATTTTAACTAAATACGTATCAGAAGACTTGTTAAATAAATTAAATATATTAAATTATTCTAAAGGAAGTGATTTTTCTAATTACTTTTTTATAATATTTCCTATTTATTCAGAATACGATGAGCCAATCGGCATAAGCGGTAGAACGCTGCTTGACGATAGCGATAGGAGTATCTTGGGTATTCCAAAATATAAAAATTCATCTTATAAAAAAGCTAATATTTTATATGGATTAAATTTTTCAAAACAACATATATTAAAAGCAGATAATGCATACGTTGTAGAAGGCTATTTTGATCAGCTTTCTATGGAAAAGAATGGTTTTTCAAATTCTGTGGCTATCTGTGGAACTGCCTTTTCTCAAGGGCATTTTTTAAAGCTTGCTAGATATACAGACAGAATAACTTTTATATTGGACTCAGATGATGCTGGAACAAAATCTGTACAAAGAATATATTCTAAATATATAAATCGAGGAATTAAATTAAGATTTCTCAAGGTACCAGATTCATACAAAGATGTTGATGAATACTTTTCTGATCCAAAAAATAATAAAGATACATTTATTAAAGATTTTAAACAAATAATTCCAGAGACATGGTAGGGTAAGTGGGCAGAAAAAGCAAATCATATCAATATAAGATTGTAGAAATATCTTTTGAGTCTGCAAAATTAAATAATTTTTCAACAGAACGTGGCATAAGTCAGGTCTTAATGGACAATGCTAGCGACGAAAGGGTTGCCGATCTAAAAGAAGAATTATTAGACGAAATATATGATATAGTAAATGGAGAATATCTAACTGAGCATCAGAAGAAAATATTGTTTATGAGACTTATGGGAAAGACTCAAAATGAAATTGCTGATCATTTAGGCATAACTCAATCTGCTGTACATAAAGCCATGCATGGAAACATAGATTACAAAAATCAAAAGAAGCGGTATGGCGGTATCGTTAAAAAGTTACAAAAAATATGCAAAACACATTCTCGAATAAATGAAATTTTAGAAGAAATAGCCAAAATTAATTATGGAGATCCTGAGTAACTATAAAAAGTATTTTTATTAATATTTTATTTATAGATAATTAGCAGTGTTTATCATAAGTTTAAGAAAATATATTTCTATTAATAAAGATAAATTTTACAGCAAGGAGAGTGTTCATGTCTGAATTAGATGATGTTCTGATTAATTTTTTTAAAAACCAATCATCTGATGTTTCTGTTAAAGACAAAATTCCTTTAACTAAAAACTTGAAGATCAAGAAGGTTGCCTTTGATATGTATAAAGTTATGGGCGATCAATATGATGATCTATGGAAAGTTGAAGAAATTGATGGCTCAAACTTTTTAATTAGAAGTTCAGATCCAAAATATCAAACCAAAGAAGGTGGAGATTGGAGCGCTTCTAGTAATTATGATTATAATCATGTAACTCTTTCTTATAAAAATGTTCCTATTTGTGGATTTTCATCAGACGAATATGGATTTTCTGGAGATGATATTTTTACGTTTAAATCAGCATTGTTAGAAGTTGTTAGTTCAGATAAAGAGTTTATCAAAAAGGTTGTTGCTAGCCAGCCATCTGCAAAAGCAGAGGTTATCAAGAATCTTTTTCCAGAAATATTAAAATCTAATTAGATGAGGAATGAATAATGAATGAAATAAAACATATTGTAGCTCAAGCAAAAAAGGCTCTAGACAAAATAGAGAATGGAAAAACATTTACAACCAAATATGTTTTTAATCGTCTGAATAATGCTGCCACCAACAACTCTAGAGATATATTAATCTGTCATGCTCGCGATGTGGTCGCGAGCAAGGTTAGTAAGCAACAGTATATTACCCAAAAAGAAATGGTTGAAATTTATGATCACCTTTATGGGCTATCCGGAGGAAGGTCTAATTTCAGAAAAGAACTTGGAGACTTACTTCTTGATAAGCATGCAATTTTAAAATTGGAAGAGAAAGGCGCGGCAAGTGCCAGAATTCCTTACGAAGAAAAGATCTCTCCTTTGTTTGAAGAAAATGAACTCTCCAAAGAATTGGCCGGAGTTTTCTCTTTAGACAAGCAGGCTTCTTTCTCTGCTCTTTCTAATGATTCTGTTAAAAAGGCTGAAAAGTTTGCAAGATTACAATTGATTTCAGTAGGATGTGTTCCACAAGAGGTAAAGGCTATTCGATCAAATGATCATTTTATTCTTTGTAGTGCTTCCGTTGATACATCTAGTTTTACACAAGTAAATATACCAATTCCAGTCCAGGTGACAAACGGAATTCCATCCCTTCCAAAACATTTTATTCAAGGCGACAACCTTGTTAAGTTAAACAAAGAAAATGTTTATGTCTTTATAAAGGACAAGGATAATTTTATAAAGAAAACGGCAGCAAGTAAGTTTGCAGAACAGAGGAGCATTAGAGACTTCAAGGTTGACACTCCAGTTGTTCCTGCTAGTTTGGAAAAATTTGCAGATTTAGAGAACGATCTAGTAGCCTCTATGGCATCTTTTAACAGAGAGCAGATAAAGGTTGCGTCTAGTGTCGTGGTAGCAGAGCTTGCCGGCCTTGGAGTTCCAAATCCGCAGGTGCGTGTGTGCGGATCGACAAATAAGATTCTCACTTTTGCTGCAGATATCCCAACTCCTCGCGGAAGAGTTGAGGTCAATATTCCTGTTGACATGCCAAATGGCCGGCCCGTTATTCCTAATAATTTCTTGGTCAATGGCACTAGCTATAGACTGAATGAGGCTGGTCTTAGAGTTATTTTGAAGGCTGCCGATCATATTGACGATCTAAACAAGGTTTCAAGAGAAGTTGTTGAAATGTCAAGGCTTTCATATGGCCAGCTTATTGACAGAATGATAGACGGTGTATCTAGAACGGACTACAGACAAGCAGAAGACGCTTTAAACACCATTAATGAAAAATTTGATGGAACACAATATCTAGCTGCACTCGATAAGTTTACAAAGCTTTTAAAGCATTCTTCAAGCGGAACAGAGAGAGAGGCTATGATAAAGAAAGCTCTAGAGAATGGAGATCTAATCAGGGTTCCATCTTCTGTACAGCCTTATTGTCCAAAATTAGGCCTTCCTGTTAGCAAGGTAGATTTTGATGAAAAAGGCAGACCCTTTCCGATGCATAGAAATGCTCAAAAGAATAGCCTTGATAACCTTGGAGCAATGATATCATCCTCAAGAGTTACAATATCATAAGGAATTTAATATGAGCAATAGATTTGAAAATATAAAAGGTTTTTTGGGAAACTCTGAAAGACAGCAAGGCAGAACAAGTAAGATCGAAGGACTTCAAAAGCAAGCCCTCGGAGATCAACACGGTGCTTTTCAACATTTTCAATCAAATGTGGCAGAATACGCAACTCGTGATAGATACTTAGCAACTAGGGGTGGAGAGCTTTTAGGCAGAGATACAAATAGTCTATACGGAATAACTCCAGATCATGAAGATTCTTATGTTCCAACTGAATTTCCGGCTCCTCACCTTTCTACGCGTTATTCGCCGGATCGAGTAGGAGTCCAGGCCATGAGGGTTTCTGATGGGGTATTTCAAGATCCCTATACTAACAAGGTTTATGATTATAATGATGGCTTCAAAGCAGAAGATGGCAGAACATTTCCTGGCGGAGGTGCTGCGTTGCAATCTAGCATGATGCATTTGGCAAATCATTTAGACAAAACAGGCCTTATAAAAGAGGCAAATTATTTAGATGCTTTATTAAAAAGGGCTGATACAGAAGATGTTAATATAGAAAGCATGGATGTCGGCAGCGTAGATGAACATGGAATTATATGGACAGAGCCAGAGTTAGAAGCATCTCCCGGAGCTTCTGACGAGCCTCCAGGAGGGTGTCCTCCCGGAGCAGACCTTATTCAGAAGGAGGACAATTCTTGGTGGTGCAATTCAGGCGCTGATGAGTGGGAGCTTGATCCTGATCCTCTCAATCAAGACTTTGCACATGACTTGATGACTTTATCTAATCATTTAGATAAAATTGGTCTTATTAAAGAGGCTGATTATTTAGACCGATTAGTAAAGGGAAAATAGTTTTTTGCTTGTCTTAGTCTAAACTTAACTAAATTAAATATTAATGTCCTAGCTTAGTAATATAAGGCTAGGACTTTTTATTTTAGAGGTAAATATGAGTAAGAAAATTTTAAATCATCCAGACAAAGAAGAGGTTATAAAAAAGCTATTAGAGGGCGACTCCGTTAAAGAGGTTGAGCGTTGGCTTAAGGAGAAATATCCAAGAACTAGACGCCTTCATATTTCCTATATGACCTTGCAAAAATTTAGAGGGGAACACTTAAATCTAAAGGGTGAAGTTTTAGATGACATCAAGAACAGAAGAGGCGAAATAGACAAAGAAGCCACAGAGGCAGAGGCTCGCATGATCATAAAGGCTTCTTCTTCATATCAGCAGAAGATTGAAGAGATTGCAACATCCGAATTAGATGTTGCAAAAAGACTCCTTGAGCTAGATAGTCTTATAAATTCAAGAATAGAATACTATTATAATCTGTTACAAGAGGGAGGCTCTCTTAGGGAGGATAAGATTTTCATTGAATATATAAATACTATGAAGACGCTAATGCAAGACTGGAAGAAGTATATTGAAGGTGTTGCAGATAAAAAGATTGAACATAATATTAATATTAGTGTAGTAAATGAACAGGCAAGAGTTTTGAAGGAGGCTGTTTTGGAAGTGTTGCAAGAATTAAGTCCAAATCTTATTCCGATTTTTGTAGATAAGCTTGACATAAAGACGAAACAATTAAATGGAGAAAACATAGGTCATATTCAGGGAGAGGTAATAGATGTTAATTGATGGACGAGTGCATGCGATTCTTAATCTTGAAGATTTAAATAGTGATATTTCTTTCAGAGATTGGCTTGTAAAAAACTTAAGTTTATATCATGAAAAAAAAGATGTTTCTGATAAAGATATAAGGACTTTTTTAACAGAATATATTATTCCAAAACTTTCTGAAATAGATGGAGAGGTTCGAAATGAATGGGATACAGAAATAAGAGGAATACTTGGTCCGGAAGAAAAAAGTTTGAGAAAATATAGAAGAAAAGAACCCGTATGAGCAAAGATAAGATAAATAATTATTTTACAAAGAAATTGTCCCGCTTGCCAGTGAGCGCAAAGACGCACACGTTCGATCAGCTTATGAAAAAATCTATTGATTTATCAGGCGTGGGCATTGATAGTGATGAAAAATTTAAAAAATATTTTATTTTAAAATCAGCAGCAAAAAGCATCGGGGCAAAACTTTCTTTCGAAGAAAATAAAGAATTATTAAACCTTAAGATAAACAACATAAATGATGCTTATTATAATATAGTTAGAATGAAAGCTCAAAAAAATAATATTAAAAAAGTTGCTTATCCCAATACATTTGGATACAGAGATGATATTGAAAATGAGTTTAATGTTAATAATTGGTTAAAGGTTGTTCATTTAATTTATGATTCTGTTGCAAACAAAGAGATGACAAAACAAAATGCTTTAGATTATTATAGTAATTTTTTAAATATAGAAGAAGATGAAGATGAAAAGTTTAAAAAATGGTTTAAATATTATAGTGATGGAGAACACTTAAAATATAGCTCAAAAGAGGATGAAGATATGAAAAAGAAAGCTGTTTACATTAGCGATATGGGACAAGGTAATAGTCCTTATTATTCCGGAGGAGGTAGCGCATACCTAGGAGAAAACACGGGATATAATATGCCTGGAGACAGTCTTGATCAGCATCTTTTTGATCATGTATCATCAAATGCTAATAAAGCTGTTGAGGATAAAGATGTCTTTAGTAATTGGAAAGGAAAGCTTCATACTGCAATTAGACGTATAGACAAGCTTTTAAGAACAGATAGGTATATGGATTCAGATACATATAGAAATCTTGCAGAAAACCTTATGAATCTTAGCCTGCAGGTTCATACATTAAAGTTGGCAAATACCATAACTGATGTAACCTATAAGGCTGCAAATAAATTTACCAAGCTGGGCCACACAGAAGGCGCAGAAATTCTAAAAAAGATAGCTCAAGAGGTTCCCGAACAACCGCCTTTGAACCAAGGGCCTGATCCAAGGCTTGAAAGAGAAGAGAATGTTGCTCCAGCAGCCCCTATTGCCGGAGTAGAGGAGGGAGCTATGCAGGCTGAAGCGCCCTTGGAAGAAGTAGCAGAGCCAGAGGTGGAAGAGCCCAGCCCTACTAGCGGAATTCCAAAGTCTGATACTGTGGAGCCTGCTGCACTTGAGAGTATTAAACCAATTCCAGGAGCAAGGCCAGGAGAATATGAAGAGCTTGCTGGAGATATAAATCTTGATGATGCAGCTACGAAGCTAGATGAAGTAGCTGGCATGCTTGCAGACAGAAGAATCATTAGACAATTGGCTGAGTTTGATATAATGCTTGATAAATTAGGCATAGCCTCTATGTTTCCAGAGCTTGCAGAGTCTCAAAGCAAATTGATTGATGCATACTCATATGCCCTTACCAGAGTTACAAAAATGATGGGACAGCTTGCTAATGCGAAGACCCTGGTAAAGGCTCAAACAGGTATCCCAGGAGCTACAGAAGAGGTAGAGCCAGCCGAAGAGGTCGTCCCAGCGCCTGAGCAAGAAGTTGGAGAAGAAGAACTAGTCGCACCAGAACTTCCAGAGTAAATAACTTTGTTCAAAGAGGCTCAAATGAATCTTGAAAATATATATTCAAAAATATTAGAGATATGTAAAGATAATTATATAGTTGAGCCATACATAGTTGGAGGCATTCCTAGGAGCTTATATCTTAATTCAAATGAAGACCCTAGAGATATAGATATAACCACAAATGATTCTGATATAACGAGATTGGCTATAACTACTGCTGATGAACTTAGAGAAAGATTTAAATTTTTTCAAAAAGATGGTCACGTTTCTATATATATAAAAAATATGATTCTTGATTTTTCGAGTAATTTTATATCCGAAGAAGCTGTTGATTATATAACAAAAGAATTAAATATTAAAGATGAAAAATTATTTGAAGTTTATAGTAGAGATTTTACAATAAATACTTTACATAAGCGATTTTATGATGATGAAATTCTTGACTTTACAAACAGGGGAAAAGAAGATTTAGATAATAAAATATTAAGAACCCCGGTTCCTGCCCGAATAACTTTAAATAATGATTTCAGACGTATTTATAGAGCGATTAGTTTCGCTGCTCGTTTTGGGTTTAAGATAGATAGTGAAATTATTGATTATGTAAAAAACAATAGAGACAAATTTACCGGAGAAAACAAATGGATTTTAAAAGAAGCTTTCATGACATCAATTATAGGAGAAGCTATAAATAATGACCCTGATGTAACCATGTATTATTTAGAAGAAATGAATTTGTTACCAACAGTGCCTATGTCTGGCGTTTTTAAAGAAGAACTTATTAAAAGAAGGCTCGTTAATAAGTATTTAGATGATGTAATTAATTTATCTGAGTATAAGTTAAAAACATTAGATTTTTAAACTTACTAATATTTCTTTCATTTATATAGGATATACCAATAATGATCAGAGGTAAATTAAACAAATGTCCATTTGGACTTCCGGTGACAGACGGCTGCAAAATTGCAGGAGGAGTCGAAGAGGGCTCCAAGCGCCCGGTTATTTTTGAAATGACGCCTTTAGAGTTAGCCGAAGACAAAGAAGAGGCAAAGGAAATTGCGGATAATAATTTAGAAATGATGCTTATGATAAGCGAACATTCAAAGTGTCCATTTGCAGATATGATTTTCGAAGAACAAGACTCGGTAGATTGCAAGCACGACCCAAGACAATCTACTATTCCTGCGGGTAATGTAGGACTTAATGGAAGCCCATTATATCCTCATATTATGATTGGCAACATGCCAGAAGCCCAATATGGTTATCCGTTAGATTATTATTCTGATAATAATGAAAGTAGAAACGTATATTATGGACTTTATAGCTTAATAGGATAGGAGACAAAATGGCTAATAATTCACAAACAACAACAATTTTTAAAGAATCTAATTATAGTGAAGCAGTTTCTTATTTAGAAGATGATCATGTTAACTATACGGAAGATGGCTTTGAGGGCATGTTGCCAGAAGAAATCTTTGGAGCTGGCCTAACAGTCGGCCAAGATGAGGACGGCATGATGGAAGACGGCGAAGCAACTGTAGAAGACGTTTTAAGCACCTTTACAGAGGGAGAGGGAAGCTTCGGAGATATGGGAGAAGACCTAGAGGGTTTGGACAAACAATTGACCAAGCTTGTAAAAGAACATGGAGACGAGCCTGCATCAGTTCTTTTGCCTGGTTCTGATATTAGCTCAGAAGAGTTAGATGATGACGCGAATGACAAAGAGACAGATTATGCAAATGATGGAGATTTAAGTAAGTTTGTAGAGTATGTAGGAGGACAATACCCTGCCAATATTCCTCAGCATGACGGAAGAAGTATGCTTGGTTGCGAAAAAGCTATAACATTTCTTGACAAACTAAATACACAGATCTCAGGAGCTATCCGAGAAGATAGTGATAACCTTTTAGATATACAGGCGCTTGAAGATGTTCGAGTAAATATAATGAAAGATATCTTGGTTTTAAAAGACCATCTTGGTAAGCTTAAGAAGAAATTCAAAGAAGAGCATTCAAAGGAGGCATCTTTAGATTCTCTTGGCATTCCTAAATGGACAAGCATAGCCGGCAGAGAGGTAGACTATGATGAGCTTACGAAAGAAGCTTCTACTCCCAATAATATAGTTATAGCCGTCTCTCCTTTCGAGCGTGCAATTTCTGGAATAATGATAAATGCTCATATTTCAGGCGGTCATTCTATAGAAGATGTTTATGATTTCCTATCCAATAAATATTCTATTGATGACAGAGAAGAGCTTGCAATAATGCAGCTTTGTATGGATAGTGGATTTCATATCTTCAAGGATCGTGGAACATATTCGCCAAATAATGCTGACTCAGAAAAGTCTGACGGTAAGGCTGGCGTTGACTTTTTAAGAAATTATTTTGCATAAATTAGGAGTTATTTTAAAATGGATAATATTAGATTAGAAGATATTAAAAAAGATCTTGTCAAATTGGCAAATCATTTGGACGGAATAAAGAAAACAAAAGAGGCCGACTTTGTTGACAGAATATTAAACAAGTTAGCACAAGATGGCGGCAGTTCGATTCTGCCGGGAGATATGCCAAATGTAAATGATTTGTCCTGGGACGATGTGTTGGCGGCCTTAAAAGGGATTTTATCCACCGCAGGAGTAGACGATCTTATGATAAACGACCTTTTGAGATGTGCATTCCCCAATCCCATGGTTATAGACGAGATTCCAACGAATTTACTTAAAGAATTTATGATATGCGCCGATAAAACCGGATTGTCCGACGAGGTGTTAGCCGGGGTTAAGAAATCTGTTGAGGTATTGGTCGAATCAATAGAAGGAAAGCTTGACGTTGGCACTGGGCCAAGGCTTCCCAACTTGGAAGAGAAGGTGAAAGAAGTCTTCGAGACAGGCAAAGATATTCTGGGAGATTTAAATCTATTCGACCAAGAAGATGAAGAATAATAATAAACAATGAAAGTAACAAGACAAATTTTAAGCGAAGAATATAATACAACAGTTGATTGGATTAATGACTTTGCTAATAATTTAGAAAAGAATGCTGATTATCTCAGCAATCTTCGTTCTGTCATGAAAAAGCGTAATGACTTTTCTACAATTGAAGAAAAAATGGCAGATCTAAAAGAAAGAGCTGGCTTTGATCTTATTAAGAATATAAATACAAAAGATAATCAAAACATAAAATCTGCTGGTTGTGGCGATACATGTTGCGACGAAAAGGCTGGCAAAGGCAAGTGTGGTACATGCGAATCAAAGAAAGAGGATGGTGGAGAAGTATTAGAAGTTCTTAGAACCATTCTGGAATATATTCAAGCATTCGCATCAGATCGCGCAGACTTAGGCTATGGAGCTGTTATGACGCACTGCAGAGAGCATCCAAAGCTTGGATTTGATAAAGTCGAAAGCAAAATAGATCATAGTAAATTTAGAAAATTAGTTGAAAAGATACTTAAACAGCACAAAAGTAGTCCGGAAAAAGTAGAATATATGTCTGAAGCAGATATGCCATCATCATATGACGATGATATAGCAGATTATATGTCTCACGCATCCGGATAACAATGCCAAAGAAACAAAGTCAAGAAAATCTTTTTAAACAACTTAAAACAAGTTTTTTAGATTTTGACCCAGCCCATTTCGTACAAAACAATCTAACTCTAGACGGAGCAGAGTTTAAGGTTTTGGACAATGGCTGGAGGTTTATGGCTGATATATATAGATATATTGCGTTGCAGGCAACCAGAAAAGATGGCAAGCCAGTAGTTATAAAAAAGGGTCGTCAGGTTGGAGCCACGGTAATGGCTGGCGCTCTTGATTTATTTTTTACAAATAGTGGATTATTTAATAGTCCAAACATTAGAGTTGTTCATTTGTTCCCAGCCTTAGGACAGGTTAAGAAGTTTTCGCAAGATAAACTCGAAACCCTTATTAGGACAGCAAAAAATGATTTTATCAATAGCAATAAACTTATTAGCTCAAACTCTGTAGATAATTTGACTATGAAGCAGTTTAATGCTGGCACCCTTTGGATCGACAGCCTTGGCTCAGATGGCGATAGAATCCGTGGTATGACGGCTGATATTGTATTTTTCGATGAAGTGCAAGATATGTTTGGTCACGCTATTGGAAATGCAACAAAAATTTTAACAGCTGCAAAATATGGCCCTGTAGGTCAAGGAGTACAGGTTTATTTTGGAACCCCGAAACAAAAGGGTAGTTATTTTTCGACCATTTGGGATATGTCAGATCAAAGATATTATCATTTAGGTTGCATTAATTGTAATGAAACATATCCATTTTACCTTCCCAATGATGATCGGTGGAAATCTATATGGCTATACGAAAACACAATACAATGTCCCCTGTGCGGCACAAAGCAAAAAAAAGTTGAGGCAACAGAAAGAGGCAAATGGGTAGGCGCAAGAGGCCTGGAGGAAAGCGAATTTGTCGGCTTTCATGTAAATCAATTATATATCCCTTATTTTACAAAAGAGAATATTGAAAAATTAATGCCAGAAAATAATCCGGCTCAAACAGAAAGAATTTGGCAAAACGAAGTAGTTGGAGAGTTTTATTCTGGGGCAGGATCTCCTTTGACAAAGGCTGAGATATATAATTTATGCAGAGATCCAGATAGAAGCTTTTCAAAGAAAATCAAGCCTAAGGATAAGACTGTTTATTTAGGAGTAGATTGGGGAGGCAAAGACGATGATCCGAATTCTCGTGGAGGACAATCTTATTCTTGCGTAGTTGTTTTATCTGCAACTCCAGATGGAACGCTCTTGATTGAACATGCGCATAAATTACGAAAAAATAATTTTAATTTTAAAAAAGAAACTATAAAAGAAATGTATAGAAGGTTTGGCGTGCATAGAGGTGTATCAGATTGGTTTTTTGGTCAAGATGTTGTACATGATTTACAAAGTATTTATAGAGAAAGATTCTTAGGCGCTCAAGGAAGTGGCAGCCTGATAAAGCCTATAAAATATAGAGAAGATGAATTTATCATTTCTTATAATAAAGATCTTTTAATTGATGAGTTATTTGACTTGTTTAGAAAAGGAAAGATAAGATTTCCATGGAAAAGTTATGAACACGTAGAGTGGTTAATAGATCATTGCACATCTATGGAATCTAAAGTTAGAATTTCAGGAGGACAGCCTATAAAGACATTTGTAAAAGGATCGACACCAAATGATGGGCTTATGGCGCTTATGTATGCATATATTGCATATAAATTTGATATAACAAAAGGTTTTACTATTAAACCTGGTTTAGAGAGACAGTCGAATTATTTAAGATCTACATTGGCAAATGTTAAAAGGAGAGTATAAAAATGAGAAGAACTGATAGGCCGAAAAATAAAATTTCAAAAAAGGCAGCAAACTCTATTTCAGAAGTGAGAAGAGCCCAAATAACAGATGCTGCAAACAAGCAGATGGATAAAGATAATGAAGTTGGAATTTACGGCTCAATTGCTCATAGCCCTAATTTCAGAAGAGATAGTTTAACATTAATAAAGAACGCGTCTATAGCTTCGCCTATGTCGAGCCCTACCACTTCTTCTTCAACAGACAGAATGTCTCCCGAGATTTATTCTCCTCTATTCCAACTAGCTAACTTAAACTTACCCAGAGATCGCGTAACCATGAACGCGTGGAATCGCGTCTTTTACGATACACACCCTATAGTAAGAAATGCTATCAATCTTCATGCTTCATATCCTATTAGCAAAATTAACATAACTTGTAAAAACAAAAAAGTACAACAATTTTTTATGGAGATGGCAGAGAAGATTGATTTGTATTCTGTCGTTTATGGCGCTGCGTTAGAATTCTGGAAGATGGGAGAAGCATTTCCCTATGCAGAGTTAGATGAAAGCCTGGGAACTTGGAATAGGATAACAATATTAAATCCAGATTATGTACATGTTAAAAAGTCTGTTATAGGAAATCATACATTAATTTCTCTTAGACCAGATGCGAATCTTCAAAGAATCATCAACTCAACATCTCCTGCTGACTTATCTTTAAGGAAATATATTCCAAAACATATCACAGAATATGTTAGAAAAGGTCAAAATATTCCTTTGGATGCTTTCAATATAGCTCATTTAAAGCTTTTAAGCTCACCTTATGATGTAAGAGGAACCTCTGTTATTGTTTCTATTTATAAAGATTTAATGCTTTACGACAAGCTTAGAGAGAGTAAGTTTGCTCAAGCAGATGGCATGGTAAATCCACTCACCTTGGTTACCTTGGGAGGAGAAGGCGATTATAGGCCTACTCAAGCAGATATAGAAGCCTTTAAAGATCTTCTAGAAGAAGCGCAATATGATAAAGACTTTAAGATCGTAACTCACAATGGAGTCAAGATTGAGAGAAATGGTTTTTCTGGAGGCGTTTTAGAGATAGGTACAGATATCGATCTCATAACAAATAATTTATATGCAGGCCTTATGACTCCAAAGGCATTGATGGATCAAGAGTCGGCAACCTACGCAAGTTCGTCCGTTGGCCTGGAAGTGCTTAGGCAAAGATATGATATTTTTAGAAACATGATGAAAAAATGGCTCGAAAGAAAAATCTTTGCCCCAATATGCGAAATTCAAGATTTTTTTGAATACAAAGATGGAGAGAAAAGATTGCTGGTTCCATCAATTGATTTTAATCATATGAATCTATATGATATGGCAGACTTCATTACGTCAGTATCTCAATTTGTTGGAAATAAGCAAATTTCTCTACAAACATTGCATCGCAGTCTTGGTCTTGGATATGAAGATGAGCGTCGTAGAATTAGAGAAGAAATGATTGATGAACAGATCTTTGCCAAAGAGCAACAAGCCTTGGGAGCTATGAAGCTATCTGAGCTATTAGGACTTGATCCAGGCAAGGCTATTTCTGAGCCACCAGAGGGCCTTGGAGGGGTTCCGGGAGCCGAAGGACTCCCTGGGGTTCCACCTCTAGGAGGAGGCGGAATGGAAGGCCTTGGCGCACCGCCGCCGGGAGGACCGCCACCACCGGGGCCACCGCCGGGAGGACCGCCTGAGGGTGGCTAATATTAAATGGAAGATATATCTAAAGAGTTATTGGATGACTTAAAAAGAATTTTCGGAGGAACAGAGACAACTCCTAAGTATGAAACTATTTCTCCTCATACTAAGGAAAAGGTTTCGTTTACTCCGGCAGATTTGGTTATCGGTGGCGGAAAGATAAAAGATTCAAAGGGAAACAAATTTAAGCCAAAAAAAAGAAAGGGCAAATCATTATCTGATATGGTTATGTCTCCTAGTTTTGGAAAAGTAAAAAGAAAATAAAGAGTAAAAAGTGAAGAAGATATCTTATACAAATAAAGCACCAGAAGTGATGCCAAAGATTGATCCCAAAGATATGCCGAGCACTCATGTTGGCGAAGAAGGGCTTTCCGGAGACACCAGCGCTGGAGTAGGCAGAGGGTTTACCTCTCCTGCAGATCCGGTGTGGCCTCCTACACACAGCGAAAAAGAAGATGAACCTGTATTGCCAGAAAGGCCAAAAGCAAAGAATACCGAAAAAATGGACTATGAGGAACTTACAGGTCTGCTTGTTGACTTGGCCGATGATATGGACAAGCAAGAAGATATGGCTTTGGCAAATTTTGCAGACTTTTTGATAAAAAAAATAGCAGTCCAAAAATCATTAGATTATTCCTTATTATTTAGAGACCTGCTTGTAAAGATTGTGGAATCAGATATTACAAACCAAGAAGAGGTTTTGATTAAATTAACTAAACAATTTAATGAATTATTAAAAATGTATGTTAATCTTGGAAATAGTTTAGCCGATTCCAAAAGAGAGGCTTATCAGGGTAGCGCCTTGAAAGCAGAGGAACATGTCAAAGAATCTAGATAAAAATGCACAACTGCTTGAGCAGAATGCCATATATGTAGCTGAACAGTTACATAATGTAATAAAAATTATGATATCCAGAATGTCTGTGGAGGCTCGCCCTAGGTCTTATCAAAATGTCTCAAACAAACTACGGGATTTTAATGTAATGGAGATTGCAAATAAGCGTGCCCCAGGTGGTGCGGCAATAGGCGTTAGTCTTAGTTTGATTAAAAATATATTAAATGGAAAGGATCCACATTTTATAAATGTAGTTTTAAGCGAGCTTATGATAAGGCTTTGATATTCTGCTATTTTTAATATAAGATATGATTATTTGGAGTTAAAGTGAAAAAATTATCTTGGCCACCATATTCAGATTTAAATCTAATGGAAGACGACATAGCTATGGACTCCAACCACTATGACACTTTTGTTGGAGAGGGAAAAAGCACAACGTCTGATTCAGAAGAATTAGAAGAGCTTACTATGGAGGATCCGCCTGGATATTCGGAAGGAATGATGTTTCCAGTAGATGATCTTTTTCAGGATCAGATAGATTCAGAAGAATATTTTGCTTTAGAAAGTATGTCTAAAAGATTTTTAAATTTAATAAAAAAAGAATCTACGATCTTAAGCGTTGGAAAGCAAACAGATAAATCTGCATCAATAATATTAAAAGAAGGACATAATTTAATTAATTTGTCAAAAGATGCTTCAAATAAAGTAAATATACACAAATTTCATCAAGAGTATGGAGATCCAATGTTTCATACATTTAGAAGAAAATTTGATGGATTTTGCATAGCAAGCTCACAAACGGCCGGAGATTCTTTGGAGATTATTTTAAATAACATTTATAATCATTTAAGACCCATAAGCAATGGGTTGATAATTTTAAAAAATTCATCTGATTTTTCTTCTAATATAGAAAAAATAGGGTTTAAAATTATAGACAAACATATAAATAAAGTTGGAAAATATTTAGTTTCAAAAAATGATTCAAACAAAACGGCTATAGTTAGATGTTATAATAAAGAAGATAATGTTGATGCTTCTGTTGTTTTTAGATGTGATATAGCAAAATCATTTAGAGAAAAGGTAGATGGACTTCAGACTTATTCTCGTCTTGACAAAGAATCTGGTTTGTTATTTCCATATAATAGGCCTACTGATGTTTTTTATCACATGGGAAGCGTCAGCTATCCTATTGATATTATATTTATAAATGAAAATTTTAAAATCAAAAAGATTTCTAAAAATATTCAGCCTGGATCCTTAGAGGTTTTCGGGTGCCATGGTGTTAAATATGTTTTGGAAATATCAGGCGGACTATCTGATGTATTAGGAATCAAAGAGTCAAACTCTATTTATATAGAACAAGGGGCAGACTTTGATGATGATTTATTGAAAATAGCAAACACAATTAAAAATTCAGGAGTTGATAAATATATATTTAAAAGATCTAGTGTATTAAAATCTGGATTTTATAATATATTAAATAATAAAATTTATGTTATAAATAATAATGAAAATCAACATTCTGTTACACAAATAATTAAAAATGCTTCATTAAATTATGAAAGTGAAAATAAAATAGTTGCTTTTGATATTGATAATTTATTTTTAAATAATAATTTTAAAATAAAACTATACAAACATGCGGCACCTGATGATGATAAAAGAATTTTTATAGGATTACACAATGAAGTTTTTTCTGCAGATAAGAATAGTTTTATAGAAGTAGACTTGTCTGATATTGTTTCTAAAGGATTTTATGAAAAAATTAATTCAACTTATTCTGTGATTCCAAATGAATCTATGAGGTATTCAGATATTGATAACAAAGAGAGGGACAAAGCTTTGGAGAAGATATGTGAAACTGCATTGGACTCAAAAAAGCGCATAGTTTTTGTATCAAGAAAAAATAATGATAGAATAATTTTAGAAAATTTTCTTGAAAAAGAGATTGAAATCAAAAAAGGATTAAAAACATCCATATCAAGCGATCTTGTTCGAGTGCCAGAAGATTACGGTTCAAAAGATATATTTAAAGCATTAAAAGAAAAATATTCTGAAAACAATATTGAGCTATATAGCGACTCCTTAGTCAAGTCCGCAGGCATTCCTGTTCCAGATGATATAAAGAGCAAGGCAAAGCATGCCTTAAGATACTTCGATAGATCAAAAGATATGTGTGATACTTTGATTGAAAACTTTAATAAAAATCTTGCTGCATATGAAAAGGTTCAAGGAAATAAAGATGTTATTTCAAATAGCAAAGGAAAATACAATCAGTCTGTAAAAAGAAATTCTAGAATTACAAAAAGAATGTTGATAAATATTAAAAATGGAATTAAAATATTAAATGATATAAAAGATATTTCTACAACATCTGAAATAATCAACATTATAGCAGACTCCTCAAAGGCTTCTTCCGAAGCAGTTAAAGAAGTTTTTGATTTAATAAACATATTGGATACCGATGATTTTATAAATCAATGTACGCAAAAAACTCAAAACTCAGAAAATGTAATTGACGACTTAAAGATGGCTCTATCTAGAGCTAAAGAGTATATAAATTCAGACATTTTGGGTATATTAATTTTATCGGAGTAATTAATGTTTATAAAATTTGGTGATAAAACGAAGAAAATCATAGTTAAAAATTCAAAAGAAGAATCAGATGATATTGATATTCAAGAAGAAAATACTATTTATTTAGACTCAGAAGATGAAGATGATAGAAGAATCAAGGCTTTGAAAGATCATCATTCTGCTAATAAAAAAGAAAATAAATAACAAAAAACTATGTAATTCAAAAAAAAATTACACAAAAAATATAAAAACTAATATTTATATAATGTTTGAATTATTCTGTTTATTATTCATAAGGGTTTGCTATGTTCAAGAAAGTATGCTTTTCTCCGGAAAATAACATTGTTGATACTCATGATCAACAAGAGATACTTGCAAATCCAAAATTAATTCGACGTTTTACAAAACTAGCAAATAGCATAAAAAATATAGCACCAAAGTCTGATGACTTTCTTTATTTTTCAATAGTCTTCCTAAAGGCGGCAGAGTCAGCATTGCTTGACGAAAAAGGCGGCCTTAAAAAAGTCTCAGGCGGAGAAAACGCTTGGGGCTTTTTTGATGAAAACTGGAAGTGGAATGGAAACATTCAGCCACATAGAAATAATAACAAAGATATATTTCCAGAATCGGAACTAAAGAAGGCGGCAAACAGCTGGATTGGACTGCCTCTGTGCAGAGACCATGAATCAAGCTCTGTTGATGGAATCAGAGGAATAATCCTAGATACACATTATGATGAGAAGTTCAAACAAATTGTAGGGCTATGCGCTTTAGATAAGGTTAATTATCCAGAGTTGGCAAGAAAAGTCGAGACAGGTCTTGTAAGATACGGGTCAATGGGTACCGCAGTTGAGACCTCCATCTGTTCTGAGTGTGGAAATCGAGCTACAACGCAAGACGAATATTGTAATCATATAATGAACAAGACAGCACATGGGGAGGTTAATGTTGGATTAAAGCCAATAGAATACAGCCTTGTTGTTCAGCCTGCTGAGCCAGGAGCTATACTCTTAAAGTGTATAGCGTCTCTTCAGGAATATTCGAATGAATTTATAAATTATGGTGTTGACAATGTAGATCGAATGCTTGGAGGCTTAAACCTAAAACAGGCAGAGCACTTAGAAGGAATTATGAAAACCGCCTGCGGAGAGGGCGGTTGCTCGGTAGATGAGAGAAGAAATATCGTAAGAGGATTTTTAAAAAACAATGGATTATTCAAAGCTGCTGGCGGCTTTACCGATAATTCAGAAAGAGATAGAAATATAGCAGAAACTTTGTCTGCAGTATCAGAGGCTACAAATGTTTTGGGAGACCCAAGCGTAACCGATGATGTTAAAAGTGTAATAAACAGTTTGATTAACAAGTTAAATGTAACAACTAAACCAGGTGTTGGTCCAGCTCCTAGAACAGAATTTACTACAGGTGAAAATGTAGAAGGTTCTAGACTGCCAGGAGATGTACCTGAGTTGAGCGGAAGTACTAGGATGGGGTTAGCAGGTGGTGGACAAACCGAACAAAGAGAAGGTTTTCCACCGGAAGATGATCTCTTTCCATCTCCGTCAGGCGGCGAAGTTTTGACGGAGCTTGCTACGGACAACACTAATCGTAATATTAAATTAGCTAATAATGGCAATGATAGCGATTATGTGGACGACTTTTCAATAAATTCAATAGTGGAGGATATCATGAATGAGTCAAGATTAAGAAAAAGAGCAGAGCTTCGCCGTCGTGTAGCATATATGCAAGGTGGATCTGATGGCGCAGAGCCAAATACGTACAAGGGTGAAACCTTTGATTTTAATAAAGATAAGCAAATGCAACAGGACAAGGGCATGGGCGGCGATAACGGCATGTTCCCTGGAGACAAAGAGTCTAAGGAAAAGCTTAGCAGAGCCAAGCTTGAAGAAAGAAGGTTGCAGAGATTGGCCTATATGCAGGGCGGAGCCGATGGCGTTGAGCCAAATACATATAAGAACGAAGATTACAAAAACGTTCGAGACAATCAAGATAAGCACATGCTTCAAACCGGAAACATGGGCGGAACGTCAGGAATGTTCCCTGGAGATTCTCAAGCAAAAGAGAATTTACATAGAGCTTCTTATGCAAACAGAGGCCTAAGAAAGCAGGCCTATAGCGGGCCAGCTTTAAGTACTCGCTTTAGCGTTCGTCGTAACTCAAATGGTTCTGTTGATCATAACAGAAGTCTTTTTGAAGTTTTTTCAGGAAGCAAGCGAGTTATAGCGGCTACTGCTGGAGATATTTTTGGCCCAGAGCTAAGAAATAATTGGAACTGGCTCAAGAGTAAGGAATATGGCAAAGAAGTTTGCGATCAGATTAGATCTTTTGGATTAAATAACGTTTCTAATCTTTTAAAGTCTGCACAGGAAGCCCCTGACGCACTCCCTCCTCTTCCTCCTCTGGATGCTCCAGCGGGTGCAGAAGCTGGACCTCCGGCGGGCGCAGAAGGTGGATTGCCTGAGCTGCCACCATTAGATGAAGAAGGTGGATTGCCACCGCTGGATGAGGAAGGCGCAGAAGGTGAGGAAGGCGCAGAGGAGGAGCCTGGAGAGGCTATTGATAATAGACTTGCAGAAATTGAACAGCTTCTTGATGAAGTCAGAGACCTAGTGGCTCAATTGCAAGACGATAGACTTGCAGATGTTGATGTAAACGTCTTTACCGGAAAGGATAAGGGCGGACCAGGAGAGGAAGTTGGAGCGGAAGAGGGCGGGCTTGAAGCTCTCTCTAATCACATAATCACCAACCTAAAGAGGGCTTATCGTAAGTTAGATGATTCTGCTGATGAACTATCTATGGTTGCAGAAACATATGATAATATGTCTAAGCTTTCTCATTCCCAGCGAAGAGAGTTTGTTAAGCTTGCCGGTTCTGCCTTGAGAGATGCAGATCAAATCACAGGCGAAACAAAGGCTCTCGTAGGTCTTGCAAAAACTGCTCAGTCAGGAGGCGAAACAAATGAGGTTGTTGATTATGTCGAAGATGATGCAGCTGATGATGCAGCCTTTGATGAGAGCGAAGCTAATGATCAGGGCGTTGCAAACGAAGCTGATGATGATGCTGTTGATAGCCTGGTAACAGAAGCTATGAACCTTAGACGAGGCCGCCGCAACTCAATTCTGAAGCAAGCAGAGGATCGTATTCTAAAAGATCGCGCAAATAGTAGAGCAGCAATGTTGAGAAATGCTGAAAGATCTGTTGCTCAAAGTGCCTCTAACAGAAAGACTGAAAAGCAGTCTGCAACGGTGAAAACTGCTTCTGCAGAGCCCGTGTCTACAAGAGCTCGTGCGACAAATGCTGTAAAAGAATCTTTAAATACTCAGATTGCAACAAAGAAGGCAGATGAGGAAAGAGAGGGCTATAGAGTTAAGTTACGCAGAGCCTATGATGTTGGATTGGAAATGCAAAGAAAAGGACTTTTGTCTACTACCAAAACTGCATTAGATAACCAAGTTGATGAGATAATGTCTTTTGATAATAATGCTTTCGAAGCATTTAAGAGAAGCATTGGTAATGCTCGCACGGTCAGAAACACTAAGATTGCTTCAGACCTTGGCGGTTTAAACATTGGGGTAGAGTCCGATTCTGGTTCTCAACCTGTCTCTAACACAACATTGATGTCGGCTGGTGCCTTAGCATCCATGTGGGAATAGGAGAAAATATAATGTATAGCATTAGACGTAATGGTGATAATATTGCTCAAGAGTTTAACAGACTCTTGAGCAATAATCAAAATATAGTAAAAACAGCTCAAGACAGCGGAGGCAACGTAACTGATGATGTTCTAAAAGATTTGCTGGTTTCTAACGCTGAAGATGAATCTGATAATGCAGAATCTGATAGTGTAGCTGACTTGGAGAGTCAAGTGCAAGATATGGCCGATTATGCTGATTATGCAGATGATGATGAAGATAGTAAAAAAGAAGCTTCTATGAAGACTAATAGGTCTAGGAAGACTAGTAAATCTAGAAGAAAGACAAAAGCAAGACCTTCTAATGATCCGTTGGGTCATTATATCATGAGCGGACTAGGCAAGATTGCTGCCAGTTTGCGTAATAAAAATGAAGGATTTGCAGCAGATGTTGTAGAAGCTACTGCCTTTAGTATTAGAGAAGATCTTACTAAGGAGGCAAGTCGCAAATCAAACATAGCTTCTGTCCTTAATAAGATGGCTTCTGACTTCCAAAATAGTGGAGATGGCTTTGCTGCAGACATGGTTAAAGCCACGATTAGGAAAATCAGCAGTTAAAAATTTTTACTATTAATAGTAAAATAAAAGGGAGGGAAGCTTTTTCCTTCCCTTTTAATATTTTTACTTAGGGAGATAAGATTGCTGAAGGTTATTCATAGTGGTAATGCTCTTCCGATGAGTTTGCCAGTTGATCCAACTGCTGAGTTTGAACCAGGGATGTTTGCTCAGCTTGGATTGATTGGTAATGATATAGTTGCAAGCATAAGCGATGGAACTGCTCCGTTAGGCATTATTGATGATGTAAGGACAACAGCGTTTACAAAAGCTCAAGTAGACGAGGTTATAGTTATTGATGCACAGTCATCCGAAATAGACAGCAATGGGAATAGAGTTGGTTCGGTTGATGTTACAGGAGTTTTGGAGTTTCCGAATGTTATTGAAAATAGTTTTACTTCTACTGTTTCTGTTGTTTTAAATACTGTAAATGGAGTTATAACAGTTCCTTCTGGCACAGTATTGAATCATGATTCGGACGGAGACGGAACCTTTGATAGTTTTAGGGTTATTGTAAATTATATTTATAGAGTTGCAGGAAAACCTGGAGATGACACAACCATTGGAAGTGGCCGTGTAACTATTCATTATCAACGAGGAATATATGCAACTGATCAATTTGACACGACTCAAATCTATCCAGTTAATTGTACTTTATATATAGGATTAGATGGAAAGCTGTCTTCTGAACAGCCTACAGACAATCATCCGGGCGTTGCTCTGTGTACAGGGCCTCCTTCTGCGTCTATTGGAACATTAGAGTTTATGTTATTATAACTACTAATTATTTAAAATGTGATGATATACGTATATATTCTAGGAGATCCAAATGATTAATTCATGGAGCAAAGAAGACCTTGCTAACTTTGACAACAGTGAAGTGTTTAAAGAGCTTGAAAAGAAAGTCATTGAGACTGTAAAAAGAGCTGAAATACTGCAAGCAAAAATAAATTCGCTTGAAAAAGCTGCATTAGATGTAAATACGGTTAAGGCTGTCAAAGATGCTTATCCTGGAGATCCCGAAGGAGCAGGGGCGGCCTTGGGCGCTATGGACGATAATGCTTTCGATGAAGTATCAGATGAGGTTGCAGAAGATAGTCTTGATCTTGAAGATGACACATATGACGTAGGGCTTCAAAATGAAGTTCTTGACGACTTAAGAGGCTTGGTTGAAGCGGCTCTTCAAGAAAACAATGTCAAATTAGCTTATAGAATAGAAAGAACAATAGACGAAATTCTAGAGCAGGATGTAGCATGCGAATAAAGAAAGTTTCAGACAATAGTTCTTTAGATTCATATTTCAAAACTATGTCTAACTTCAACAAGAAGGCAGACTCTGTTGGTTCTGGCTTTGAAAAGTTTGCGGCACCTAAAATTGATGATGCTGTTATGGCTGCATCTAGAGCTGCCTTTGCAGGCGCAGATGTAGCAAGGTTCTCTGATGAAGCAAAGGCTGGTTTAAAACTTCTCCTTGGAGCTTCTGATGAAGCGGATATGGTTGCTAAATTCAATAGAATGTCAGGCGATGTCGAGACGGTTTTGAAGGAGCTTGATGCAGGAGGCAGGTATGCTACTGGCTGTACAGCAGACTGCGCTGAAGAATTAGTAAAGGCAATGCAAAGGCATTTGTACGGACCTTCTGGCGCACGCGCTAATAATAAAGAAACTGTGGATTTTATGGTAGCCACAATGGGATCCTCTGGAAACAAGGCAGTCGCTGAGGATATGATCAAGGAAATGAGGAAAGGCAGACTAATAAATCCAAGCGCTCCGCCTCCTCCGACCGCAACATCAATAGACGATCTTATGGATGAGTATCGTGCGGCAGGAAGGCTTCCAGATACGCCCACTCCGAGGCCTCCAGACACTCCGAGGCCTCCAGACACTCCGAGGCCTCCAGATACGCCAACCCCTAGGCCTCCAGATGCTGGAGTCCCCGGAGGCTCTCTCAAGACTCCAGAGGAGATAAAAAGAGTTGCGGATGATTTGGCCAAAGGATTAAAGAGCGGAAAGCCTGAAGATATAGCTAAAGCAGTTAAAACCGTAGAAGATATGCATGTAGATGATGCTGTTGCAGTTTTGAAAAAGATGGATGATGTACATACACAGACGGTTTTAGATGGACTAAGCGCCGCAAAGCGTCTTAAGATCATGCAAACAGCTGATGTATTAACAGGCGGAAAATGGTTAAAGCTTATGAACCCGCTTAATAGAGAGTTTATTCTTTGGAAGATGTCAAGAGGAATATGGAGGAATAAGGGTTTAGCTTTGATGGCAGCAATCGCTGGTGGAGCATATGTATATAGAGATGATATATTTGGCCCCGATAATGATGGGGATGGACTTCCAGATGATGGTGGCGCTTCTCCCGGAAGAAAGACTATTCATCCTACAACCAAAGAGATTACTGATTTAGCAGAAGATGGTAATTGGATAGAGATGAATAACAGGCTGGCAGAGCTTGAAGAGTCTGGAGATAGAAAATTATTAAAAGCCACGTTGAGAAGACTTATGAGGTTTGTCTATAATAAAGATGCTTATCTTAGGCTAGATCGACCTTATAATTTTGGAGGAGGAAAGATTCGTTATGTTTTTGTAGACGCTATGAAAGCAGACAATGCAGGAGCCGTAAGTTTGGCTATGAAGACTCTTCGAGAAAGCAGGGGATCGGATATGGTGATTTACGAAGCAGCCAATCAAAACCCTGGAATCTTAGGAGGACAACATCTTAATCTTAAAGATTTTGCACGAGATGTTCCAGACGGACAAAGAGTGCTGAACGAAGCTTTCGAGTTAATTTTGGATCACAGCTTAGGGTCGGGCCTAATAGGCCCTGGATCTGGAAAGTGGAGAACTAAAAGAATTCGTAAAGACAAAAACATCCCAGGAAGACCCGGAGCAGGCATTGATCCCAGAGGACAAGAGAGGCTTACCTGGAGAGAAAGACAATTACAAAATAAACAAATAAAGAAGAGAAGAAAGCTATTTCCCAATGCTTCGGAAATGCTTGAGGGCTTACTAAAAAACTCAGAAATGTTTGAGGAAAATAATATGAACAGAAAAGAAAGATTTAATTCTATTAAAAAGTTAGCTACAGAAGCTCTCGAATCTACTAATATCAATTTAAATGATGATAATTCAAGGCTTCTAAAGGAAGCTGATGATTTTTCGAAGGCCTATTACAAGGATGCTGTAACAGATCTCAGTAATAGTGACCAATATCTCCGATCATATTTTACAGGTCTAGGTAGACTGTACGACGAAAAATCGGAAACCCCGAAAGGTGATTATAAAACCCTGTACAATGTGCATGATGAAACTGGTGCTGATTTAGTTAGCTCGGCTCATCCAAAGGCAATAGTAGTCTTAGACTCTATTGGCAGAGGAGGGCTTGTTGAAAACGGATTAGAACAACAACGTCAAACACAGGATGTGGCATTTAGCACTCCAACGGGAAACTACAGAGCAAATTACGCTTGGTTGCGTAACTCGCTTAAGAAAACTAGTTAATATAATCAAATTTCAAGTTAGTGAATAAACCTAGACAATATATTCAATGGTTGAATATATTTAATGTAAAATTTTTATAAGGAGAATAAAAAATGTCTTTAAAACTATTAAATCCTGGTTTAAGACCTCTTGGGCAGTTCGACCTTGATGACGCTGATAATGGAGCCCTTGAAGGCGGCGAATATGTTGAGCTTGCCGCAATGACCGGCCCCGGTTCTGAAGGTTATGCTGCAGATGTTGCTTCTGGACCCACCCCTGTGGCCGGTGTGCCACAAGGTGTTTCTTTCATACGCAAGGTGCGTGTAGCAGGAAGCTTAGGCGGACTCAGTGATGACGGTGGCGAAGTATCTGGCGGTTATGGTACACTTTTTGGATCATTAATCGGTCAGACAGCAGGACAGGCAACGAATGTTGCTGGCGCTGTGGTTATCGGACCAGCGACCAATCGTGGTTCTGGAAAGGTGACTGTTTGGGCGCAGGCTGGGTTGTACGGAGTTAATGATACCGCCGATACACTTAGCGCTGCAACGTCAACCGTAAATGCGGCTGTTGAAGCTACCGCTGCAGGTCTTTTGACCACAGTGGGCGGTGGAATTCAGCTTGGTATTTATGTTGGACAAGTGACAGATTCGTCACTTGTCTCCACTACAAACACGGCGGTCGGATTAGCCGCAGCTACAGAGTACCACGCAGTGTGGTTCTTGGGTAACGCACTTCTCTAGGAGGGAAAGAATATGTCTACATTATTTAACACACATGGTGAAATTAATGCCTCCAATGTTCAGGAGGCGCTATCTCAGATAGTTAAGTATGCTTCGGTTATCGAAGATCTTCAGCCATCAAGCAATGCTCAGGCCACCGCGCCTGGCTTGAATGACGGCCAGAGAGATGAGATGATTAAGCAGGCTTTGATGACACAAGAGGGCAAGATTGCTCTTGGTCAGGCAATGGCTAACCCAATCCGTAGAAACCTCGATTATCAGGGAGTTGCTCGCAAAGCCCTAGTCGTGGATCCTCTACCTCAGGGTGCTCTGCCGGTGTACGACCGTGATATTGATGTCGCGGCTGTAGTTGTATCCAGTAATGGTGCTGCTCCTGAGTCTCGTGTCTTTGGTGACCGCGTGACCGTTCCTGAGTTTGAGGTTGTCTCAAACCCAACGGTTCGTATCGCTG